>JBBRBA010000029.1:0-34881 GCA_038206285.1 Geobacterales bacterium
TTTAAGACCTTTCTTTATAGATTCCCGCATGCCAGGTATTGACGTGAGATACAAAGTTTCCTGGATAGCACGCCAATCATCTTCTGAGATGAGAACTGCTGAGTGTCGCTTGCCAACAATCTGAATCGGATCATGAGATAACGCAACGTCATCGACAAGGTTATAAAGGGATTTTCTCGCTTCTGTAGCTGATAGTGTAGTCATTTTGGCCCACCTCCATTTCGTACGTCAAATCGTACGCTATCATTTATTTCAAGTCAAACCATTTCTCATCCAACGGTTTGGGAGATCACCTGACGGCTTTTCGGTCAGGTGAATCTTCCTGGATAGATCTGTCTTTGGCTTTTTGATACATTGTGAGCAAGTACATGAATAACCCAACAACAAGCCCTATGACAGCATATACCGCGATTGAAGGGAGTAGGAATAAGGCATAACTCCCGCCTGCATCACCTCCATAAAATCCCCAGTCCATTACAATGAGCACTGTGGTAATCGCAGAAGCTGCGTAGCCGCAGCAGATGATGATAATTCGACTCCATATCCCATTTCGTGACCATTTTTCCATTATTTTCTTGTTTAGATTCAGGAAGACTGAAGTTATGACCGGTATTCCGAAGAATGCGACATGGTATAGATGTGATTTGAATTCAAGGGGTTCAGCCGCTACTGTTCGCACAGCAAATGGTAACGCCCAAATAGCGGTCATTATGAAGATAAATATTCCAGATGGGCGTAATAAATTTGATGTCTTCATGTTCTCTTCTTTTAATGATCTAACATGTTATTGACCATCCCCCCGCGCATGCTCGTGAACCGGTGATCTTCCCAAATGGAATATTTAGACTGTGATCATGAAAACGTTCAGGCAATTACTACTCATTCAACTTCCAAACAGTTGTAGCACATCACTAAACATTAGACCGTCCAAAAGTTAGCTGCAGCGAACTTTTATTACCTGGCCGATATCATTACATCTTTTCTAAAATATTTCCGTAATCAGCTGTTTACCAAACCGGCCATCCACCCGTTTTGGATGTTGCCCTACAAAACAACTCCTGCTGACCGGTTCACGCGCCAGCGTCATTCATTGCAAATACCATCTGCCCGACTCTCTCCCGCACCCGCAGCGGATAGACTTGCGCCAGCTCCACCAGAACAGCCCGATCGACACTATCCAATTCAAGCTCATCCTCAACCGGCAAGCCTTGACGCAGGTAGATTGTGTCCAGCAGCGCCTTCTCCGGTGTGGCAATGGCAAAGCCATCTTGCATGGTGTAACCGGTGAATAGCCGGGGAGCAATGCGGGAGAACTCGATTGCACACCCCTGATAGATAAATCGCCGCGCCTCACCAACCGCGGTACTGAGTGTCAGCACCGTACAGACGGTCGGTGCCTGGATGGTGATACCATGATAGTGGAGCGCCCATTCACAGGAGATGTAGCAAGGAGTGCGGATAAAGCAGGCAGCCTCTTCGATGCCCGGTCGCCCCTTGAATGTACTGTTGATATAGATGCTACGAACCAGTCGCTCAACCAGACCGGCTTTATGCGCTCTGGTCAGAAAAACATTAGCATTGCCGGTGAACTTCTGCAGATCGGCATAGTGGAATAGTTGGGGGAGCTGCTGCAAAATCTTTAAGGCGCTCATGGCAGACTGACCCCGGCAGTGCGCAGCTCAATAAAGAGTGTCCTGACTGCATCAAAAAAAGCGACGTAGCCTTCAGCACGGTGCACTACCAGCATTTCCGGTGGCAGAAACCGGCCAAGATCCGTTTCAATGGCTTCTGCGATCTCTTTATGCTCTACCTCTGTGGGTACGATAAAGAAATTAATCCCCCGCGCCGCAACAAATGGCCACTGGCAGGCTTTGAATTTTCTCTCCACCTGAGTTCGGTCTGTTTTTGTCGTCAACATGGCTACCAGAAACCAGACATCGAAAAAATCACGCCCCTTGAGATATTTACGTTCAAGAAGAGCACGTACCTTGTCCGAGAGGATTTCTGTAGCTGATTCCGCAACCAGCACGGAGTTGGCACGAGGAATTCTGAATTCGCCGACACGGATCAGGTAGGAAACCGCTGGCAGTGCAGAAAGAATGAGCGGCTGGGTCTCCACAACCACCTTGGCGGCAAGCGGTTCAAACTCCAGCTTGATTGCAATCCTTTGGCGCTCATTTTCCGGCTGCCAGACTACCATCAGCTTACGCGCCCCTGTACGACTACTTTTGTCGCTAATAAGCAGAGCGCCTGCGCCAAAATGGGGGAACATCTCCCTTTCAGCGTGCTTGAGAGCCTTTGCCAAAATGGCATCCACCGTCGCGAGTGAGCATGAAAAGACAAAATCAAGATCCTCAGAAAAACGGCTGCCACCATAACACCAGCGTAAGGCGGTTCCCCCTTGAAAAACCAACAGATGGCTACCACTCTGGGAGTAGATATGATGAAGCAGAATTAGCTGGGCAATCTCGGCCTTGCGAATATGTTGATCGTTGAAAGTTATCATATATTTAGATTGTAATACATTATTGTATTGTTAGCTAATCAATAAACGTAATAGGCCACCTACAATCTTCCACTTTTATCCTTTACCTGTTTTTGCCAATCACCCAGCTGACTCATGCAGCCTAACTGCCACACGCGTAATCTCTCCACCATTCCCCAAACCCTTCAGGAAACTCGTTATTCACCAGTCCCCCCCGCGCATGCGCGTGAACAGGTGATCTACACAAATGGTATATTTAACCCGTAACCATAAAAAGAATGGCAGCATCAATAAAAAAGCGGGGGCATAAACACCCCCGCTTGGACAATTAACCTATAAACGGCAGTTTAACCACAGAGGACATAGAGAAAACCGAATACATCAGTTGGTTACGCCAATATCCAGTTAAACCAAAAAGGCGAGATGTGCTGTTTTTTATAACTCATCTATTTTGCTCTGTGTTTCTCTGAGTCCTCTGTGGTAACTGCTTTTCTTAGTCGGGATCAATACCCCTTTGCCCGCTTGATAAACTCCTTCACCTTCTCCGCATCCTTTTTCCCCGGAGCGGATTCGACCCCGCTGGAGACATCCACCCCGTAAGGCTGCACCGCCTGCAGCGCTTCCACTATATTGTCGGCAGTGAGCCCGCCTGCAAGGATGATCCTGCCATACTGCCGCGCCGCAGCGGCAACCTCCCAGTTGAATGTTCGCCCCGTGCCGCCGTAGCAATCCGGACACCAAGCATCGAGCAGGTAGCCGGAGACCTGATACTTTTTCAACGGGTCGATGCTGACGATGTCCTGAATCCGGAACGCCTTGATGACGCGCCGGTTAACCTCCAGGCAATCCTCAGGAGTTTCGTCGCCATGGAGCTGCAAGAGATCGAGCCCGCAGAAACCGGCTGTCCAGTTGAGCTTCTCGATGTCCTCGTTGACAAACAGGCCGACTGTCTGGATGAACGGCGGCAGCTTGGCGATGATCTTTGCCGCAGCCACCGGATTGATAAAGCGGGGCGACTGTTCGCAAAAGACAAAACCGAGAGCATCAGCTCCGGCATCAACCGCCATCCGGGCGTCATCAAGAGACGTTATACCGCAAATTTTGACACGAACCATTTTGGACACCTGTGAACTGTGAACTGTGAACTGTGAACTGTGAACCGGGAACCGGGAACTGGGAACTGGGAACTGGGAACCGGGAACTGGGAACTGGGAACTGGGAACTGGGAACTGGGAACTGGGAACTGGGAACTGGGAACTGGGAACCGGGAACCGGGAAGTCTTTTTTTGCTTCTCGCGGAAAACTGATACGGCTCTGCCTGCATCAATTCAGCTTCAGGATTTTGCTGATCCCGGTTCACAGTTCCCAGATCCCGATTTTATCCTTCCAGCTTCTTCGCCTCCTGCCAGAGAGCTTCCATCTCTTCAACCGAGGCATCCTTCAGCTTGACCCCTTGTGCATGCAGGGTCTCCTCGATATGACCGAAGCGGCGTTCAAAGCGGTTGATGGTCTTGCGCAGCGCCTCTTCGGGGTTGACCGACAGAAAACGGCCGAGGTTGACGATGGCAAAGAGCAGGTCGCCGAGTTCCGCTTCCATCCGCTCTTCATTCCCCGCCACCATGGTCTCTTCCAGTTCGTGCAGTTCTTCAAGCACCTTGGCGAAAACCTGATCCGTATGCTCCCAGTCAAAGCCGACCCGTGCGGCCTTTTCGGTGATTTTCTGCGCCTTCATCAGTGACGGCAGGTGCGGCGGGATGCCGGCGAGCGCCGATTTACGCTCCTTCCCCTTTTCTTCTTTCTTGATCTTTTCCCAGTTGGCCACCTGTTCGTCGCTGGTTCTTATCTCCTGCGCACCGAAGACATGCGGATGGCGGCGGATCAGCTTGTCGGCAAGAGTCTGCAGAACATCGTTAATGGTGAAAGCGCCCCGCTCTTCGGCAATCGCTGCATGAAAGAGCGGCTGCAGCATGAGGTCTCCAAGCTCTTCCCTGAGCAGGATGTCATCTTTATTATCGATAGCCTCGACCACTTCGTAGCACTCCTCGATCAGGTAGCGCTTGAGTGAGTCGTGCGTCTGCTCTGCATCCCACGGGCAACCGCCCGGCTTTCGCAACCGGCGCATGATCCCCATCGCCTGTTCGAAGTTTTGCTGGTCTTCTTTCATCGGCTCTCCTGATGACGGATCCGTCAAAAATATGATTGGGCGTTCGCAACCATACCATGCGAACGCTGACCGCTGCTACAGTTGTGCATAGCGGCGGTTATGTTTCCATCTGACAAAGCGGACGTCATTTCCCTTTCAGGTACTCTGCCAGAAACTCCTGTTTATAATCCATGAAGCGCCCCTGTTCTATGCTGGCTCTAATCTCGGCCATCATGTTCAGGTAAAAGCTGACATTGTGAATGCTGGCAAGGATGGCGGAGAGGACTTCGTTGGCGTTGAACAGGTGGTGGAGGTAGGCGCGGGTGAAGTTCCTGCAGGCATAGCAGCTGCAACTTGGATCTATAGGGAAAAAGTCCCGCCGGTAGTTCTTGTTGGTGAGGCGGATCCTGCCACGCCGGGTGAAGAGGGTGGCGCTCCTGGCGTAGCGGGTCGGGATGACGCAGTCGAACATGTCCATGCCGCGCTCGACGCTTTCGAGAATGTCTTCAGGCAGTCCCACCCCCATAAGATAACGGGGTTTATTTTCGGGGAGAAACGGCTCGGTCATGGCCACGACTTTTTTCAGCAGCTCAAGCCCTTCACCAACAGATACCCCGCCGATGGCATAGCCGGGGAAATCCATTGCCACCATCTCTTTGGCGCACATTGCGCGCAGATCCTCAAAGATGCTCCCCTGGACGATGCCGAACAGCGCCTGGTCTTTACGGGTTTGTGCCTTCAGGCACGCTTCAGCCCAGCGCAGGGTTTTCCGGGTGGACTGGGCCGCATATTTCTTGTCACAGGGGTAGGGGATGCATTCGTCAAACGCCATGATAATATCGGCACCAAGCGCTTCCTGAATGGCAATCGCCCGCGCCGGATCGAGAAAGACTTCTTCGCCGCTGATTTCGTGGCGGAAGTAGGCGCCATCCTCGGTAATCCGTTTGTTGGGAAGGGAGAATACCTGGAAACCGCCGGAGTCGGTCAGGATCGGTTTATCCCATGCCATGAATTTGTGGAGCCCGCCCGCTTTCTCCACCAGCCCTTCGCCAGGGCGCAGATGGAGGTGGTAGGTGTTGGAGAGGATGATCTGGGCGCCGGTTGCAGTTACCTGCTCAGGAGTCATCGCCTTCATGGCGGCATGCGTGCCTACAGGCATGAAGATCGGTGTTTCGATGGTGCCGTGCGGAGTCTGCAACTGCCCGCGACGGGCTGATGAGGAGGGGTCTTTATTTAACAAAGTGAATTGCATTTATTGTCGCCTTTCAAACGGATGATGAGCGAATTATCTGCCATCGTCGCGGCGGTGTCAAGTCAGGAGGGAACTACTAACCTGACGCCTTGTTAAACGGGAGATTTTTGGACACTGTATACATTATTTATATTGATTTTTTCTAAAACGATGTTTAGTATGCATTGCGAAAATCTGAGAGCTCATTCAGCTTTAATGAGTATCCATATGTTATCACATTTCGGGAAAGGAAGAAGATAATGCAAACATTCAGCAGCTTGCGGGGCCCGCCGTGAAGAACAACTTCCCGAGCAGTTAAGAACCGTTTTTTGCAGCGTTCAGCAAAAGCGGCAACTACTTCAATCCTGGTGTAAATCTCTCGCAAAAAGGGAAACAAACATGCAAATACTAAAGAGTGTTGTTGGAAGAAAGGTTTTTATGGCGATCACCGGCCAGTGCATGGTTCTGTTCGCCGTTGTCCACATGGTGGGCAACTCATCCATTTTCATCGGTCCTGACGGGATCAATGCCTATGCGAAACATCTGCATGACCTTGGACCCCTTGTCTGGATATTCCGTGCCGGTCTTTTGGCACTGGTTTCAGTACATATCTTCTTCGGGATTCAGCTTACCCTGGAGAACAATACAGCCAACCCCGTCGCTTATTCGGTAAAGAAGCAGCTGAAGGCGACTTTCTCCAGTACTACCATGATCTGGACAGGGCTTGTCATGGTGGCCTTCATTGTCTTTCACATCCTGCACTTTACCGCTCGCGTGACACCGGGTGTCGTTCAGGGTGTTGATGCCCTCGGCCGTTTCGATGTCTTCACCATGGTTGTGTCAGCATTCAAAAACGGTGGAATTTCATTCATCTACCTGATCGCCATGGCTGCGCTCTTCCTGCATCTTTCACACGGCATTCAGAGCTTTTTCCAGACCATGGGGTGGAACACTGACAAGACTCAGTGCGGCATCACCACTATTGGGAAAGCAGTTGCCTTCATCCTGCTCGCCGGTTATGCGGTTATTCCGCTTTCCATACTTGCCAGCGCTTTGATTAAATAGGGGGTTAAGAGTGATACTCGACGGAAAATGTCCAACCGGACCAATTGAAACATCGTGGGACAAGCACCGCTTCGATTTGAAGCTGGTGAACCCTGCCAACAAACGAAAGTACAACATCATCATGGTCGGCACCGGCCTTGCCGGTGGTGCTGCTGCCGCTTCTCTCGGCGAGCTCGGCTACAATGTGCAGGCGTTCTGCTATCAGGATAGCCCACGCCGGGCCCATTCCATCGCTGCCCAGGGTGGCATTAATGCCGCCAAGAACTATCCCAGTGACGGCGATTCCATTTTGCGACTAATGTACGACACTATCAAGGGTGGCGACTTCCGCGCCCGTGAAGCAGATGTTTGGCGTCTGTCGCAGGTGTCCAACAATATCATCGACCAGTGCGTGGCTCAGGGCGTTCCATTCAACCGCGATTACGCCGGCTATCTGGACAACCGTTCTTTTGGCGGCGCCCAGGTTTCCCGTACTTTCTACTCCCGCGGTCAAACCGGTCAGCAGCTGCTGCTCGGCGCGTATTCGGCACTTTCCCGTCAGATCAAGGCCGGCACAGTACAGATGTACACCCGACGCGAGATGCTGGATCTGGTCGTGGTTGATGGTGTTGCCCGCGGCATCACAGTGCGCAATATGGTGACCGGCGAGATCGAATGCTATGCTGCGGATGCTGTCTGCCTTGCTACCGGTGGTTATGTAAACGTATTTTACCTTTCAACCAATGCCAAGGGGTGCTCTGTTTCCGCTAACTGGGCTGCCGCCAAAAAAGGCGCTTTCTTTGCTAACCCCTGTTACACCCAGATTCATCCGACCTGCATCCCGCAAGCGGGTGAGTACCAGTCCAAACTGACGCTGATGTCCGAGTCGCTGCGTAACGATGGCCGCATCTGGGTTCCAAAGAGGAAGGAAGACGTCGGCAAGCCGGCCGCCCAGATCTCCGAAGATGACCGTGACTACTATCTTGAACGCAAGTATCCTTCTTACGGCAACCTGGCCCCCCGCGACATTTCCTCTCGCTCCGCCAAGGAACAGTGTGATGAAGGTAGAGGCGTAGGGCCGGGCGGACGTGGCGTCTACCTCGATTTTGCCGACTCCATAAAGCGTCTGAGTGAAGACACCATCCGTGAACGTTACGGCAATCTGTTCGAGATGTATGAGCGCATTACCGACGACAACGGTTACAAGACACCGATGCGAATCTACCCGGCCCCCCACTATTCCATGGGTGGTCTCTGGGTTGACTACAACCTGATGAGCAACATCCCTGGCCTGTTTGTTCTGGGCGAGGCAAACTTCTCCGTTCACGGCGCCAACCGTCTCGGTGCTTCCGCTCTCATGCAGGGCCTTGCCGATGGCTATTTTGTTATTCCGTACACCATTGGCGGTTATCTGGTTACCGTCAAGCCCGGCTCCGTCAATACAGGCCATGCGGAATTCAAGAAATCTCTGGAAGATGTTACCGCCAAGACCAAGAAATTGCTCGGTATCAAGGGCAAGCGTACTGTTACTGAATTCCACCGTGACCTGGGCAAGGTCATGTGGAATAACGTCGGTATGGCTCGCTCCAATGAAAGTCTTACCGCGGCGCTCAAGGAAATTCCGAAGCTTCGTGAAGAATTCTGGCAAAACGTCAATGTTACCGGGAGCGGCGCCGAGATGAACCAGCAGTTGGAAAACGCCGGCCGGGTAGCCGACTTCCTCGAATTCGGGGAGTTGCTGACACGCGATGCCCTGCACCGTGAAGAGTCATGCGGCGGCCATTTCAGGGTCGAACACCAGATGCCGGACGGTGAAGCAAAGCGTAATGACGCCGACTTCACTTATGTTGGCGCCTGGGAGTACAAGGGTAACGACAAGGAGCCTGAACTTCACAAAGAGCCCCTGAAATTTGACACAATTCATCTTGCGGTAAGGAGTTATAAATAATGAGCGATCACAAGACCATGACTCTGACACTGATCGTGTGGCGCCAAAAGAATGCCAACGATCTCGGTAAACTTGAAACCTACACCGCTAAAAACATCACAGAACACCATTCATTTCTGGAGATGCTGGACTGCGTCAATGAAGATTTGATCAATTCCGGCAAAGAGCCGATTGTCTTCGACCATGACTGCCGTGAGGGTATCTGCGGCATGTGCTCCCAGGTCATCAATGGCGTGCCCCATGGTGGCGAAGAGCGGACCACTGTCTGCCAATTGCACATGCGGAAATTCAGGGACGGCGATACCATCTTCATCGAACCGCTGCGTGCCAAGGCCTTCCCGATCCAGAAGGATCTGGTGGTTGACCGTTCCGCCTATGACACCATTATCCAGGCTGGCGGCTACACCTCCTGCCACACCGGTGGCGTGCCCGACGCCAACTCCACGCTCATCCCGAAAGAGGTTCTGGATTACGCCATGGACGCTGCCGAGTGCATCGGCTGCGGTGCTTGTGCCGCTTCCTGTCCCAACAGCTCGGCCATGCTCTTTACCTCTGCCAAGGTGGCCCAGCTGGCCGTCCTCCCGCAGGGCAAGGCGGAAGCCGCTGTTCGTGTTCAGGCGATGCTAAATACCATGCAAGAGTGCGGCTTTGGTAACTGCTCCAATCACTATGAGTGCCAGGCAGCGTGTCCCAAGGGGATCAACGTCAAGTTTATCGCCAAGCTGAACAGAGAGTATCTGAAAGCTGTATTCCAGTAGCTGCAGGCTGAATACATCACCACAAAAAGAGAGGCGGGTTGCACCCGCCTTTCTTTTTGGCTGGCAACTTGACTAAATTGGTGGGGTATGCTACCCATTTAAAAAGGGGATAGAGTTCAGGAGGTGTCATAAGATGTTTGCCCGCATGAAAGAGGATATACTTTCGGTTTTTGATCGTGATCCGGCGGCACGGAGCGTGCTGGAGGTTCTCTTCTGCTATCCCGGGCTTCATGCAATCTGGTTGCACCGGATTGCCCACTGGCTCTGGACGCATGAATTCTACTTTCTCGGCCGACTCACGTCGCATGTCTCCAGATTTATCACCAGTATCGAGATCCATCCCGGCGCCAAGATCGGCCGCAAATTCTTCATAGATCACGGCATGGGTGTGGTCATCGGTGAAACTGCTGAAATAGGCGATAACGTCACCATGTACCACGGCGTGACCCTGGGCGGAGTTACCTGGGACAAGGTCAAGAGACATCCGACTATTGCTGACAATGTTGTAATCGGTTCCGGCGCCAAGATTCTTGGCCCATTCACCGTTGGCGAGAACAGCAAGATCGGCTCAAACTCCGTGGTTGTCAAGGAGGTGCCGCCTAACTCATCTGTAGTCGGTATTCCGGGGAGGGTGGTTATGACTGAAAATAAACCGCCAGAGAAGCCTGACCTGCAGCATGGCAATATGCCGGACCCCGAGGCAAAGGCGATATCCTGCCTTTTTGACCAGATCCGGGAGCTGGACAGGAAGTATCAGGCACTTTTAAGCGAACAGGAAGAGCTGAAGAAGAAGCTGCAAAACTAGCGGCAAACAAAGCAGTTTTCTTGTCAAGTAGAGCGGGAAGTCGTAAAATGACTTCCCGTTTCTGTTTTATTGCTCCGGCGGCTAATCATTAAAACCCGTGCTGCAGGGGCGGGGTGTCCCTGCCGGATCGGGCGCAACAAGCCGAGCCACTACCATTCATATGTTTATCCCCTGGCGCAACAGCAGAGGTTATATGCAATTGTCAGCAAAGAAAAAGATAGCAGTTGCCATGAGCGGCGGGGTTGACTCTTCGGTCAGCGCCGCGCTGCTCAAAGCGGCCGGGCATGAGGTTATCGGCATAACCATGCGCCTTTTTGATGGCTCTACCACTGCAGTTGACGATGCGGCGCGGGTGGCGGCCTCCCTCGGGATCCCGCATCATGTAGCCCCTTTTGAAAGCTGTTTTGCGGCGGAGGTAATGAATTATTTTGTCAGCGAGTATCAGGCAGGCAGAACGCCGAATCCATGCGCCAGATGCAACCAGCTGATAAAGTTCGGCGCCCTGCTGGATCTGGCAACAGAACTCGGGGCAGAGTACCTTGCCACCGGGCATTATGCCCGGATTGCCGTTGCTGCAGACGGTACGCCGCATCTTCTGCAGGCAACTAATCTTGCCAAGGATCAGTCCTATTTCCTCTTTTCGCTGGACAGAGAGCTGCTAAGGCGGATCATCTTCCCTCTCGGCGAGATCAGGGAGAAGAGCGAGGTCAGAAAAATGGCGGCAGATTTCGGTCTTAAAGTAGCGCAAAAGGACGACAGCCAGGACATATGTTTCATACCGGACGGCGACTATATCGGTTTTCTTGAAAGAAAGGCTGTTCCTCCCGCACCTGGTGACTTCGTCCTTGCGGACGGGACAACAGTAGGCCGGCACAAGGGAATTCACTGCTACACGGTTGGTCAGCGCCGCGGTATGGGTATTGCCTGGAGCGAGCCTCTCTATGTTATCAGGATTGAGCCTGATGCAAACAGGGTAGTTGTCGGCCTGGAGGGGGAGCTTCTCCGGGAGGGTCTTACTCTTGGTTGCTGCAACTGGTTGCAGCCTCCTGACCGGGCAGGTGAACAGCTGCGGTGCAAAATCCGCTATCGCCACAAAGCAGTGCCATGCATGGTTACCTCTCTTGCTGACAGCCGGGCTACGGTACGCTTTTCTTCACCTCAAAAAGGGGTAACACCCGGGCAGGTGGCGGTTTTTTATCAGGGTGAAGAGGTTGTCGGCGGCGGGTGGATTGAGTAAAGCTGTGAGATGTGAAAAGCACGATGTAAGACGTAATCCGTAAGATTTTAAATGTTTTTACATCTGCCGTCTTACAGCCCACGAAGCGGGCGCTCGCGTTTCACAATAAATGTACGGAGTGAAATTCTGACACCATGAAAAAAGTTGCCATAACAACCCTGGGTTGCAAGACGAACCAGTTCGAGTCGGCGGCAATGAATGAGGCGCTTTCGCAGCAGGGGTACAGAACGGTTGCTTTCAGCGAGGTTGCGGACATCTATATCATCAATACCTGTACCGTAACCGCAAAAAGCGATGCAGAATCACGCCGGCTGATAAGACGCGCCGCCAGGCTGAACCCCGGGGCAAGAGTCGTGGTGACCGGCTGCTATGCGCAGCTTGCGGCTGCCGAGCTGACCAAGCTCCCCAATGTAAGTCTGGTGATCGGCAACAGTGAAAAGCGGGATATTGTCAGACTGCTGGCAGTTCCGGATAATGGTATCCGGATAGCGGTATCCGCCATCAGTGAAGCGAGTACTGCCGAGCCGATTCCTCTGGAGAGCTTTGCCGAACATACCAGGGCGTTTCTGCAGATACAGAACGGCTGCAACGCCTTCTGCGCATATTGTATTGTCCCCTTTGCCAGGGGGAGAAGCCGGAGTGTCTCCTTTTCCGAGGTCCTTGCCGGAGTGAAGCGTTTTGCCATTGCCGGTTTCAGGGAGGTTGTCCTGACCGGTATTCATCTCGGCGCCTACGGGAAGGATCTTGAAGAGCAAAGGGATCTGGCGGAGCTGCTCGGCCGGATCGACAGAGAAAGCATGGTCGCGCGCCTGCGGGTCGGTTCTGTCGAGCCGGATGAGGTAAACGACCGGTTGATAGAAGTTATCGCCTCTGGCCGCCATATTTGCCACCATCTCCATCTGCCGCTGCAGAGCGGCTCGGACAGGGTGCTGACGGCAATGGGGCGTAATTACACCAGTGCAGATATGAGAATAGTTGTCAACAAACTGGCCAAGGCCGTTCCCGGTATTGCCATCGGCTTTGATGTTATCGCCGGTTTTCCCGGAGAGACAGCAGCTGACCATGCTGATACCTGCAGGCTGGTACATGATCTGCCTGCGGCTTATCTGCACGTCTTTCCCTACTCGGCACGTCCCGGAACGAGGGCCGCTTCCATGCCGGGGCATATCGATCCGGCAGTAATAAAGGCTCGTGCCGCAGAACTGCGGCAGATCGGCGCAGAGAAGAAGCGCGAGTATTCTTTGCTGTTCGTCGGCAAAGACCTGCCGCTGCTGCTGCTGGGAGATGGCGGTGGCATTACGGGCAACTATCTGACGGTACGGCTTGCTGAAGCTGCAGCTATTACCGATGCAGAGGTTATGGTGCGGATTACCGGGGTAAACCGTGACGGCAGCTGCCGGGGTGAGGTTCAGCGCTGAACAGCTGTCTTTTCATTCCTGCGGTGTTCGGTAGCCGCACCCGGGATGGAGCCACTTCAGTGACGGCACCAGTTCCGGGGTCAATTGGATACACTCCGGATTAATGCTGAAACGGCGCTCGTAGACCTTGCACTGGCGGGACACTACATCGAGATAGCGGCACGGGGTCTGGGTGTAGAAGATGGTGCCGTTGTCGTTCTCGAACTTTTCAAAGCAGCAGAAGCCGCACTGGTTGCAGTGCGACTCCCAATCGCCACCGGACATACGCTCTGTTTTTTTCTGTTTTCTCCGGCTCACAGTCAACGCTCTTTAACTACAGTAAACAGGTTAGCCGCAGTGACTGTTGTCGGGAGACCTTCATCTGCGAGACGACCGCAGCGGAACTGCCAGGCAATCTCTTCAAGTTCGGTCAGAAGTTCGTTCTCCACGCCGAGCATCAAAGAGCGGTAAAGAGCGTGATTTTCATTGTAAAGAAGCTCCAGCATCCTGAGAATCAGTTCGCTGCTGTCTTCGTCGTGAAAATAGAGGTAAAAGGTCTCGTCAAAAGTATGATCCCACTCACCCTGATAATCTTCACTGTTGATGATGTCACTCAGCCCGCCGCCTACAGACATGCTTTTCTTAAGAAAGACAAGCAGCATTTCCATGTCCAGTTGCGTCAGAATCCGGGCTGCATGCTTATCGCCGGATTCGAGAATTGTCTCCAGCCATTTTTCGGCCTCTGCCAAAGAAATGCTCCAATCTTCCCAAAGTTCAAGATCAAGGATGAACCGCACCTGTTCGGGCGAGGCAAGCTGGAAAAGAGCATTGTCAGCGCCGACATCGCGAATGACCCGGTAAAAATCGAGCAAAGGCAGCGACTGCACAAAAAGTTCGGGCTGCGGATCACTCAGAATTAGCTTGAACTGCTCTGCACCGCTCATGTCATGCAAGGTATCGATCTTTTGTTGCAGCGACAGCAAGGCGAACTCGCCTGATGGCAATGCCCTGAGTTCGAGTGTTTGTCGCGGAAGGGACTCTTTCATATTAGTTCCTGTAGTCAGTTTGGTTTTTGCGGTTTGCCGAGAAAAATCTCAAAAGAGCGACCGGCGCTGTTTACTTTTACTCTGTCAGGCATGATTTCTTCGACAACCACGCCGCTTACGGTCGTACCGATTGCTGCCGGCTGACCGTTGATAATGGCCAGTCTGTCTGCGCTGTCCTTGTTCCAGGCAATGCCGGAAAGGGTAAGTGATATATCTGCCTGTTCCGGCGCCAGGGGTTGCACAGGTTTTCTGCCGGATTCCGGCTGCGGTGCATCCACCGAGACGGTGTGACTGTCCGGCATTTCGGTCCTCATCCTCTTGTCTGCAGCTGGTTGCGGCGGCGGTTGCAATTCCGGCCGGCCCGGTTGTCGATAAGTTTCTTCAGTCGGCAGGAGCGGTAAACTTACGGCTTTGCCGCCGCTGCTGCTGACAGGAGGCTTTTGCACAACTGCTGCGCCGGCAGGGAGTAAAACCGTGTCCACGGTCGGCAAAATCGGCGCCGGTGTGGTTTTTACCACCTCCGGCAGCGGAGTTTTGACAAGCAGCAGGGTAGTAAGCGTGGCAATGACTGCCAGCGCAATAATGCCGGCAATCGCCAGCCAGAAGATCATTTTCCTGCCTGTCGGCTTCTCTTTGAGAATATCACGCGAGACGTTTATCCTGCTGTTTTCCTGGTGGAGCGCTTTCTCTTCTTCGAGTTTTTTGAGTGCTTTCAGTATTGAACTCATGGGATTTTCCCGGTTGCCGGATGGATACGTGCTGCAGGCGGAGCTGCTGGCAGGATTGACGAAGATGAAGATCCGCTTTTCCCAGTGTACTTGATGGTAAAAAAAAGTGCCGTGGCAACAAGCAGGAGGGCCATTAATATAGCTGCCACAGTTTTTGGCTGCAGCCCGGAACGCCGTTGCGGAACCTGCAGCTCTTTGATTGCATCGACAGCGTTTCCGGCCGATATTTCGCCGCTATCTTCGGTGTAGCCGATCAGCAGCGCCCGGTCGCAGGCTATGTTAATCAGCCTGGGCGACCCTTTGGCAAAAATGAATATCCGCTTCATTGCCGCCGCAGAGAAGTTGATCCAGCCGCCGCCGCCGGCAACCTGCAGGCGATGCACGATGTAGCTGCTACTGTCCTCAAAATCCATCGGCAGCAGGTGATAACGCACTGTTATGCGCTGGGCGAGCTGGCGAAGTTCCGGCCTGGCAAGCAGGGTGTTCAGTTCGGGCTGGCCGGCGAGGAGTATCTGGATCAGCTTGTCTGATTCGGTCTCCAGGTTTGAAATGAGCCGGATCTGTTCGAGTACTTCCGGCGCAAGATTCTGTGCTTCGTCAATGACCAGGACGATTGTTCTCCCGGCCCGGTTTTCAAAGAGCAGAAAGCGGTTTAGCTCTTCCAGCAGCGCGCCGTTTTCCAGGCCTTCGTGAGCAATGCCGAATTCGCGGTTGATGTTTCTGAGGAGTTCAAGGGCGGAGAGGCACGGATTGAGGATAAGGGCAGTACGGTGGCTGTCATCATCAAGCTGTTCAAGCATGGTGCGCAGAACAGTTGTTTTCCCGGTGCCGACCTCGCCGGTGAGCTCAATAAAGCCGGCATGGCTGTTGATGCCGTAAAGCAGGTGGGCGAATGCCTCTTTATGGTTCTTGCTCAGATAGAGAAAGCGCGGGTTCGGGGTGATATTAAACGGCTTTTCCCGAAAACCGTAATGGTTGCAGTACATGAGACTCCTGCTATTTTGCAGCTGCACCTGCAGGGGCTGCAGGCTCTGCAGCAGCTTTACCCTTGGTTATTTTGCCGAATACGTCAAGTCCCTTAAGCATTTCCAGGGCGCGTGACAGCTGGAAGTCATTGGCGGTTTCATCAACCGGTTCAGGGGTTGCCCCGGGTTTCACGGCTGGTTTCAGCGGCTGTTTTTGCAGTTCAGGTTTTTTCAGGGTCTCTTTCTCAGGTTCACCCTTGAAATGGTTCTGCAGATCCTTTTCCCGTAACTCTGCCGGAGCACCTTCTCCGAGGTTCTTGTCAGCAGCTTTTTTCTGTTTTGTCAGATCTATCTGGCTGACGATGACATCAGGTGTAATCCCTTTAGCTTGAATGGAGCGCCCTTTTGGCGTGTAGTAGCGGGCAGTCGTAAGTTTCAGGCCGTAACCGTCGCGCAGCGGAATTATCGACTGCACCGATCCTTTGCCGTAGCTCTGGGTTCCCATGATTATTGCCCTGCCGTTGTCCTGGAGAGCTCCTGCCAGAATCTCTGAAGCACTGGCACTGCCGCCGTTGATCAGGACGACAATCGGATAGTGCGGCTCTTTTGCCCCGACCTTGGCAAAGTGGTTTATTGTTGCATTCGGCCGTCTCCCCTTCATGGTGACGATAGTACCGTCATCTTTCCCTTCGCCGATAAAACGGTCAGCTATCTGGGCAGCGGTATCAACGAGCCCGCCGGGGTTGTTGCGCAGGTCAAGCACCAGCCCTTTAAGCCCGTCAGGGTTTTCGGCATGAATGTTCTGCAACGCTTTGATGAAATCTTCGCCGCTTCTCTCCTGGAACTGGGTTATCCTGATATAGCCATAGCCGGGGAGCAGAGTTCTGCTCTTCATGCTCTTGGTTTTGATGATGTCCCGCAGCAGAGGGAATGTCAGCGATTTTTTCTCCCCCTCGCGCATGATATGCAGGGTCACCGGGGTCCCCTTCTCGCCGCGCATCAGGGAGACCGCCTTGTTTAAGGACAAGCCGCTTGTCTGTTTGTTGTCTATTTTCCAGATATGATCGTTCGGTTTGATACCGGCACGCCATGCAGGGGTGTCTTCGATAGGGGAAATGACGGTCAGCTTGCCATCCTTGAGATTTATTTCGATGCCGAGTCCGCCGAATGAGCCGGCAATATTGACTTTCATCTCCCTGTAAGGTTCCGGGGTCATGAAGGCGCTGTGCGGGTCGAGCTTGGAGAGC
The DNA here is from genome assembly GCA_038206285.1 of Geobacterales bacterium. Classification (GTDB taxonomy): domain Bacteria; phylum Desulfobacterota; class Desulfuromonadia; order Geobacterales; family DSM-12255; genus VEOV01. The sequence continues at coordinate 17,035 of JBBRBA010000029.1, forward strand.
ATGCCGTCGATAGCACCCTGAATCAGTTTCTTGTTGTCAACCTCCTCGACATAACTCTTCTTGACTATGCTGATGACCTCTTGCAACAGTTTGAGCTGATCTTTTTCAACGGAGGCGGTTTGGCTCTTTTTCAGCTCCTTGTAAAAGCGGGCCCCTCCGGCAGCTATCATGGCGATAAGTAATACAAAAAGAATCAGTTTTGTTCCAGTGCGCATTAAGCTCTACTCTCCCGATGTTTTTCTTTAGAACTATTATAATTACAGGTTTTTTCATGGTCATGTCAATCTTATAAAGACTGCGCATATTTTCTGCCCGGTAAATATATTGTGCAGCAAAGGGGCACAAACAGAAGTATTTCCTGCTATAATCTGCTAATATTCGCAGCTCTGACTACATAAGCACAATTCACTCCGGATTCGTGCCGCTGACAGTGAAATATCCCGAGCTTGAAGGAGTAAAAAGATTGGACAGTGTAATGATTGAACTGCTGGTAATTTTATTACTGGTGGTCATAAACGGGTTTTTTGCCTGTGCAGAACTTGCAGTAGTATCGATCCGCAAAAGCCGGGTTGCGCAGCTGGTCGCCGGCGGAGACAGTAGAGCGAGGATTATCGAAGCGTTGCAGAAAGATCCCCACCGCCTTCTGGCCATTGTTCAGGTGGGCGTTACCGTGGTCGGTTCAACCGCTTCGGCAATCGGCGGGGTAATCGCTGTCGAGCATCTGCGACCGATACTGCAGAGATCTTCAATCGACATTCTGCGTAACGGCGCCGAACCGATTGCCGTCACCTGTGTGGTTATTCTGCTGTCATATGTGCTCCTTATTTTTGGTGAGCTGGCACCAAAGACCATCGGCCTGCAATATGCCGAACCGGCTGCTCTCTACTTTGCACGCCCGCTTGATATTATTGCACGTTTTGGAGGGTTTTTCGTCAGCCTTCTTTCGCTTTCCAGCAGGGGGGTGCTCCGCCTTTTCGGCATCAGGGCCCCGGTGAAAGGTTTTATAACACGCGAGGAGATTCAGCATATCGTTTCGGAAGGTCACGAGGCAGGTGCTTTTACCGCTGCCGAGAATGAGTACATCAAAAACATTTTTGATTTTACTCATACAACGGTCAGGGAGATTATGGTGCCGCGCACCAGAATGGCGGCGCTGGATCTTGATCAGCCCCATGCCGCCATAGTGACTGCCATCATGGCGAATCAGTATTCACGCTATCCGGTTTACCGGGAAGATATTGAGCAGATCGCCGGCTTTATCCACGCCAAGGACTTTCTCGGACAGATGGTCGTAGATCCTTCTTTTGCGGTCGAGTCGATCATCAGGCCGCTCTATTTTGTCCCTGAAGGGAAAAAGGTGAACGATCTGCTCAAGGAGATGCAGCGCAAGCGGGTTCATATCGCCATTGTTGTTGACGAGTACGGTGGTCTGAGCGGCATGGTGACAACAGAAGATCTGCTTGAGGAACTTGTCGGCGAGATAGAGGATGAACATGATGTCGGCGAACCTTCGCGGGTACAGCTGCTGAGCGACGGCGCTCTGCTGGTTGACGCGCTATTGTCGGTGAATGATCTTGAAGACGTCCTGCAGGCGTCATTTGGCGATGATTTTCATTTTGATACCGTGGCAGGTCTGGTACTGCACAAACTGGGTCGCTTCCCGGAAAAGGGGGAAGCGGTTGTGTGGGGCGGGTTCGTGTTTACCTGTGAAGAAGTGGCGAAAAATGCAGTAGTAAGAGTCAGGGTTGTTCCTGTTGACCGGTCAGCCTGATCCTTTTTTATTCCCGCCGAAGCAGATTGACGATATTATCGAGATTGCCAGAACCCCGAAGATGACACCCAGGGAAAACAGTGTCGGGATTTTGTAGGTTGTATAGGCAAGCATCATTTTGATGCCGACGAAAACCAGAATGAAAGAGACGCCGAGCTTCAGATAGGCAAACATCCCCATGACATTCGCCAGCAGATAATAGAGCGATCTGAGACCCATGATGGCAAAGGCGTTTGATGTGTAGACGATCAAAGGATCATGGGTAACCGCAAGCACCGCCGGGATCGAATCGACAGCAAAGATTACGTCGCTGCTCTCGATTACCACGAGGGTGAGAAAAAGCGGTGTGGCAGCAATTATGCCGTTACGCCGCACAAAAAAGCGGTCACTTCTTATCCGTTTTGTGACCGGCATGAAACGTCTTACCAGTCGGACAGCAAGGTTCTTATCCGGTGCAATATCATCCTCTTTGCCCAGCCCCATTTTAATGCCGGTAACAATCAAAATGCCGCCGAAGATGTAAATTGACCAACTGAACCTCTCAATAAGATCTATTCCGGCAATTATGAAAACTGCGCGCAGCGCCAACGCCCCGAATATCCCCCATTTGAGGATTTTCGGCTGATATTTTTTGCTGACATGGAAGAAAGAGAAGATCATGATGAAGACAAAAAGATTGTCGACCGAGAGCGACTGTTCGATGAGATAGCCGGCAAGGAATTCCAGAGCCCTTTCTTTCCCCAACTCGATGTAGATGCCCGCATTGAATAGGAGCGCAAGCGTCACCCAGACGGATGTCCAGGCAGAGGCTTCCCGGAAGCTGATTTCGTGGCTTTTGCGGTTGAAAATGCCGAGGTCCAGGGCAAACATGGTGCCAAGGATGATGGTAAAACCTGTCCAGAGTACGGTTTTTTCAGACAATGGCTGCTCCTTGGTAATTGTATCATCTGTTGCTTTTACCCGCTTCAGACCGTAAAATATACAGATAAATAGATTCTATGCAAGGCAGTTGATGTCGGAAAATTCTGTTGAAAAAAAATTTCTTTACCTGGTCGTCTTGTCGCTGCTTTTCCATGCGGCAGTAGGTGCTTTGGTGCTGAATCTGCCCGCAGAAAAGAAGTCTGCTGTGAGCGAGCCGCTGATGGTTGATCTTGAGGGGATTCCGGAGCCATCTCCGCCCAAAGAGCTGACCCCTCCGGTGAAGAGACAGGCTGAAGAGCAGCGGCGCGTGGCGAAAGAGATTGCGCCGAAAGGGGAATCCTTTAAGGAGAAACTTATACCACCGCCACAGCTTCAGGCTACTCCTTTGGCGCCAGCGGAGCAGAAGGGCCCGGGGCGAGTCGAGCCGGCACCTGAACTGCCGCTCCGCGATCGCTTGCCCCGGGATGAGCTCTTCAGGAAAAAGGGGAGTTCGCAGCCGGCGCAAATGGCTGCGCTCTACCCGGCGGCGGCAAAGCTGGCGCGTTTGGAGGAGAGTTACCGGAAGAAGTATGGCGCCGAAGTTGCTGATGGCGAAACACGCTTTCTCAACACTGACGATATCCAGTTCGGCTCTTTTCTGCGCCGCTTTGAGAATGCTGTCTACGGAGTCTGGCGATACCCTGCCGAGGCCGCAAAGATGGGGATTGAAGGGATTACGCCGGTTAAAATAACCTTTAACCGGCAGGGAGAAGTTGTTGCAACCGAGTTGTTGCAGAGCTCCGGAAGCAAGATTCTCGACAGCGAGGTACTGCGTACGCTCAAGCAGATCGGGCCGGTCGGCTCTTTCCCGAAAAACTACGAGAAAGAGACGTTTAACCTGATTGCTTTTTTCCACTACGGCATCAACCAGGGAGCAATGCGCTCTTTGCATTGATGTTCACAAGTTCCACGGGGGTAATAGTGGGTTCATGGAGAACAGCTCTGGCAGCGCTGGCACTGTCGGCACTCATTAGTGGTTGCGGCAGCAACTTCGAATGGTTTCCCGATGACGGCGTCTTCAATAACAACTCAACAGTCCCGGTGCCGGGTACCGCACCTGGCACGGTGATGCTGGTGATACCGTTTCCGGCCTCGCCGGTATCGGTAAAAGCGGTCAGCGATATTGCTTATGACAAAAACAGCGGATCATTCTGGCTGCTGGCAGTCACCAGTGCTCTCGGGAACTCTTCGAATGCTCCCGATGCGCTTGTGCAGATGACCCCTGCCGGGGAAGTCCTGTCAACACTCAACGCCAATGCCTGGCCTCCTAATACCATTATAGACGGCAGTACGCTGGCGTATGACGGGAACAGTTTCTGGATAACCGGAAGTGGAACAATCGGTCCGGGTGAAATTTACAGGATCACCCGTTCCGGCAGTGAAGCCATGTACCTGAACATCTCCTACAACTGCCCGGCAACCAGCAGAGGCTTCTGTCAGGGCCTCGCCTGGGACAATGCGACAGCATCGTTCTGGAGTGCGGCCGCGGACAGCGCCAGCCTTGTCAATTATCAACTGTCAAGCGGCGTCGTAACTTCCTTGAAAACCTATACAAACCTCTGGGCAGGGGTCGGTGTAACCGATGTCAGCTTCGACAGTGCGACCGGCGAGGTCTTTGTTGTCAAGTCCGGAGTGCTAAGGGTCAAGGGGAGCAACGGCGCCCGTCTCAACAAGATCACATTTCCTGTTCCGGGAAACGGCCGCGGGGACTGGGACGGTCAATACTTCTGGGTGGTTGACAATTCAGCGCACTCTTTAAAAGCGCTGTTCATAAGATAGCATTGTCTAATAAAGACTTTTTCAGATGCTTGTCCTAAAGTTAGTGGCGACAGCTGATATTGTGTGTTATAACTACATGAACTTTCAGAGGAATAATCTCGCAGCGGGGAAAAGATGGAAAAGAAAAAACAGCTCGGTGCGCTTCTTGTTGAAATAGGGATCATTACGACTAAAACCCTGGAAAGAGCGCTTGAACGCCAGAAAGGGAGCAGCAAGCGACTCGGCGTAGTTCTGGAGGAGATGGGGGTTATAACCGAAGATGAGCTTGTTGACGCCCTGGCAAGACAGTTCGGTTTCAAGACGGCCAAAGGTTTTGCCACTTACTCGTTTCCGAGGGAGATTCTCGGTTTTGTGCATGAAGACATGGCGATCCAGAAGACCATCTTCCCGCTTAAAGTCACTGACGGGGTACTTGCCATTGCCGTGACAGATCCGTTTGATATCGACACCTTTGATTATCTGTCTAAAAAGACCGGGTACAAGATCCTGCCGGTTCTCTCCACCCGGCAAGAAATTATGGCCGCGATTACCGGGCATTATCTTCAGGGACGTGAAGGGGCGGCCGGGCAGCTGAAGATACTGGTTGTAGATGATTCAAGTTCCATAACGGCGATTATTGCTGCTTCTCTGCGTAAGGAGGGTTATGCAGTGAGTGAGGCGTTTGACGGCGTCGAGGGGCTGAAGCTGGCGATGGCGGAGAAGCCGGATCTTATCATCTGCGACTCGATCATGCCCCGGATGGACGGTTTTGCCATGATGCGAGCGATACGCGCCAATCCGGCAATTGCCGGTATTCCTGCCATATTGCTTACCTCAAAAGCCAGCGGCGAAGATGAACAGCGGGCATTTGAAGCCGGTTTTCTGGATTTTGTGCCAAAACCGGTGCAGCCGATAAGAATCGTCTCCAGGGTCAAGCATGCATTTTCGATAATAAACGCGATGAAAAAGTGAATTAGTTTCCATCCGGAAACTCCGGATGAGAAACTATCAGTTTTCAATTTGGAAACGAGGGATTTTTCGTTCTGGACAGGAAGTCAAGGGATTGCGCGGAGGCGTACATCGGTACGCCGCACAAAGCAAGACCGCAGATTGACACTGCCTGAGCGGAAAAGAACCGTTTCCGGATGAAAACGAATTAGAACTGAATGTTCGGTCGTAAGACGATGGTGAGGTTGTTGCTCTGTCTGTCACGCAGAGTCCCTGCGTAGCTTTTGTAGTTTTGCCAGATCAGGCCGAAGTCGATTTTCAGTGCAAGATCGTAATCCTTAAGCGGCAGTTTCTTGCCGATGATATACTCCTGCCGCATGATGTTGCCGTTTCTCAGGCCAAAGTCCCAACGGAAATCAAAGCTGCTGTTTTTCAGCCACGAAACGGCCGAAGAGTTGAAGTCGAGGTTGCTTCTGCGCAGTCCAAGGTAGGCAATGTCGGCAATGTCACGGTTGTCGTGCAGTTTTGACCCTACCCGGAAACTCCAGCTCAGCTTTTCGTCGCGGAACTTTTTCTCCCCTTTCATCTTCCACTCTATTTCAAGCGATTTGTCGTTTATCAGCACATTGTCCTTGATATGCATGTCGGCAAACGTAAAAAGATAGCCCATGTACCCTTTGTTGGCGGCGTCACGCATTTCACCGGGTTTAACGAAGGTGATCACATCACCGAAAAAAACCGAAAAAGAGTACGGTTCCTGAAAGCCGGCAGTCACCGAGGCTATCAGGTTCAGGTCGTTGCCGAAGCCGGCGCTGTCATAAAACTGTCGATGGTTCCTCTTCAGGTAGGTGCCGAGAGCCGGCATGGGGAAGACGCTTGCTTCAAGCAGCAGAAAACGTGGCGTAAGAGAGTTGGCAAAGAGTCTGTTGTAGACGGCTGTTTCGTCTGATTCGCCGATGTCGGGAATAGGGTCGTTGCTTAAGGGGATATGCAGCCCAATGTTTGTGTAGTAAGCGTCAAGTTCGGGGGTCAGCTCGATTTTAGCCGGTTCCGGAACTTTTGTTGACGGGGCGGAACCGGCTGCTGACAGCTCGTTTAGTGGCGATATGGCCAGGATGGCAATAAATGTAAGGAGCGGGATGCTCAGCCGTTGACGCACTACTGCTCTCCCGATTTGATGTAGAAATAGATTATCAGCAGAAACGGAAGCGGCATGAAAGCCGCTTCCAGCTTTCCTTTAAAGAGATTCCAGGTTGCAAAAACAATGAGGCATACCGTAAAAAGTATGATGAAAAGAGCAAGAGGTTTTTTCATAGAGCCGGGCGTCAGTTGTCGTACATCATTTTGCGTTCGAGATCCATTGAGTGTGACAGCCTCTTTGCATCCTCCATGCTGATGACATCCTGTTTGTATAGCTGGAGCAGGTGCTGATCAAGGGTCTGCATCTGATAAAGCGATTGGCCGTTTTCGATATGCTTGTCAATCTCGTCGAGTCGGCCTTCACGGATGCATGACTGAATTGTTGTGGTGCTCCTCATTATCTCTACAACCGGCAGGATGTTTTCGCCGCTCTTGTCCTTTATCAGGCGCAGCGAAACAATTGCCACCAGAATATCGGCAAGCCGCTGGCGGATTATCTCCTGTGAATCCGGGGGGAAGTTGCCGAGCAGGCGGTTGATCGTTGATACGGCGCTCTGCGTATGCAGGGTGGAGAAGACCAGATGCCCGGTCTCTGCCGCTTTGATACACGAGTCGATGGTTTCCGGGTCGCGCATTTCACCAACCATGATGACATCGGGGTCCATCCTGAGAGCCGCTTTCAGCGCGGCATTGAAGTCAACGGTGTCAATCCCCACTTCCCTTTGGATGATGCAGCTCTTTTGTGAAGAGAAGAGAAACTCGATCGGGTCTTCTATGGTGATGATGTTGTAGTTCTGGGATTCATTGAGCAGCCTGATCATCGATGCCAAAGTCGTGGATTTGCCGTTGCCGGTTGGCCCGGTAACAAGAATCATCCCGGTCGGAGCCTTGACTATTTCGGAAAGAACCGGAGGAAGGTTCAGCTCCTGCAGCGTGCCGATATGTGGCGGGATGACACGCATGATGATCCCGTAGTTGCCCCGCTGCTTGAAGATGCTTACCCGGAAACGTCCGCCGGTCGGGAGCGAGTAGGAGGCATCGAGCTCTTTCAGGTCGTTGTTCAGTTTGCGGCCGTTATGTTCCAGAACGGTCGCAGCGATGAACTCAGTGTCCTTGGGGGAAAGATTGGGGAGTTTTGAACGTATCAGCTGCCCCCTGCCCCGGAAAAACGGAGGGTTGTCCACTTCAAAATGGAGATCCGAAACCTTTTTCTGAAAAGCGATGTCAAGAATCTGATTGAGTACTTTTGCATCCATGGCTAAATCCTTCCGTGCGAAAAATATGTTGAGCTTAAAATCTGGTCATCACTGCTGTGCCTGCAGCATCTTTGCAAATTTCTTTTTGTAAAGGGCGTTTTCATATACCAGCCCGGCATGAACCGTCAGAGTTGCTATCAGGTCGAGATCCGTTGTTGCCTGTGGCCTGGTGGCGCCAAAGTCTGCATAAACCACAGCCACCACTCTGCCGAGGCATTTCAGGGGTGCGACCAGAATATGTTGCGCAAGGGGAGCTCCTGTCAGAGTGTAAATCTTTTCCTCCAGGAGCGGGTCTTTGCTCTCGCCGCAAAAGACGGAGCTGTTCGCCATGACGGTATGCAGCGGCGAATTGCCGACTGCCGGAATATTTATGGAAAGAGGTTGCGCGGTTCCGGAGCGGTTGATGTTGTCGCAGGCAAGCTCTGATTTGCGGGAGACAAAGGTAATCGCCCGCCCCATAGTGATTGCGAGATAACGGTCGATAACAGCAGTGATCTCGTGCAGTTCCCGGAGCGTAGTTATTTCATTCATGCACTCCATGAAAAATCTCGGCAGAGTTCCGGCAACGGCAGACGGGGTAATCTTGAGGCATCTTTTCAGTGTTTCCAGCAGATAGATGCTCTCCTGGACAAAAGAGTCGGGGCGAAGAAGCTTGTCGGGTTTTGGCAGCAGTGCCCTTGCACCGGCGCGGATGACATCGAGGTGCGCGGTGAAGTCGAATGCAGCTGCGAGATGGAAGACGGCCAGGCGCGGATATTTATCAAGTATCCGGCGGATAAGCAGAGTAGCTTCAATAACAGTGGCGTTGTCAGACTGATCCACCAGCAGTACAGGTATCAGATCTCTGGAGAGCGACTGGTTGATTATATGGTCGAGATTTTCTTCTTCGTCGGTGGCAAAAGTAAAGAAACCCTCCTGCTTGCAGATTGTCATGACCATATAGCAGGTCAATTCAGAGCTGCTGAACAGTATCAGGGCATGAGTCGTTGCCTGAGCGGTTGCCGCTGGGGTGTCAGACAGTGCGTGGCAGTCGGAGAGATAGGCGAGCAGCTGTTCCCGGGCAGCCTGTGGCAGATCGTCAAGGGTGTTGCCGACTTTTTCCCGATGCACAATCGTCGGGTCATGTACCTTGACCGGGGTGAAAAAGCCGGGGATGACTTTTTCCAGATGATCAAGTACATCAAGCCCCAGATCATCAATCGAGATCACCTGATCGCATTGATTGGCTTGAGCAATCGCTTCATCCTGCGGCTGTTCTTGCGGGAAATGTTCGTCCAGAAGTGTGCCGTCACGTTTTTTCTCGTCATAAATGCGGAGTGCATCCATCAGGACATTCTGGGTGTTAAGATTCAGTTCGAGTTTCAGTTTTTCCGGGATGTAGCGGTACTCATCGGAAATTACAGTGGTGTCGACATCGAGCTCAAAAGTCCCTTCAGTCCAGGTAAGAACCTCGACTATCGTCATTTCGATGAGCGTTTCAAGCCCTCTGAAAGCATCTTCTTTTTTCAGCTTGTTGCTTTCGATAAGCGAGGCAATCAGCGGTACCCTGCCGGTTCCGGCGCTCTTCTGCTCGGCGAGAGTGCTCTCAAGCAACTCAGGCGAGATGACTTTCATCTGTACCAGTATCTGCCCGATTCTGACACTGTTGTTCGAGTGGTTTGCGCTGACGATGCAACCGTCATTGAAAACAAGCTGGCTCTCCCCCTTTTCGCTTTTGAGGCAGAGAGTGCCAGACTTCCTGGTGGCATGAAGCAGTTGAATTACATCAACTATAGGGAGGTGTTCAAGATCACCGACAAAGGACATTCGCAGCAGACCTCGCAATTATTCTCATGACGGCACACTATAGCGCTAACAGTTACTATGATTCAAGTAGTTTCCAATTGTGAAGCTGCAGCCTTTCATTGTCAACGACGATTTAACTGTTGCAAAACGAAAAAAAAGCCCCGGAATTTCCGGGGCTTTTTGTGGAGTTTACGTAAATTCAGAATCAGATTCTGGTTACGTTGGCAGCCTGAAGGCCTTTCGGGCCTTTGACAAGGTCAAAAGTTACCCTGTCTCCTTCGGCGAGGGATTTGAAGCCGTCACCTGAAATGGCAGAAAAGTGAACAAATACATCATCACCGTTCTCCTGCTCGAGAAAACCAAAACCCTTACTGTCATTAAACCATTTAACTGTTCCGTTTGCCATTTACTTACTTCTCCTGAATTTTTTCTTTGATATTGCCACGATATTACGCAGCGAGGTTACTTTGTAACAGGCTTCTTTTATAAAGTCAATCAGTTTGTTGCCGGCTGAAAAATAGTTTTGGCTCGGTTACTGCTTTGATACAGGTATAAGCATTTGTCCAAAACTGTTTATAGCGGCTAAAGGGGCGTAATATATGAAAAATGCACTTATCTGTACGGCAACACCGCATGAGGGGGAGTGCCTTAAATTTATGCTGAATGGGTTGGGCTTTGCTGAAATTCTGGAATCTGTCGACAATGACAGGGCTCTTGCCCTGGCGATTGATTGTCTTCCCGAGCTTGTTATTATTGATGTGGCAGCAAAAGGCAAGGGGTGGCTGCCGACTGTGGCATCGATCAGAGAGAAACTCAGAATTCCGGTCATTCTTCTTGGTAAAGGGTTCAGCACCGAAGCAATTGAGCAGGCTATTGCCGCCGGTGCCGGCGGGTTTCTCACAAAACCGCTCAGAAAAGAGGAGTTATGGCCGGCAATCGAGCTGGCGGCGGTACATAGTCACGAAGTAGAGGAGTTGAAAGATAAAGTTGCCGAACTTGAGGGCGCTCTTGAAAACAGAAAGACAATCGAGAAAGCGAAGGGATTGCTGATGCACGAAAATGGTTTGTCCGAACCGGAAGCTTTCCGCCGGATGCAGAAGCTGGCCATGGACAAGCGTACTTCGCTGAAAAAGATAGCCGAAGCGATACTTCTTACCGAGGGGCGCAACCTGCCGCATAAATAAACAGTTGGTCTGCCTGAAATACAGGCAATAAAGGCGGGCGCAGCCGGGGAAGCGCCCCTTTTTTTTGGCTGCAGCCGGCTGAATATGGTTAACTTGCTGAAAACAGACATAAAAATATGTATGGCACGGCTTATGCTATTACTTTTGCAGAGATAACAGCACAAAGATGTGTTGCTGCTGAAATGACGATTTATCCAGTTCGCATGACATAGACGCAAGGGCAGTTAGCAGGTATGGCAATGGCGCCAGTTCACCCGGGGTGATTGGCGCTTTTTTGTTTGAAAAATATAAGAAAGGGGGCTTAGTGTCAACCTGTGTTACAAAGTGTTAACCAAATTGCAAAATCCAAAATCAAAGGAGATTCGAAAATGAGAAAAATTATTACCGCAACCATCGCTTCAGCTCTTACTCTATTGGCTGCCACTGCTGCCATGGCGACACCCTCTACCCAGATCTGGATTCCGTCTACCGATATTCAGGCATTTAAGAGTCTGCACCTCGGGATCGACAATTATACCCGGACGACAAGCAAGGGTGGCGGGGCTAATACTTATGACCTTGGGCTTACCGCAGGCATTCTCCCGTTTGAAAAGATACAGGCTGAAATCGGCATAGATTACATGGAAACCGGCACAAACACGATTGCTGACAAGGCGCCGATATACTTCAACGCCAAGCTCGGCACTCCTGAGGGCTCTCTTTTTACCTCTTCACCCGCGCTTGCTGCCGGCGTTTACAATATGGGGACCAAGTTAGGCGTAACAACACAGAATGTCGCCTATGGCCTGGCTGCCAAGACTCTTCCGGTTATCGGCAGGCTTTCCTTCGGTGGCTTCCACGGCTCTGAAACTGCCCTCGGAACCGGCAAAAAAAACGGTGTCCTTGCTTCCTGGGATCGCAGCATGACTGAAATTTCCGACAAGCTGTGGATGGCGGTAGACTACCAGAGCGGCAATAGCGCCCTCGGCGCAGTCAGCTTCGGCGCTTCCTGGGCATTCACCAAGGACGTGTCGCTGATCGTCGGCTACGACATTTACAATAATGTGAATACCGGCGGCAAGAATACCTTTACTACTCAGCTTGATATCAACTTTCCATAACATAAGATGGCACGGACGAAATCAGGGGGAATAAAATCATGAAACTTATACAGGCGATCATCAAACCGTTCAAGCTTGACGAAGTAAAGGAAGCCCTTTCGGAAATCGGCATCGAGGGGATTACCGTCAGCGAAGTCAAAGGTTTCGGCAGGCAAAAGGGACATACCGAACTTTATCGTGGGGCAGAGTACGTAGTGGATTTCCTCCCCAAAGTTAAACTGGAAATAGCGGTAGTTGATGACCTGGTGGCAAAAGTTGTCGAGACGATCGAAACAACGGCAAAAACCGGCAGGATCGGCGATGGTAAGATATTTGTCCTGCCGCTTGAGAACGCGATCAGGATCAGAACCGGCGAGAGCGGCAACGAGGCGGTCTGATATTCCGCAAGCCGGCTCATTCATATTAAAAGCATTACGGAGGATATTATGAAATTCAGGGGAATGTTGATAAAGATATTGATGGCAACTGCTCTGCTGACTTTACCGCTGGGGCTTTGTGCAGAAGAGACAAAGAGCCCTGCCGCGGCTGTCACAACAACAGTAGAAACTGAAAAGTCTGTACCGGCTGCCGCGGTTCCCGTGGCAACTGCTCCGGCTGAAGCGCCAAAACCGAAAAATGTCGATCCGGTTCTTAACACCGGCGATACCGCCTGGATACTGGTTTCCAGTGCGCTCGTACTTGTCATGCTCCCCGGGCTGGCGCTCTTTTATGGCGGCATGGTCAGATCCAAAAACGTGCTATCTACTGTCATGCACTCGTTTGTGGCGATGGGGATAGTCGGTGTGCAGTGGGCGATCATCGGCTACTCCCTCTCCTTCGGTCCTGATGCCGGCGGCGGTCTGATCGGCAATCTGAGCAAGGTGATGCTGAACGGACTGATAAGTTTCAAGGATGGTAATCCGGTGTATGCCCTGTTCCAGAATGTACCGACCGAGCCGGGCGCGATACCGGAATATGTATTCGCCATGTTCCAGTGCATGTTTGCCATGATAACCGTCGCGCTTGTCTCGGGCGCTCTTGCCGAGCGGATCAAGTTTTCGGCATACTGTCTCTTTGTACTGCTCTGGACAACACTTGTCTATGATCCGCTGGCACATTGGGTCTGGATGTCTGACGGCTGGCTTTTCAAGCTTGGTGCCCTCGACTTTGCCGGTGGTACGGTAGTTCATCTCTCCTCGGGTATTTCAGCCCTCGCCATGCTGTTTTTCCTCGGCAAGCGCCACGGTTTCCCTACCGAGCGGATGGCGCCGCACAATCTTACCCTGACCATGCTCGGTGTCGGGCTGCTCTGGTTCGGCTGGTTCGGTTTCAATGCCGGTTCGGCAATCGTCGGCGCTAACACTTCCGATGCAGCCGGCGGTCTGGCCGGGCTCGCTTTTGCCACAACGACAATTGCTCCGGCAGCCGGCGGGCTTGTCTGGATGGCGGCAGAATGGATTCATGCCGGCAAGCCGAGCGCCCTCGGCTTCGGGTCCGGTGTTGTTGCCGGCCTCGTCGGCATAACCCCGGCAGCCGGTTTCGTACAGCCCGGCGCAGCACTGATAATCGGTGCCGGTGCCGGCCTGGTCTGTTATCTCGGTGTCATGATGAAGGCCAGGCTTAAATATGACGATTCGCTTGATGCCTTTGGTGTCCACGGCGTTGGCGGTACCTTCGGCGCGCTGATTACCGGTGTGCTGGCAACCGTTGGGGCAACCGGACTTGCTTCCGGCAATGGGAAGCAGCTGGTAACCCAGTTTATTGCTGTCGGCGCAGCAGGAGCTTATGCGTTCGTGGTGACTCTGGCCATCGCCTTTGTATTGAAAGTGACCATCGGCCTGCGCGTGGAAAAAGAGGATGAAATCATGGGCCTCGATCAGACGCAGCATTCGGAAAGCGCCTATAATTAAAAACGTAGCAACATGGATTGTGACTAAATTAACGACCGGAGTTCCTGAGAAGGGACCCCGGTCGCTTTTGTTTTGTGTATTGAGGGATAAAATCACAGTGCCGGAGTCGCTTATTGCACGGCCGAAAATATTAGTGTAATATCCCAAAAATATCCGTTAAGTCGATAATCCGTCGTCTGCGGTGAAATAGCGGTGCGTGAGCCCGAATTCAGCGAAACTGCCAGACGTGCGGCAAGCAATAACCGGCTATCTCAACAACCTTTAAGCAGTGCCGCTTCAGGCCGACCGGCAGTGCGGGTTTTTTTTTGTAAACTTTAGGCTTGTTGCAAGACATTATTTCACGCTAATCATTTTCTGCTGTCAGCCTTGCAGGAATGGCGATGGAATTGCATGTTTCTGAACCGAGGCGCTATTTATCCGTTTTATGGCGTAATACTGCATGCTTGGCAGTGACTCTTACTGGAAGATAAAAGACTGAAATAACAGTAACTTGAGACTATTGCAGCCCATTGCCACTGTTGGGGAAGCAGATAGAGGTTGATAGCTATCTTGCTGATATTATTAATTTATTTGAGAGAATCAGTCAATTAACTATAAAAATCAGAATAAATTGTGTGCTCGCAACCGAGAGGGAGGTAATTGAAGATGGGAAAACAACTCGTGAATAAAATCCGAGGTATGAATCCACTGGATAACAATAGGGGGACTTCTCCCGGACTCCTTAATAGGTTTAGAGGTGAGGCCACCATGGATAAAATGAGCGTGAAACAAAACAGAGGCATGAATCTGTGGGCAAAGGTCAGTCTGATTATGCTTTGCACCCTGTTGGTCAGCATTTTCATGAGCGGCGGTATGTTCAAGGCGCATCAGGCTGAGGCAGCGGTTGCCGTGCTCGATCAGTGGCCGGCAAATCCGCAGTTGAGTGCTACCACCGGAAACATGTCGGGGACTTTTGCCATATCCTCCGGCTCCAATCGTCTGCTCGTAGTTGCCCTCGGCTGCCTTGACGGCAACAATACTACCTGGGGCTTCACTGCGACCTACGGCGGCAAGCCGCTCACCCAGATTGCGATCGGGTCGGCCACTCGAAGGGTAACCTGGATCGGTTATCTGACCGAGGCAGATATTGCTTCAAGGTCCGGCGACGCGATTGACGTTACCATCAACGGCAATCATACCGATGCGCGCGGATATATCGCCAGTTATGCCGGGGTTGATCAACTATCTCCGGCAGACGGGACCAGTTTTTATGTCAACAACACGGTTACCGGTATTATCGGTTCGCAGAGTGCAAGCGCCAATGGCGCCGGTTACCGTGCTTATATCTGGGCAGGAAATACTGCCCGGACACGCACCAGTGATACGGAAACTTTTGACGAGCATAGTGATTTAATGAACCAAGGTACCATATTGACCCTGGGGATGGCCTCCAAGCTGATTGCCTCCGGCGCGACAACCAGTCCTACGGTCACCTGGACAGGGGCCAGCCGTACCTCCACCTCTTCTATTATCATTCATGCGGCGCGATCGACAGTACCCGCCACCACTGCCGGCACTGCAACGGCTGCCCCTCTGGATACGCAGCGCATTTCGGTCACTGCGCCCTATAGCGATGACAGTAATCAGAATAATACCCTGCGGGTCGAGTACAAGCTCTCAGCCGCTCCCGATACCGCCTATGTCAAGTGGACCGGCAGCGACCTGTCGCACTCGCCTGACCCCTACGCGGTCACTATCGCCGGACTTACAACCGGCGCATCCTACAGTGTGCGCATCACCTATCTGGATGGTGACGGCGTAAACGGAACGGCTGTGCAGACTATAACCGGCCTGATCCCGGCTTTTGTTCCTGTTCCCCACTCCTATTATCCGCTCAGGGACAACGCCACTAACCTGGTTGCCGATGGTACCTGTAACGTAACAGGTCTTTTCCCGTACACCTCGGTTGGTATCGGCAGGACCACAACGAATACGACTGAAGCGGGCGCCGCTTCCAGGTACTATCCGACAGTGGCGGCTGGTGCCACGGCTACGGCGTTCAATGTCTATACCCCGGTCTACACTAATGCCGTTGATATCTCGTCAATCTCGGCGGCATCAGCAATTCGCGCTCTTGCCACCAGCAATACGGTGAAGCTCGATCTGTACGAATACGATCCAGCTGGCGCGCCAGATAATGGCACGCTGGTGGCGTCATCAGCAGCAAAAGCACTTACCGGCGGCGCGACCACTACCCGGTATGCCTGGGTGCCGGCAGATTTCACCATCAATGGAACCGGGCGCGTCGGCCAGGGCCATCGCCTGCAATTCAGGTTCACCTACTACTCGGCAACAGCCGGTACACCGCGCTTTTATTTCGGCCTTGCCGGCAACCTGACCTCAACAAACTTCAGCGTCACGGAAGCTGTTGTTCCCGGCGCAAGCAATACTGTTGCCGAGACGGCAACCGCCGCGGTGGCAGGTTCAACACGGATCCAGGTAACAGCGCCATATAGCGCAGACGGCAACGCCAACAATACCCTGCGGGTTGAGTACAAGCTCTCCGCGAATCCTTCCTACATCAAGTGGACCGGCAATGACCTGGCCCACTTAGACTCCCCCTATGATGTGGAGATAACCGGCCTTGCCGGCAACAGCTCCTATGACGTCCGGGTCACCTATCTTGATCCTGACGGCGTAACCGGCGCAGCAGCTGTGCAGACCATTACCGGTCTTGTTACCACCGCAGGCGGCGTCGAGATGTTTCAGGGCTGGACCAGGGTCATCAACGATGCAAATACCCGGGTAAGCGGTTCTCTTGCCACGGTCAGCGGCAACTTTACTGTTTCGACGCCTGTCGGCATCAACCGCGTGCTTGTGGTCGCCATAGCACAGGCAAACCGTCTTGCCAATACTGCGCCGGCAGTGCCATCAACCATTACTTACGGCGGTATCAATCTTACCCTTGCCGCCACCAACCGGCAGACATCCAGTCGGGCGCACACCTGGCTCTACTATCTGAAAGACCATGCGGTCATGGATGGCACTTCTCGTCCGTTGGTCGTCTCCTGGGCGTCAGGCCTTGCTTCTACCAAGATCGATGTTGCCTGTGCCGTCTATGCCGGTGTTGATCAGATTCCGGCCAGCTATACAACCAGCAACCAGATCACCACTGCCGCTGCAACAACTGCCATGGCTCTTAGTGCTCCCATGGCTGTGACGGCTGACGCCAAGGCGATTTATGTCCTGAATGTGGCTAATGTTACCAATAGTACTGTTCCTACCTATGCAACCAATACCAACTGGACCACCCCCCTGACATGGTCACCCACTACTTATGCCGGCGCAGTAGGGACGACCTACTCCTACAGCCTGCAGCTTGCCCAACGGGCGGTACCTGCCACTGACACTACCGATGATGCCACAACCGGCATCAGGAATATTGCCTCCTACTATGCCATGTCAGCCATGGTGCTGCCGCCGCTGGCAGTTGCTGTTACCGACGGGGCGGCGATTGCCGATATTAATGTATATGCCGACGATAAAGGCAAGGTTGTAGATGCCTTTACCCTGCAAGGTTCTGCCAGTATCACCAATATCCAGGTGACCGGCAATGCCGATTCGACAACAGCCAATATCTCTGCCATCAGGATCTACCGCAAGGGTGACGTCAATGCGACCGTTTACACACCTGGTGTCGACACTCTTATCGGTTCAGGCACCTTTGCCACCAATCCGGCAAATATTGCAGTCAGCGAAGCTATCTCTGCCGTTACCAACTATGTGATTGTGTACGATATAGCTCCAGGGGCGATTGCCAACGGTACAGCAAAAACATTTACCGGTGCGGTAACGGCAACGACGCCGGCTGCTTCATCTATAACCGATACCGGTTCAAACCTGACGCTTATTGCCACCACCCTCCTGGGTAGTGGCGCCACCGAGCCGCCGACGGCAAGGCTCGCGAGATTAAGTGCTCCCACGAACATGGATGCCTTTACTCTCCAGCACAGCGGCACTTCACCGCTAGATGACGATCAGATTGACGAAATAACCGTTACCATGACACCCACATTA
>JBBRBA010000030.1:0-34853 GCA_038206285.1 Geobacterales bacterium
ACCGCGATCCAGAGCATCAACCAGGCGAGCAACCAGAACGTGGACGGCTCCCGCCAGATCGAGTCGGCGACAAAAAACATTTATGAGCTGAACCAGAAGCTCCAAAAACTGGTGAGCCGCTACAAGGTGACATGATGAAAAAGGTGAAGGGTGAAGAGTGAGAAATCTTGAACCTCGAACCTCGAACCTCGAACCTTGAACTTTGAACCTCGATTTTGGAAAGGTAACCGCAGGAATGGCTAACGACTTAGAATTACTGCATAAACTGCTGCTGACGTTTCAGGACGAAGCAGAGGACCACATCCGCTCGCTTTCTTCCCTTCTCATTGCGCTGGAAAAAGAGCAGGATGGCGAGGAGCGCATGCGGCTCGTTGAGGCCATCTACCGCAAGATGCATACCCTCAAAGGGGCGGCGCAAGCGGTAAACTTGCTTGAAATCGGCGATATCTGCCAGTCCCTGGAGAATCTGCTTGCAACTTTGAAACGGGGTGAAATCACCCTGGACATTGAACTGTTCGACAAGCTCCATGCTTCAATTGATAACCTTGGCAGGCTCATCTTCCCGGACGCAGGGACGGACCAAAAGAAAGATGGATTGAGCATCAAGAGTCTGGTCCATGAGATGACATTTCCTTTGAAAACGGGAGCAGCGGCGCTGCAGACAGCCGTTCCTGCGCCGGATCCGCAGCAAATGCCCGACCATCATTCTTTGCCCGGTGAAAAAACAGCGACAAGCGAGACCGTCAAGGTTCCTGTCGAAGTGCTGGATGCGTTGCTCCTGCAAGCGGAGGAACTGATCGCGGCGAAGCTGGCGGCGTCGGAACTGGTAAATGAACTCGGTCTGATTACCGCCGAACTGTCAGGGCGCAGGGGTGACCGGTTGCGGTCGCTTGACCTGGCCCAGGCTCTGCGCAGACAGTCCGGCGAAAGCGGCGGAACCGGAAAACTTGCCGCAATAATAGAGGCCCAGAACGTAGTTGAAAGCTCTCTGGAGAACCGGCTCAAGACACTGGAGATCTCTGCCGAAAAAGGGCTGCGGGCTCTGGGAGGGATGGTTGATACACTCCTCGAAGACATGAAGAAAGTACACCTGTTGCCGTTCTTCTCTCTCATCGAGCCATTTCCCAAGATCATCCGCGACATTGCCCGCGACCTGGACAAAAAGGTCGAGTTTAGCTGTAGCGGGGGGGAGCTGGAAATAGACCGGCGCATTCTTGCGGGACTCAAGGAGCCGCTCCTCCACCTGGTCCGCAACGTTATGGATCACGGGCTGGAAAAGCCCGGGGAGCGGCAGTTGCACGGCAAGCCCGCTGCGGGAAAAATCAGTATCAACATCAGGCACCAGGATGGAAACCGGGCGGAACTGGATATCGCCGACGATGGCCGGGGGATAGATCTTGCCCGGGTGAAGGCCGCGGCGGTCAGACTGGAGCTGCTGGCAGCGGAACAGGTGGATCACATCACCGACAGCGAGGCGCTCCAGTTGGTTTTCGAATCGGGCATCTCCACCAGTCCTCTCATCACCAGCCTCTCCGGAAGGGGCCTCGGCCTGGCAATCGTCAGGGAGGCAGTTGAAAAACTGGGCGGGCATGTGCTGGTAGCCTCGCAGCCGGGGTTGGGGACGGAGTTTCGCCTCGTCCTGCCCCTCTCTTTTGCCACCATCCGTGCCCTTTTGGTGGAAATCTGCGGCCGGAGTTGTCTGCTCCCCGCGATCAACGTGGAATTGACGACAAGAGTGCCGACCGCCGAGATCGGGACCGTGGAAAACCGTGAGACGATCACTGTTTCCGGCCAGGCGGTCTCCCTCGTCAGACTCGGTGAGCTCCTTGAACTCCCGGTCAGCCCTGGAGCAAAACCGGTTGACCAGCAACCGGTCGTTATTCTGGCCTCTGCCGAAAAGCGGATCGCTATTGCCGTGGACCGTATTGTCGGCGTCGGAGAAATCCTTGTTAAACCCCTGGGCAACCAGCTTTCCCGGGTAAGAAACATAGCCGGGGCAACGGTGCTCGGCAACGGCAGTGTCGTGCCGATTCTCAACGTAAGCGATCTGCTGCGATCCGCTGTGACCGGATCTGTTGCGGCGGTTGCCGCCCGGCCTGCTGTCGCCCGGTCAAAAGCCGGACAGCAGTCAGTTCTCGTTGTCGAAGATTCGATCACGTCGCGGACTCTCCTTAAAAATATCCTCGAGGCTTCCGGATACCGGGTAAGAACCGCCATCGACGGGATTGATGCCATGAGCCTCCTGAAAACGGAAGCCTTCGACATTGTCGTTTCCGACGTGGAAATGCCACGCATGGACGGATTCGAGCTTACTGCAGCCATCAGACGCGACCAGCAACTGGCCGGGCTACCGGTAATCCTCGTCACCGGTCTCGAATCTCGCGAGGACAAGGAAAAGGGGATTGATGTGGGTGCCAGCGCCTATATCGTCAAAAGTAGTTTTGACCAGAGCAGGCTCATCGAAGTGATTCAGAAACTGACCTGAAAGGAAACGGACTGCAAGTGATCAGACTTTTGGTTGTAGAGGATTCAAAGACCGTCCGGCAGGCGCTGGTGGAAATCTTCAATGCCGACCCTTCTATCCAGGTGGTCGGAACTGCCAGTGACGGCGAGGAGGCTGTCAACGCCGTCATGACCCTTAAACCGGACGTCGTCACCATGGACATCAACATGCCGGGGATGAACGGTTTCGAGGCGACCCGCGCCATCATGTCCACCCTGCCCGTGCCCATAGTCGTCGTTACCAACAAGATGGACCCGAAAGAATCCGTGACCCTGTTCCGCGTCATGGAAGCCGGAGCCCTGATGGTGACTGCCAAACCGGCGGCCCCCGGCCACCCTGAATACGACGAGTCGGTCAGGGAACTGCTCCGGGCCGTCAAACTCATGTCAGAGATCAAGGTAGTGCGGCGAGTGTTCCCGCAGACCCCGGGTGACGCAACCGTTTATTCCCCTCTTCTGCCGCTGACGCCGACCGTTCCGGCTGCCGAGATTGGTATCATTGCCATCGGCGCCTCGACAGGGGGGCCGCCGCTGCTGCAATCGATCCTCTCCTCCCTCCCTGCCGATTTCAGTGTGCCGGTGGTCATCGTCCAGCACATGGCAAAAGGGTTCACCGAAAATTTCGTCGACTGGCTGAACCAGTCCTCCCGCATGCCGGTTAAACTCGCCGCCAACGGCATGAAGATGTTTCCCGGCCATGTGTATGTTGCACCGGACGGCTCGCAGACGGGTGTCGGGCCGGGTGACCGGCTCATTATTACCGAAAGTGAACTGGAGAACGGGCAGAGTCCTTCTGTCTCTTATCTTTTCCGGTCGGTTTCCAATGTATATGGAAGCAAGGCAGCCGGGGTTCTGCTGACAGGGATGGGAAAGGACGGCGCCGCGGAATTGAAGACACTCCGTGAAAAAGGGGGCGTCACCATTGCCCAGAACCGGGAGAGTTCTGTCGTCTTCGGGATGCCGGGCGAGGCCATCAGACTCAATGCAGCAGGCTACATCCTGGCTCCTGATGAGATAGCAACGGTTCTGACAAAGCTGGTATATCGGCAGCATCTTTCGATTCCACCAACTGATAAATCAAGGCAGAGTATATGAAGCAGCAGCTGAATACAGAGAAAAGGCTGACTAAGGTATTGATAGTCGATGACAGCCCGACCCAGGCAAAGCTTCTGGATATTATTCTTACCGCGCAGGGATACCACGTCTCCATTGCCCGGAACGGCAGAGAGGCAATTGACCTCATCACTGCCGACAAACCGGATCTTGTCATCAGCGACATCCTCATGCCGGAGATTGACGGCTTCGAGTTGTGCCGGATGATCAGAGCGACTGAGGCTGTGAATGACATTCCGATTATCCTCCTCACCCGGCTTAATGACCCTGCCGACGTGCTGCGCAGCCTCGAAGCCGGGGCGAACTATTTCATCTCCAAGCCATACGACAACCAATCCCTCCTTGCACTGGCAAGCCGGACGCTGCTCAACTCGAGAATCAGCCGGGGAGAGGATGATAACAGCGAGGTCGACGTACGCTACCACGGCCAAAGGTATTCGATCCGGGCGCGAAAAGACCAGATAATCGACCTGTTGCTTGCCACATATGAAACGGCTGTGGAGAAGAACCAGGAACTGCTTGACACCCAGATGGCACTCCGCAGCCTCAACCAGGGGCTGGAAAAACGCGTCAACGAACGGACCGCAGCACTTATGGCGGAGACCACTGAACGCCTCAGGGCCAGTGAGGCTTTGCGGGATAAAGAAAAGCTCCTCATTCAACAGAACCGCCTGGCAGCCATGGGGGAGATGATCAACAACATCGCCCACCAATGGCGTCAGCCGCTGAATACCCTCGGATTAACTATCCAGAACTCATTGCTGGTCTACGATATTGGAGTTTTCGACAGAGAGTTTCTCAAGAAAAACACCGATGACGCCATGAAGCTGATCAGGCATATGTCCCATACCATCGATGATTTCAGAAACTTTTTCAAAGCCGACAAGGAAAAAACCGCATTCAGCGTTAAAAAGGCAATTAAACTGACCCTTGCCCTTATTGATAATGCTCTGAAAAACAATGGCATTGAAATAGTTACCCGGATAAACGGCGACCCTCTCATCACCGGCTATTTCAACGAATTCAGTCAGGTACTGCTGAATGTTCTGCAAAACGCCAGCGATGTGCTTGTAGAACGGAAAATTGCCCGGGGGAAAGTAACAATTGCCGCAGCAGTCGAAGACGGCAGAGCGCTCGTTACCATCAACGATAACGCCGGCGGCATTCCTGAAGAGATCATAGGGAGAATATTCGAGCCTTACTTCAGCACCAAAGGGGTACAGGGGACAGGGATCGGCCTGTTCATGTCAAAGAATATCATCGAGACCAACATGGGTGGGAGTATAACAGCGCGCAACACCGCTCAGGGTGCCGAATTCCGGATAGAACTCTGAGTTGAAATACACTGAAAAGGTGCTATATGACATCAGGTTACTACGCAGACTTTAAATTCATTAATTGCTTTTCTTAATGGGGGTCTGAAAATAATGGAAGTGACATTACAGGAAGCAGCCAAAATTTCCATCTTGTATGTAGAGGACGATCAGGATGCCCGGAATTTACTGCTCTCGATGCTCGTACCGAAATACCCCAGGCAACGCTTTTTCATAGCCGGCAACGGCCTGCAGGGACTGGAACTGTTCAGCGAACTGCACACCGAAATCGTCATAACCGATATCAGCATGCCGGGCATGGACGGAATCAGCATGGCCTCCGCTATCAAAGCGATTGCACCGCAGACGATAATTATCGCCGTGACAGCCCATTCCGAAACCGATAACCTGCTGCAAGCCATTGAGATCGGCATCAACCATTACCTGATGAAACCGCTTGATTACGAACGGATCTGCGCCGTGATCGATCAGGCGATCGAATCCGTCAGCAAAGAACAACAGCTGCGGGATCAATTTGATCAGATCAGCACGCTTAATGATGCCCTCAAGGCAAGAACCCGGGAACTGGAGTCCTCGAACTGCGAGCTTGAAGCTTTCAACTATACGGTGGCTCATGACCTGCGTTCCCCCATGGTCAGCATCGGCGGTTTTGCCCAGTATCTTCTGGAAAAGCTTGAAGGAGAAATAGACGAATCAAGCAGCGAATGTCTTCAGCTGATATACAAGGAAACCCTGCGGATGAATGGCCTCATAGAGGCTCTGCTCAATTTCTCCAGTTACACGCGAAAGAGCATTAACAAGCAATGGATCGAT
This sequence comes from Geobacterales bacterium, assembly GCA_038206285.1. GTDB lineage: Bacteria > Desulfobacterota > Desulfuromonadia > Geobacterales > DSM-12255 > VEOV01. Next base: position 5,763 of record JBBRBA010000030.1, read on the forward strand.
TTCAGCAGCATTGCCAACGAAATCAAGTTCAATCTGCAGCTGCGTGAACCGGAGCGCCAGACTACTTTTACCATAGCTGACGGTGTACAGGGGTTTGCAGACCCGACCCTGCTGGCAGTTGTTCTTGAAAATCTGCTCGGCAATGCCTGGAAGTATACTGCCGAACTGGATACTGCCTGCATCGATTTCGGGGTAACCAATACGGATGACGACCTGGTCTATTATGTCCGGGATAATGGCGTGGGATTCGACCAGCAGGAGGCGGCAAAGCTCTTTGTCCCGTTTACGCGGCTGCAATGCGCCGATGACTTTGAAGGCTTTGGCATCGGTCTTGCTACAGTCAACAGAATCATCCAGCGTCATGGCGGCAGAATATGGGCTGAAGGAGAAAAAGGCCGGGGAGCGACCTTCTTCTTTTCTCTGTGATTTGCAAGTCAGGATAACACCAAGGCAGGAGGACAGTTTGATCAACCAGAAAAAAATACTCATTGTCGATGACCATGCCATTCTTCGTACAGGACTCAAGCGGATTATCGACTCGACCGTCAACATGGTGGTTGCCGACGAAGCGGTTGACGGCCAGGAGGCGCTCGATAAAGTCAGGGATAACCATTACGATGTGGTTATCCTGGATATATCCATGCCTGACCGTGACGGCCTTGACATTCTGCTGGAGATAAAGAGGATGAAACCGTCACTCCCGGTGCTGATCCTGAGTTCACACCCGAAAGAACAGTTCGCCCTGCGCTCTTATCGGGCAGGTGCCGTTGGCTATCTGTCAAAGATGAGCCCCAAAAGGGAGATAATCACTGCTCTGGAGAAAGCCGTCCTGGGGAAGAAATACGTCAACCCGGAATTTGCAGAATGTCTCATTAACGGAATGACCGGTGGTGACACGGAAAAACTTCATAATATTCTTTCCAACCGCGAATATCAGGTGCTCTGCCTGATCGCATCAGGTAAGCCGGTCGGCAAGATTGCCGTCGAACTTTCACTGAGCGTCAAGACTGTAAGCTCCTACCGGACCTTTATCCTGCGCAAGATGCGGATGGATAACAATGCCGAACTGACCCGCTACGCTATCGAAAACCATCTGATTTAAGCCTGTTCAAACTGTCTTTTCAGCATGTCGGCTGCCGGCATCTCCGCAAACGGCAAAGGATTGTCTTCTGCAAAAGTTAACGAAGCAGAACCCGGTCTCCGCCTCAGACTGACGCCGCCATTCCCCGACGCTCCATTAGAATGATTTGAAATTTGGAGCTTTCTATGTTAGCTATTCTGAGGCTGGAAATGGCTGCACCGGAACAGTACCTTGCAGTATCCCAAATTACATTCACCAGCACTAAACGTAGAGGAGCATCAAAATGAAAAAGATTGTCGCCGTGGTTGCAGTTCTGGTTGGTATTTTATCTGTTATGGGAGGCTGCAAAAAAGATCAGCCAAAAGATCAGCCAAAAGGTCAGGTAACCAACCAGGCTGCAGATCAGGCAACTGTTCAGGTAAATGATCAGGCAAGAGAGGATCTGGTCAAGTATATAGGCTCAGTGAACAAGGTCATAAAGCCGTTGGCAGTAACGGACAAGTTGACTGAAGATCTGGCCAAGGCAAAGACCGCGAAAGCATATGTCGCTAAACTGAGAAATGAATTATTACCCTTGGTGACAGGCGCCTTGACCCAACTGGAGGCCATAAAGCCAGCCAGCAAAGAGGTTCAGGATATTCATGGCCCCTACCTGGCCAGCTTCAAGAATTATGCAGCCGGACTAAAGGGGATGGCTGATGCTGTTGAGAAAAATGACGACAAATCGGTCGGCGCTGCAGAAGTTAATATAAATGCCTTTAAACCGGCCCATGCCAAATTTATAAATGATTCCAACGAGCTGGCAAGGAAATATAACGTCAAGACAGAGTAGGAGTCTGTTGCCGGACAATTATGATTATAGATCCCAGGAGGAGGCCGGCAGGCTGGATAATGTCACCAGCCTTCGCTGGCCGGCCTTTTTTGCCATTCATGCAGAGTCTCGGAAATTCAGCGGACACCGTTTTATTTCTACTTCCCCCTTAATGGAGAAGACGGGATGATTCAACGGAGAAAACCAGCCGTGGCAGTCGCAGGAGCAGGATGATGAATGCCATGTTCCCGCAGTCCCGCCTGCAGCTCCGGACGGATATCTCCCCGGAGCAGCAACGCTTCATCGTCATGATCAGCAGGGTCGGCCTGGTTACCGCCCTCTACCACGCCCTTCTGATACCGCTGTTCATCTGGATGGAACTGCCCGGGCTCGTCTGGTTCAATCTCTTCAGTGCTATCGCCTGGTGTCTGGTGGTTCTTCTGTCCCGGCGAGGACTGCTCTACCTGCCGGCCATACTGATCGTGGCAGAAATCGGCGGGTATGTTGCCCTCTGCACCCGCTATATCGGCTGGGAATCAGGTGCCCCCTTTCTGCTGTTCAACCTGGGATGGGCCGCCTTCGCCATCCCGATTAACCGCTGGTTCCGGCTCGCCGGCATAGCCGTGGCAATACTTGAGTTCGTCACGCTGTACTTCACTTCCGCCAGGATCGCCTGGAGCGGCGGACCGGGTGTCATAGAGCTCATCTGGCTGTCAAACGTCGCCACAGTCTTCGCCTTCGGCACCATTGCAGCCGCCTATCTGTTCCGCCTGGTCCGGAGGGCGGAACAGGCGCAGCAGGAGGCCTTCTCCCTAAGCGAGGCCCTGCTCCACAATGTTCTGCCGCCGGCAATCGCCAGTCGGCTGAAGCAGAGCAGCGCCGTCATCGCCGACTGTTTCGCCGACGCTTCGATACTGTTTGCCGATATCGCCGAATTCACACCCCTCTCCCAGCGCCTGACCCCGGTCGAACTGGTACAGATGCTGAATGACCTCTTCTCCCGGATTGATGATCTGGTCAGTAAACATGATCTCGAAAAAATCAAGACCATTGGCGATGCCTACATGGTTGCCGCTGGTATTCCGAACCGGCGCAGCGACCACGCCGACGCCATCGTTGCGTTTGCCTTCGAGCTGCAGGAGACGCTGTCGCTCTTTAACCGTGAAACCGGTCACGACCTCCGCCTCCGCATCGGCATAAATTCCGGGCCGGTCACTGCAGGAGTAATCGGCAGGCAGCGCTTTCTCTACGACCTCTGGGGTGACAGTGTGAACACTGCGGCACGCATGGAATCCCACGGGCTCGCCGATGAAATCCACATAACGGAGGAGACTCGCCGGCTGCTAAAAGGTGGGTACCTTTTCGAAGAGCGCGGGATGATCCCGATAAAGGGAAAGGGTGAGATGAAAACCTGTTTTATACGCAGGCCGGTCAATTAAATTGACTCTGTTCGCTGCAGTGGAGAGAGAAATCCCGGCAGGAGCTGCCATGAATCCTGACGTAATCCTGAAAGCAAGAGGAATAAATAAATGTACCGGCGACGTTTGATGTTTTTACTGTTTTACGCAGCTGCAGCCGCTGTAATTGCCCTGTTGATGGGACAATCTAACTGGCTTTCATACTATCGGCTGTCAAATGACGGGATCGATACAGAAGCAGTTGTCACGAAAAAGAGCTGTGAAAACAATTCGTCTTTCTCCTACCTGTTTACTGTCGGCGGGTTAAGCATAGAAGGGAGCGGCAGCGACGGCAACGGCAATCCGCTGTGCAAAGCCTTGAAGCCTGGCGATCATGTTCAGGTATCCTACCTGGCCGCAGCGCCGCAGACAAACCTTCCTGGGAATCCGAAGGAACGCCTGGGCAAAGAAACGGCCGGAATTGCCGCAGCTGCCTTGCTCCTGCCGCCGCTGCTGCTTTTTTTCCTGTTCCTGACACTGCGGAGAAAACAGCCGTAAACGCGGCGGGAAAGATTTCCGCGTCAATGGTGATCGTTGAAACGGTTGCTGCTCAGCTTGACAATACCTGCGCCTCGACAGCAAGGACAATATGCTCGTCCTGTTCGGTGACGGTGTGAGAGCTGTGCTCGATCAGGTCGTAGAGATGCAGATACTTGGCGACCTCTGCAGCCACACCGGTCTTGCGGCCATAGAACTTGCCGCTCTGCGGAAAAACATCCGTAGTTATCCGGTCGTCATAAATGGCAAAGTCGCATGAGCTCGCAGTATCGTGACCGCTGATGTCGCTGGCCGCAGGTATTTCGTCACGGAAAGCGATGCGCACATCGATGCCGTCGCGCAATTGGCCGAGCAAAATTCGCTGCACTTCCTGATCGGCTAGTTCCAGCCGGTTGATGACGAAAACACGGGTGATCCTGACTCCCCTCTCAATGGCCCGCAGATTGGCCTGATAAAAATTGATCAGAGCCCCCCGGCTCAACCAGCCTAGCGTTATCGGATCAACCGCCTTGATCTGGCGCTGCGCCTGGTCGGCAGACTTGGCTCCTTCAAGATAAAACTCGGTTTCGTCCAGCGGGATGAAGCCTTGCTGGAGCAGCGCGATGGTGCGCTTGGTGCCTGCCAGCAGTTCATTGGCCTTGACGTGGCATTCCGGGTCGTTGATTTGCGCAATGGCATAGGTCAATTCGTGGGACTGATGATACTGCGCCACGAGCCGTTCCCGCATCTGTTCCAATTCTTCGCGCAGCAGGTAGGTAACCAGCGACAGCAGGATGCCGATCCCGAAGATGGTGTATGCAACCTGCGACATATGCAGTACCCAGTGAAAAAAGATCGCCAGCCCTGAGCCGGCTGTGAATTCTATGAGTATGGCGATGTTCTTTATTTTCAGGTTGCCGATCATGGTGTATCTCCTGTTTTATGCGCACTATGTAAAGAGACAGCCGTATCGCTATTACCAGTCACGATAATCCGGCGACACGGCTGTCTCTGTAAGACCCTGTGGGCTTTCTGTCCCACCCTCGCGGATGGTTTAGTATTGTTGTTATCAGCAGCACGCTGCTGAAAATATTTGTTCTGTATTCGGCCGGATATTATATTAACGAGCTCTCCCGGTCAAGACAAAGTAGTTTATTTTACCACTTATCCTCTATTTTTCAGCAGGTTACAGCGCATTACAGCGCAAGGAACTGTAGCTGGACAAGCGGGTCGAGCAATCATCCCGGGATATGGCGCAAAGCTTCAATTGGCGGTTGCATTATTGACACCATATCAATCAGCAGGTCTTACCAAGTATTCTCTGGACTCAACCCCTACCCTTTTTGTATGCTTGACAGCGCCTGGCACTGCTGATTTTCCCACTCGCCTGAAGGAGCAAAAGTTGGCTACCAATTTATCACTGCTGCAGAAAATATCCTTTCCCATCATTGCTGCGCTTTCCCTCCTGTTTTTGACCACGGCTTTACCGGCACGAGCCGCGGAGAATATCGCCGCCTATCCTCTGCTTCCGGCCGGTTATTCCTCCATCAAGATCTTTGACCGGGAGGGACGGTTTGTCGGGCGGATACTCCCGGAGGTGCGTTACTGGACGCCGCTGGAACGGATTCCTGTTTTTCTGCAGAACGCGCTGGTAGCAGTGGAGGACTCCCGTTTTTACGAGCACAGCGGCATTGATGTCCGCGGCATCGCCCGGGCTCTGGTTAAGGATGTGGTGAAGGGAAAGCTGGTAGAAGGAGGTTCAACCATCACCCAGCAGCTGATCAAAAACAAGTACCTCACGGCAGAGAAGACCATTGACCGGAAACTCAGGGAAGGGATCATGGCAGTGGAACTGGAACAGAAGTACTCCAAAAAGCAGATTCTGGAGATGTACTTTAACGAGATCTACTACGGTAACGGTGCCTGGGGAATCGCCCAGGCTGCACGTCTCTACTTCGACAAGAACCCGGAGGAGCTGACCGAAGCCGAATCGGCGCTGCTGGCCGGAGTGCCGAAAAATCCCGGGCGCTACAACCCGCGGGGGGCGTCAGCCAGAGTGATGGGAAGGCGGGACGTGGTTCTGCAGCGGATGGTGGCGGTGAAGATGCTTACTTCGAAGCAGAAGCAGACAGTCAGGGATCAGAGGGTTACCTTTACCCAGCCGAGCCAGGCAAAGTTCTACCTGAGCCACATTAAAAACAAACTGATTGAAAGGTACGGCCGGGAGATCGTCGAGCAGGGGGGACTGGAGATAGCCGCGGCGCTGGATCTGAACCTGCAGCTGCTGGCGGAGCAGGCCCTTAAAGACGGGGTCAAACGGGTTTCTCCCCAGTTGCAAGGGGCTCTGCTGAGCATGGATACAGCCACTGGTGATCTGCTGGCAGCGGTTGGCGGGGTGGACTACTCAAAGAGTGACTATAATCGCGCCTTCTATGCCAGACGCCAGCCGGGGTCGGCCATGAAACCACTGATCTATGCCGCGGCTCTGGAAAAAGGGTTTACCGCCGGAAGCATCTGGAATGATGCGCCAATCACTTACAGCCGGGGGAACAACGAGACCTGGAAACCGCAGAACTATGGCAGGGAACAGTACGGTTCGCTCTCCCTCAGACAGGCTTTGGCCTACTCCAATAACATCATCGCCGTAAAGCTGCTGGAAGCGGTCGGAGTGCCGGATTTTAGCGCTTTTGCCGACAAGCTGGGTCTGCAGCTGCGCGCCCGCAACGACCTTTCCCAGGCTCTTGGCACCGAAGAGGTCACCCTGAATGAACTGGTGCAGGCCTACTCCCCCCTGGCCAACGGCGGGGTGCGCTCCGAGGCGCGCGCCATTGTCCGCATCTTCGACCGCCGCAACAACTCGGTAACGGAAACCCCTCCTTCGCTCACCCCGGTGATTGCCCCGGCGACCGCCTTTGTCGCCACCCGGATGCTGCAGGATGTAATGATCTACGGTACCGCCAAGGGCTTGAAGAAATTCAGCCAGGAGCGACCGTCTGCCGGGAAAACAGGCACCACCGACGACTATCGCGATGCCTGGTTTATCGGTTATACACCGCAGGTAGTGACCGGCGTCTGGGTGGGGTATGACAAGCCCAGACCGGGAGGAAAGGGATTTACCGGCGGGGCGATTGCAGCGCCAATCTGGGAGCGGTTCATGCGCCCGGCGCTGGCAACCAGACCGGTGGTCGATTTCCCACAGCCGGATACAGTAGTCAGCCTGATCATCGACCCGGCAACCGGTTATCCGGCAAATGCCGATTGCCCGCAAAAACGTGAAGAGTTGTTCATAGCCGGAACCATGCCGACCACCAGCTGCCCTTCGCACGGCGGCGCACCATTGCAGCCGTTGCCACTGCCGCTGCCCGATTTTGTCGGCCCGCCTCAGGGAACAACTCCGTAAAGAAATACTGCTTGAACAACAGCATTCGGCAATGAAATCACATTGACATTCCCCCATGTGCAGCTGTATATTTCATTAGATCATGAGCAACCCCCCGGATAATACTTTGCCCAAAAAACTGCAGGTATCACTAAGACTGACTATCCGCGGTCGCTAATATCTGCCGGTGTACCGACTCAAAGAATGTTGCCAGTGAAGGATGTATGAGGGGAAATATCCCGCAAAAAATCCTGGAATCCGTTGAATCGATCCCGTTGCCCCCGTTGCCGCAGGTATTGATCAGATTCCTCACGCTTGTTGAAGATGATGCTGCTCCCCTGGAGAAGATAGCAGCTGTTGTCGCTCAAGACCCGGCATTGGCCGCTCACCTGCTTACCGTTGCGAATTCTCCTTTTTTCCGGAAAGAACCGGCAACTTACGGGCTGATGCACTGCCTGAAAGCCATCGGCCCACGGATGTTGCGAACAGTTGCCACCGCTATGGCTGTCCAGAATGTTTTTATCCCCACCATTGGTGAACAGAATCTGGATTACGCCGGATATTGGGGGAATTCTCTGCGGGTTGCCGAACTGGCCCGCGCCCTGGCCATGGCAATTAACTACCCCGATGCTGAAGAAGCATACCTTGGCGGTCTTCTGCATGATATCGGCCAACTGCTTCTGGTTGGCGGTCTGGCCGAGGGGTACTGCCTCAATTCCGGTGTATCTGAGCAAGCAGTGCGAACAGACTGCCGCAACAGCCCTGATGTTGCCTTCCGTGCACTGCTCGGTTCGCGACTGGTGGATCAATGGAACCTCTCCTCCTTCATGGCGGATGCTGTTCTGTTCCACCGCCACCCGGTCCAGGAGATTTCATCGGCAGACCTTCTCAGCCGCATTGTCTGGTCTGCCCATAAACTCAGCGGCTGCGATACTGCGGAAGATGCATCCCTATTATCGGACATTGCAGTTATTCGTGCCCTTATCGGCATCGATGCTGACGGCATCTCCGCAGCCTGCCGCTATGCCGGCGAGCGTGCAGCCAAAGCCGCCGCCTCCCTCGGAGTAGACCTTTCCCGCGCCGGGCGGATATTTCTCCGCACTTCATTCATTACCCAGGAACAGTCATTTACCCAGGGGCGCAAAAAAGACGCCGCCGGTTTGCGTCTCGAGTCGCAGATAAAGACCATGGCCGTCATGCAGCCTTTGCAGGAAAACCTGCTCGCCCTCTCCGGCGAGGCAGAATTGTATGGTGCGCTGCGCGAATCCGCCCGGATTCTGTTTGGCCTGGGACGCCCCGTATTACTGGTTGTTCATCCAGGCAAACAGGTACTCATCGGCGTGGAACTTGAGGGGCAATCGCTCCTGCTGCCGCGGCTGGAAATCCAGCTTGACGCAGCCCAGTCTCTTGCGGCCTCGGTTGTCAGGGAGAACAGGGCGCGGGCCTCCTATGATGAAGACTATCCGTCAACCCCTTTCCTCAGCGACATCCAGCTTGGCCGGATAATGCGTACTGAAGGCCTCCTCTGCATCCCTATGCACGACAGCGGGCGAACAATTGGTGTCATGGTGTATGGAGTGACGGCCGAGCGGTGCTCGCGCACTCTGGGTTCTCGTGACTGGATGACCGGTTTCGCCTCTGTAGCAGCAAGGACACTGGAAGCTTACCGCAGGCTGCGGGATGGCAGTCAGGCGGTCACCGCAGAATTAACCCGAAACTTTGAGCAAAGAGCCCGCAAGGTAGTCCACGAAGCGGTTAACCCCTTAAGTATCATCAACAACTATCTGCAGATCGTCTCCGAGAAACTGGGCGAAGAAACCGGAGTCGGCAAGGAGCTGGAGATCCTCAAGGAGGAGCTCGCCCGGGTCGAACGGATTATCCGCCGGCAGGTCGAGGATAGCGAACATACTCCCGCCGTGGAAACAGTCAATGTCAACAGTGTCATCGAGGGGATGCTGGCTCTTTACGGTGAATCGCTGTTTGGGACCAGCGGAATCGTTATAGACAGACAGCTGGCGCCCGAGACCCCTGTTGCCGGAGCCGACCGGGACAGCCTCAAACAGATTCTGCTCAACCTCTGGAAAAACAGCGCTGAAGCAATGCCGGATGGTGGACGTCTGTCTATCAGCACGCGCGTCACCACTGAAGACAAGGAGTGCGGCAGCGTCGAGATCCGCCTTAGCGACAGCGGGCCCGGCATCCCCCCTGATGTAATGGAGTGCCTCTTCCAGCCCCTCGATCCGGAGCGGAGGCGCGCTCATTCCGGCGTCGGGCTTTCGATAGTCGCTTCACTGGTAGAACGACATGGCGGGAAAATATCCTGTCTGAGCTCCCCGGACAAGGGGACTGACTTCACAATTCACTTGCCTCAAGCGTAAAAGGATACGATATGCCCGGTTTTGTAATGAAAGGGAAGGAGTTGATTCATGACTTCCTCGATCAACAGCTGCTGATCGTCGATGATGAGCCGCTGATGAGGTCAGGGCTGCGGACTCTGCTTGAGGGGTCTGTGCGGAGCATCATGGAATGCGGCTCAGGCGCAGAAGCCCTCGCCCTGATAAAAAACCATGACATCGCTCTCGTGCTGCTCGACATAAACCTTCCGGATATATCAGGACTAGAGATTCTGGAATGGATCGCCGATAACCATAAATCTACAAGCGTAATCCTCATCAGTGGCGATGACAGCATCGACTCCGCCATCAAAGCCTTACGCCACGGAGCGGTCAATTTCGTACGCAAACCCCACGACATCGACGACCTGCGCCACAAGGTGCATAACGCCCTGCACCACCATTACCTGAAACGTACCAACGTCCTGATGACGGCACAGATCGAACAATCGGAACGCTTGCACCGCTTTCTCGTCGAGAGCTCACCCGACATCATCTACACCCTTGACAACGCCGGCTGCTTCACGTTCATAAACAGCAGGATCGAATCATTGCTCGGGTTTTCCCGTGATGAACTGATCGGTTGTCCCTACTTCACCATTGTCCACGATGACGACCTGGACCGGGCGGTATATGCCTTCAATGAAAGACGCAGTGATAATCGGGCGACAACGAATGTTGAAATCCGTTTGAAGTGCAAACAGAATGATCAGTACCGGGTGTTTGAAGATCAGCATGTAGTGACCATGCTGAGCGCGGTAGGCATCTATGAGCACTGCCCCCCCCCTTCCGCCAGCGACACGCAGAAGAAGCGCTATATAGGCACCTACGGTGTCGCCCGTGACATAACGGAACGCAAGCTTGCCGAAGAGACCATCACCTTTCAGGCGCTTCACGACCATCTCACCCAGTTGCCAAACCGACAGCTCTTCAGGGACCGTCTTGATCTGGCAATAACCCAGGCCAAGCGTAACGGTGGCGTGCTGGCAGTGATTTTCATCGATCTGGATCGCTTCAAACTGGTCAACGATACCTATGGGCATGCCGAGGGTGATGAACTGCTCAGGAAGGTGACCTCCCGCCTGAAAAACTGCATGCGTGCCGGTGACACCCTTGCCCGGCAGGGGGGTGACGAATTCACCGTGCTGCTGCCGGAGCTGCACAGTGCAGAAAACGCGACCATTATCGCCACCAAGATCACCGATGATTTCATGACACCTTATTATGTCAAGGGAAATGAATTCCGTGCAACCGCCAGCATGGGAATAGCGGTGTTCCCCCGCGATGGAGAGACTGCCGATATCCTTTTGCGCAACGCAGACATTGCCATGTACAAAGCCAAGGCAAACGGCAAGAACGGTTTCAAATTCTTTTCCCCTGAAATCAACAGCTCCTATCAGGATCGCATTGCCTTGGAGAATGATCTGCGCCAGGCTGTTAGCAGGAGAGAATTCGAGCTCTACTTTCAGCCACAGGTGAATATCAGGAACAGGCGGGTTGTCGGCATGGAGGCACTCATTCGCTGGCGTCATCCGCTGCATGGGCTTCTGAATCCAAGCGGCTTTATCGAACTGGCGGAAGAAACCGGTCTGATAGTAGCCATTTCCGACTGGGTACTGACCGAGGCTTTCTGCCAACTGGCAAAATGGCGTGCAGCCGGATTCCTTGACTTACGTCTGGCAATAAATATTTCGCCGCTGGAATTTGAACGCAACGATGTTGTCGAACGGATATTCTCCCACCTCTCCGGCAACGGCATTCCGGGAGAATTCGTGGAAATCGAGATTACTGAAAACCTGCTGTTGAATGATACCCCGGGAGTTGTGGAGAAGATGCGCCTCTTGCGTGATCGCGGTGTGCGTATCGCAATCGATGATTTCGGTACCCGCTACTCGTCACTCAATTACCTGCGGAGCTTTCCGATAAGTGCCATAAAAATTGACCAGTCATTTGTCCGTGACCTGTCTGACAAGCAGAGTACGCTGCCGATAATCAACGCGATAGTCGGCATCGCGCGGGGCTTTGGGCTGCATCTTGTTGCCGAGGGAATTGAAACCAGGGCACAGCTGAAAATTCTCAGCGATCTCGGTTGCGACGAGATGCAGGGATTTCTCTTCAGCCGCCCGGTACCGGCGGCTGCTGTCAAGGAACTCCTGGTGAAGATGTCGCTGCCCAGAGGTTGCGACGTACAGGCAATGCAGCCTTTCCCTGAGGAAGCACTGTTCGATCTGGAGGGAGTTCAATAGGCGGTCCCGCCAGGGGAAATCATGAGTGACGGGAAAACCACAAAACCGCAGTTGCTTGTGGAAAGAAAGAATTCGGCTAATTCGCCGCCTCAGACTGTTTCATAAGACGATCAGCTGCTTCTTGTTTGACTTACCTGCTCTTCCCGGTATATATGGTTTGCTAGGAGATACGCGTGTGAAACAGCAATCGGCAGGAGAAGCAGAAAAGGAATTCAGCCGGGCAAAGGAAGAGCTTGCCGTCGAAAATACGCTGGCCGCTCTGGGAGCCCTGGAAAAAGCCCTCAGATTGAACGACGACCCCTTGTGGCACTCCTCACTCGGCTACTGCATCGCCAAGGAGCGGGGTCAGTACAAAAAAGGGTTGGAGCTTTGCCACACCTCTTGCAAATTGGAGCCAGGCAACTCTCTTCACTATTTGAATCTTGGCAGGGTTCATCTTTTGTCGGGCAACAAGGAAGAGGCTCTGCGGGTCTTTCGCGAAGGTATAGCGAAAGAGGGGAGCGCAGAGATCATGCAGAAACTTATCGAGCTTGGCATGCGGAAACCCACTGTTTTCAACGCTCTCAAGCGGAGCCACCCGGTGAACAGGTATCTGGGCCTCCTGTTCAGCAGGCTGAACCTCAGGTAGCAGCTGCAGTTAGTGCCAAACAGTACGATTCCCCCTGTTCCTGGTAAATATTATTCAGCCTCGTTCGTTCCCGCTTTTTCTCAGCAATTCAAGCCTCTCCTTTAAAGACAACCCCGGTTCACCCCATGCCTGCGAAAAGCTGTCCAGCACCTCCTCCGGCTCGCACCTCGGGTAAGGCCCGTCGGCAAGAAAATGAAATAACTTCATCGTCCTGAAGGCATCGAACCAGCAATTAAATGCCGCCAGCAGACGCTCTTCCGTCCTGTTGTGCTGCAGCAGCCCGTTCCAGGAAGCGGGGAACCCCTGCTCCCAGAGGAAGCGGTGCAACAGCGGGGAGAGCTGCCAGGCCCGCTCAGGCAGATCGGGAAAACGCTCCTGGCACCCTTCCCTTGCCAGCTCAAGCCACCGCTTGAGGAGGATGAAGGCTTCAGGCCGATAGAAGAGCACGGCTTCCGGCTCACGGTCCAGCAGCGCCCCGACTGCACGCCCGGTTCCGAACGGAACGCGGCCGGAGCGGCGGGGAGACGGGTAGACCATTGCCCCGGCCACCCGGCTCACACCTGAGCTCTTTGCCAGGGACTGGAGGAAGTAGAAATCCTCCCCGGCACGTCTTCTGTTCATCCCGCCGCACTTCACGTAGGCAGAGGCCAGGCAGGCCATGGCACTTCCCACTGTCTGGAAGGCATAGGGAGAGCCGGCATAAGCCAGTCCGGCTACATAGCAGCGGAGAAAAAGCTCATAGCGCTCGATGGCCAGATTTTCCAGCACCCCCTCTGCCGGGCGGTGAACAAACGGTATGACCGCTCCCCCTTCAGCTGCAGCGCAAAAATGTTTAACTACTGCTCCGGCATAGCCGGGAGAGACCAGGGTGTCGGCATCCAGAGAGACAATAACCGGTTCAAGGCGACCGTAATCGAGCAGTGGCAGGAGAAGATCGTGACCTATCTTCCTTGCCAGGCCGACACCGCCATCTTTTAATGGCAGGAAGAGCCCCAAAGACGATGCGTCGATTATGCCGACAGGAAAGGAGAGGTTTTGCTGGCGCTCCCTGAGCAGCGCCAGGGTGAAGGAATTGTCCTCTTTTTCCTCTCTAGTGGCATCTTCCCGGTTGTTGACCACAAAGAGTACCAGCAGACCGGATTCAGGAAGGGAGGGGTCGGCAGATAGTGACGCCAGCAGGAGGGGGATGGCGTCTTTTTCGGCAAGTACTGGTATAACTATCCCGCCGGGAAAAGGGCCGGAGGCAGCAAGCTCGATTGACCATGGACCGCTGACCCCGCTGCGCGACAAATACTCCTGCAAAGGGTCAGACCGCAAGGCGGGCCGTCTCTGCCAGAAGCTGGGCAAGCGGATCTCCTGCCCAGTCCAGCCAGATGATGTTTACTCCCTGTTTTTCCATCCGCCTGAACCAGGTATCCTGCCTTTTGGCAAAATCGTGGATAGCGGAGTTCAGCTTCTGGTACATGTCGTTTAGATTCAGAATTCCGGCAAGATAAAGGGTGATGTAGCGATACTCCAGACCATATGCATCCAGCCTCTCCGCCGGGACACCTTCTGCCAGCAGCCCGGCAACCTCTTCGATCATGCCGCTCTGCAGCCGCTCCCTGAGTCGGGCGGTAATCCGTTTACGAAGAGTCTCCCGCGCAATCCTGATGCCGAAGACCAGGGGGTTTAACTGCGGCAGCGGCAGCGGGTCGGCCTCTTTGGCCGCGCGCTCCCCGAGAGCAATTTCAATGGCACGCACCAGCCGCTCCCGCTCCAAAAGGTCGGTACTGTTGTGCTGCTGCGGACTTAAGGCAAGCAACCGCTCCTGCAAGACCTGCAGAGAAAGAGTTTCGAGCTCCTGCCGCAGCAGCGGGTTTTCCGGAACTGCATACATCCGGTAACCGCGGAGCACGGCATCCAGATAGAGCCCTGTCCCCCCAACCATAATCGGCAGCCTGCCACGGGAGGTTATCAGCCGGTATGCCTCGGTAAAGCGCTGCTGGAAAGCAAAGACACTGAATTCTTCTCCCGGTTCCAGAATATCGATAAGGTGATACGGAACATCGCCGTACTCGCCAAGATCCTTGCCGGTACCGATATCCATCCGCCGGAAGACCTGGCGGGAATCGGCCGAGATGATCTCTCCGGAAAGCTCCCGTGCTGCGGCAACGGCGAGACGGGTCTTGCCGGAGGCTGTCGGCCCGAGAATTACGAGCAGGTTTGGCTCTCCCCTGCCGGTATCGCCGGAAAGCCTCACTGCTGCAAACAGTTGAGCCCGGCTATCTCTTGTTTCAGCCGCCACAACGCTTCTTTCAGTTCGGAGATTTCACTCCTTAGCTGTTCAATCGCCACGGTAACGGTAGTAGCCTCCACCGACATGACCTTGATCAATTGCGGTTGACCCGCCACCCCAGCCGCGACATAGGTAACCGTGGCCGGTTGCGCCGGCGGTGTGACCACCGCAGGCTTGACCGGCGCCACCGTCTGTTCCGCCACCACTTCCCTCCCGGCAATCTCCCGGCACTTCCCCTTGTCATAGGGGGTTAACTCCTTGCGGGTAATGAAACAGGCGTTCGGGTTAAAGATATAGTTCATACCGCTGCACGCCTCCGCTTCGGCCAGGCGAAGGCTGTTCTCTTCCTGCAGACAGGCATCGACCACGGCAGCTCCCCACCCGGGAGTCTGCAGCAGACAGACGAATACCATTGGCAACAGCAGTCGCAGCGTAATTAATAATCTCATGTCAATCCTCGTACTCGGTGTATTTCCTGGCGCTGCCACGCACCTTGTCAGCCGGGTATTTCCGGGCATTTATGGTGATCTTGCGCTCGGCAGCCCGGTAAAGGTCGATGCCGAGCTTGTCGGATATACGAACCAGATAGATGAAGATATCTGCCAGTTCCTCTTCGACCGACGGCCTTACCCTCTCTTCCAGCTGATGACTCTTCGCGCCGTCAACCCACTGGAAATGCTCGACCAGTTCGGCCGCTTCGGCAATCAGCGCCATGGAGAGGTTCTTGGGGGTATGAAACTGGTCCCAGTCTCGTTCCTTGGCAAAAGCGCGCAGCCGGTCACGAAGGACTTCTATTGAATTGATCGTCTGGTCAGGGGTCATGGTAACTCCTCTTTATCGGGTCGCCGTCACCGGTGTTTGTGACGCACGACGTGCGCCGTGAGGAAGATGATTACGAGGGCATTCACACTCAGCATCGTGACCTTGGGCCAGGTTATGCTCCGCGTCAGTTCGAATATCTCCAGCGGAATATAGATCGAGCCGGTCAGGATGCCGAACCATTCGGCCCAGCGACGGTCGAGCCAGAGGCCGACAGCTTCCGCAATCCGGATAATGGCGTATATCAAGGCAGCAGCAGCAATGGCCCACAGGCCGGTGTCGTTCATCTTTGCCGAAAGATCGAGAAAAACGTGGGGATAATGGCTGGCCGGGTTGAAATGGAAAAGACTGACAAGTTCTGTTGCTGCGGCATGGAGGTCTTTGTGGATATAAGAGAGAACCCCGCAGCCAGCCAGAAGGACGAGGAGTCCTTTTGCCCCCTCGAAAAGGGCGGTTATCCTCAAGGTCAACAGACCGGAACCCTTGCCCCTCCCCGATTTAGAAAAACGTTTTTTCATTACACTCACCCCTGTTCGTTACTGACTCCCTGACCGGTTATCCGGAGGTGTCAGGCACCTGACTGCAACCTGGCTGACCTGCTCCCCTCGGAATGAGGTATCCTTACGGCACCACCTGAATCTTCCTTGAGAGCCTCGTCGATGATGCAGTCACAGACATCTTCGACAAAATATGCGCCGTAATCGGTCAGTCTGGCAGAAGCTGCAACTGTCTCAAGGCAGCCGAGCCGGTGAAGTTTTTCAAAGAGAACACCGAACAGCTGTAACGGCTCCTCAGCGTATCTGCTCCGGAAGCGCTCCATATTGAGACCCTCTCCCAGCTGGATATTAAGCATAAGGGTGCGGAACATCTGCTCTCTTTTGGTCAGGGTTATATGCCTGCCGATGGGCGGTATCCCTTTGTCGAGCAGCCGTAGATATGTCGTTACATCTTCATGCTTGTCATAGCAGAGAGTGCTGGTATATGAGCGGCTTCTTACGCCGAAGGCGATTATCGGCATCTCCTGCAGCCAGTAGTATCTGTACGCCCATTGCCTGTCGCTGGTGTAGCGGCCGTTCTGCTCGTAGCCGGAGCGTTGCATCCACTTCTGGGCGGCAAGCACCATGGCAAACAGCGAGTCGTCCGAGACCACCAGTTCCGGTCGCTTTTGATATAATTCCACTACCAGCGGGTTAACGATTTCATGACGGATATACTCGACAGCGTCGGGCCGGATCCTGTCGAGCGCGGCCAGATCCCTCTCCAGACTTGCAGGCGTCTGTCCCGGTAAACCGACCATCATATCCAGGCTGACGATGATGCCGGCGTCATGGGCAGCATCGACAATCCGTTTTATCTGCTCTTCAGAATTGCTGCGGTTGCAAAGGATGAGCAGTTCCGGATCAAAGGTCTGGCATCCCATGCTTATCCTGTTGACCCCTGCCCTGGCAAGCTCTTTGAGTCGCTCCGGCGAGGCAATGGTTGCCGGGTGGGCTTCAGTCGTGATGCTGCAGCCACGGGCAAGTTCAATCACATCCCGTATCTTGTCGAGAACAGCCGCCAGCGCACTGTTGGCAAACAGTGTCGGCGTGCCGCCACCAAAATAAATGCACCGGGCACGCTTGCCCGCAAACAGGCCGCTTCCTGCCATCAGCTCGATCTCTTTGAGCAGACCCTGAAGATAGTCGGCCTGAAGCTTCGGATCAGCTGCCAGGGGAAAAGAGTTGCAGAAAAGACACTCGGAAAAACAGAAAGGGAGATGGACATAAAGCAGGAGCTCCTCTTCCGCAAGCCCATGCTTCAGTCTGTCCAGATAACCTTCAACCTGCGAAGGGGCGAGCATCCTGAAACGGTGCGGCACGAACAGATCCGGCTGGTTTTTGGTGTAGGCGGATGAGCCGTAGAAGAGCTCTTTTCTTATGTCCGCGAGAGTTGCGTCCTGTGTCATGAATTATTCCATCCCTACCAGACTTTTGATAACTGAACGCCGTAATAGCCGGGCGCTACGGCGGCCTGCAGATTTACCTTGAGATTCGGCGAAGTAAACAGGTAGCTGCAGCCGATGCCGATGGCGGCGCCAGCCAGAACATCCGCCACATAATGCTTGTGAGCCGCTACCCGGCTGAAAGCAACAAAGCTGGCCACTCCGTAGGCGGGAAGGCCGTACTCCCAGCCATAGCGCCCGCGCAGAAACTCAGCCGCGGTAAAAGCCCCCGAAGTATGGGCTGAAGGGAATGAGTGGTTATCTTCACCATCCGGGCGGCGCTCTTTAATGGTATACTTAAGCGCCACAGTTACGGCGGCATCAACGGCGGCAGCCTCGATCAGCTGCACCAGCCCCTCCCGATCACTCAGCAACAGCGGAACCACGACGGCAGCTGCGCTGACCAAGCCCGTGGCAACATCGCCGGCAACGCCATAGTTACTGCCACCAAAGTTACTGCCACAGTGGGCAGTTGCCGCAACTGCCAGCAAGATAAGACAACTGACAAGCGTCATGATTAAACCTCTGCCTGCTCTCTGCATGTAAACTACTCCTTGAAAAATCAGAAAAATGTTCCCAGCTGCAGCAGCAGTGAGTTCACCCCCTGATTATCCCTGTTGCTATGACCATTCGAAATATGGTGGAGACGCATGGCAACAAAGAAACTGCTGTCGCCTTCACTTCTGATTTCGGTACCGATACCGAGTTGCGGATTGAAATTAAACCTGTAAGCCTGCCTCTCCACCCGGTAATCGGTATAAATAACGCCGATGCCGGCTTCGAGATAGAGACGGAAACCGGCTGCAGCTGCAGCCGGAAGCTGCGGATAGTACAGCGACATCATGTTCAGTGATGCAACGGCACGGACATCAGGTCTTAACATGGAACCGGCGACAGCTTCAAGCTTGAACGCGGTATTCGTGGATTTTACCCTGTCCCAGAGATAGCCTTGATCGTATATGGCAGCGGAAGAAACGAGAACTGAGCTGATATTGAAATTCGGATCATAGTTACTGGCAAGCGCAACAGCCCAGGTTTTTCGTTCCGGAGTTCCCAACCGTTGCAGGAATTCCTGCACGCTGCCGGAAATGGAAGCGGGAGAAGAGCTTTCGCCCCTCTCCCCGCTTATCCTGTCAACAAGGCTGTTTTCCGCTGTTGCCGCAGAAACTGAACCGGTCGCAATGAGAAGGAGCAGTGCCGCAGCACTCCCCGTAACAGCCGATTTCAGAGCCTTACTTGATTTCATACCAGAATTTTGAACTCCTTAGCTTGCCATCAGGAAGTTTGAACCTGCACATTACCCCGTACTTCCCCTTTTTGGCAAGGTCGAAATCAGCGCCAAAATGGCCGTGCATCGCCGGCAGCTCTCTGGTCTGCTCACTTTTGTCGGGCGCCTGAACCTTCACCGTCACCTCGCCGGATGTGATCGCCTTGCCTGTCTTCATTTCATTGAAAGAGACAGAGAGATGATGGGTCGCCTTCATCCCTTGCGGCACCTCCATACCCATCTCCCGCATCGCCTCTTTCATCGGTTTGATGTTGAAAGTCGCCTTAACCCCTTCAGCAACCTCCTGATGAGCAGAACTGCCCGGAGTGTAATTGCCGTAGTTCATGCCGTGACCGACGTGGTCTTTTTCTGCGGCATAAGCCGCCGCTGCGTTCAGCGCCAGGATTGCTGCAACTGTCAGTGCCAGTTTTTTCATGCTGATTCTCCTTAGGGTCCAAGTAATTTGCTCATCATTCTGTCAATTACGTCAGCAGCGTCAAGACAAACTTAATCAATAATCACTACCCAAAGATAACCATCGGTAAAGAAGATGTCACCAGCAAAATTGCGACCTGAATGCGGTTCAGCAAATCTGCTCTTGTAGTTAGCCGTTACCCTGCCGCCAAGAAGCAGCTCATTGAGAAGCGCATCTCGCTCGGCGTCTATATCCGGCTGCATCTTGTGCAGCAAGCCCCACTTCATCCCAGCATCCCGGCTGACCGTACCGACAAAAATGCGGCTATTGTCCGTTGTGATCAAATCCGTTTTCCAGAGCCGCAGATGGTGCCGGTGGCGCACGGTCTGCGCCGGAGTCGGTTTTTCAAAGCCAACGTCATTGATTTTACCATTCCAGAATGTAGGGGCAATGGGTGCAGTTGGGTAACTTTCATTGCCGAGGAGCGTCGTTAAAGTTTTCGCTACGGTGCTGATAGTTACCGGATCAACCGGTTGCCAGCCGGCAGCCTTGAAAATGTTCGCCATAAGGGTGACGTCTTTGGCGACGATAATGACGTTCAAGGGTTCCTGCTGCTTGCCGGTTATGGCCTCAGTGAAGCGGGGCAGACGGTATCGATCGAAATCGCTGACGATATCCATGCTGACCGGCTGTGTCGCCACCGGGCTTGCTGAGCTGTTACGGGCCGGATTGTAATGTAAACCGCTATGGCTATAGAAAAGCAATTCGGCGAGGATGAGAGTTGCGGACGTCAGCCTTACCGGGAACGACGGGCATTCCGCTACCGGCTTCTCGCCCCTTGCAAAAAGGTGCCATTCAACCAAACAGATACCGGCGATGAGCCAGAGGAGCCCGAGCAGGTAGCCGCCGAGCACATCGCTCAGAAAGTGGACCCCAAGATACAGCCTGCTGAAACCGATTGCCAGAATGAGCGCGCTGCCGCCAAACAGGAGGTTCAGCCTGGTGTTCCAGTTTTGCGTCTGCCGCCACAGGTAATAGACGATGAAACCGTAAACTGCGGCGGCAGTGGTTGCATGTCCGCTCGGGAAGGAAAAACTCGCCTCGGTAAAGACGCCGATACTTAATGGCCGTTGCCGGTGGAACGCCACCTTACCGAGCAGACTGAAGAGGCCGCTGCCCGCCAGAGTTATCCAGAACGGCAGGATAAATTCACGCTTTTCCCGTAGCCAGAAAAGAGCCGTGCAGAGCCCTGCCACACTCAGAACGACCTCTCCTTTGCCCAGCAGGGTAATCCAGAGAAATCCTCTGACCAGCAGCTCGTCCCGATAAAAATAGAGGAGATTGTCAAGCCGGGTATCAACTGAAACAATCGGGTCAAGAGCCAGAATGTCTTCGATGATGCCGCCAAGGAGCAGCAGTGTGTACAGAAAGACGATACCCAGCAGGGTCAACGGCAGGCCGGAGAAGCGGGTCCTGTCCAGCCTGGCATTGACGAAGGAGACGAACCGGGGATGACGCGCCATGAGCCTTGCCACAGCAGGATTGGTACTGAGGGACTGTTTGACCGAAAACCAGAGCGACCGGCATAGACCAAACAGCTGCCTGCCCTGTTTGACGATGAACCTCTTGAGCAGGCTGGCGCAGAAGAGAACCAGGATCAGCGCCGCCAGAAAGATGCCGGCGCGGCTTGTCCAGACCTCGACCAGCCGCCAGGCATGGCCGAGGAAATAACCGGCAAGGAGGTGGGAAGCGGCCCAGGCGAAGGCACTGAAGATATTCCAGAAATAGAACCGTTTGGCAGCCATCCCGGACAGTCCGGCTATAAACGGGATGACCGCCCGGACAAGGCCGATGAAACGCCCCAGAAAAATGCTCTTGGCGCCATGTTTGTGGAAAAACCGCTCTCCTGCCTCAAGATAGCTTGCCTTAAGAACCTTGTTCGTTTCTTTGAACAAGCCGGTGCCATGTTGCCCGAGCAGAAAACTGATCCCGTCCCCCAGAACCGCGCCGCTGGCGGCAAACCAGATGAGATCGCCGAGATCGAAATATCCCTGTGCCGCCAGGGCTCCGGCGTAGATGACGATAACCGCCCCCGGAACGATTACGCCCACCAATACCAGTGATTCCAGCAGAGAGACAAGCAGGACGAGCCAGTAGCCCATTATGCGGAAGTGCTCTAGTTGAGGGAGAAGATTGTTGATGCTTTCCATGATATTCATATGTCAAACCTTAGCGGGCTGCATAGCCGGTCTTAATGCCAACGCCACGAGCGCAATCAGGCAGAAGACAGCCCCGGCATAAAACGTGAATGACGCCCCGAGTCGATCCCACAAGAGGCCCGCGACAGCACTGGCCAGGAGCATGGAGATTCCGCTCACCAGATTAAAGAAGCCATAGGCCGTACCGCGCAGATCGGCAGGTGCCGTATCAGCAACCATCGTCGCGAGCAGGCCCTGGGTGATACCCATGTGAATACCCCAGAGCAGGACGCCGGCCAGTACCACCCCCCAATGATTGCTGGAGGCCAGCACCAGGTCCGCCGCGACCAATACGACCAGTCCAAGCACCAGTAATTTTGTGTGACTCATCCGGTCAGAGAGTTTGCCGAACGGATAAGCTGACAGCGAGTAGATCAAGTTCATAGCCACCATTACGAGTGGCACCAGCGCGACCGGCACCCCGCTCTGTTGTGCGCGCAGCACCAGGAATGCCTCGCTGAATCTGGCAAGAGTGAAGATTGCGCCGATGCAGACCACCCACCAATACGCAGCGCCCAGGCGTTGCAGATTCACGCGACTAATCGGATTTGTGCGCTTCCCGGTCCGCTGTTGCGCCGGTTCACGCACACCAAGAACAAGCAGTGCGACGGCCGCCAGACCCGGAATCACGGCTACCCAGAACACGGCCCGAAAATCATCCGCCCAGAGCAGCATCAAACCAACAGCCAGCAGTGGACCAAGGAAGGCGCCCACGGTATCGAGCGACTGCCGCAGGCCAAAAGCGGCCCCGCGCAAGCCTGGCGGCGTAACGTCGGCGACCAGCGCATCGCGCGGTGCGCCACGGACGCCTTTCCCGACCCGATCCAGCAGCCGCGCGGTAAGCACGTAGCCGACAGTCGGCGCAATCGCAAACAGCGGTTTGGTCAGCGCGCCCAAGGCGTAGCCAAACACCGCGAGCCCCTTGCGCTTGCCCAGGTAATCGCTCAGCGCCCCGGAGAAAATTTTGACGATTAACGCGGTGGACTCGGCCAGCCCTTCGATCAAACCGACTGCGAAAGCGCTTGCGCCCAGAGTCGTGACCATGAACAATGGCAGCAGGCTGTGAATCATCTCCGAAGATATGTCCATCAACATACTGACAAAGCCGAGCACCCACACACCTGCTGGAATCTGCTTCAGCCTGGTATTGTCATTCTCTGTATGCACAAAATTTTCCTTGTCGGGAAAGAAACCTTCTCTGACCACACGCAAAAGGGACAGTTCAACAGATTGAACCATCCCCTGCTTAGCTTAGCTGATAGTGTAGACTCTTGACAGTATACCAGAATTTTGCTCTGCGGGTTTTGCCATCCTTAAGCACAAACTTGCACATAACCCCGTACTGCCCCATCGTGGCAAGATCGAAATCAGCACCAGAATGAAAGGGCATCGCCGGCAACTCTCTGGTCTGTTCACTTTTGTCGGGCGCCGGCACCTTCACCTTAACCTCGCCGGACGTGATCGCCTTGCCTGTCTGCATATCATTGAAGGAGATTGAGAGATGACGGGTCTCCTTCACCCCTTTCGGCATCTCCATCCCCATATCCTGCATCGCCTCCTGCATCGGCTTGATGTTAAAGGTCGCCTTTACCCCGTCAACCACCTCCTTGTGAGCCGACTTTCCCGGAGTGTAGTTGCCGTAGTTCATACCATGGCCGACATGGTCATTTTCAGCGGCAGATACCACCGCTGTGGCCAGTGCCAGAAGTACTGCGAGTGTCATACCATTTTTTTATGGTCGGTCCTCCTTGTGCCTGTTTGTAAATCTGAATGCAATAGAAAGGAAATTAGCGCGGAAGGGTTAGTCAGTCTACAAAAAGGGGACGAGCTGTTTTTACCAGATAAGCAGCTCGTCCCCTGGTAGTGCCTTGACGTGTAAACAACTGTCAGGGTGTTACGGGAACCGGATTGATGGGGGCTCCAAGTTGTGTCTCCATCCAGATACCCCCATTGTAACCATTAACCATAATGTCCATACCGGGCGTTCCTGATGATACATCAGTAGTGTGGAATTTGTAGTAACCTGGATAGGTCTCCGGAGCCGCAAGGGTATAATTGATAACACTCACGTTCTTGCTCACAAAGGCCTGGGCAGCCTCGGTCGCGGCATCGGGAGTAAGAACGATATGCTTCCCGAATTTAGGGGTCTTTTGGAGAGCCCTTCCCCAGCTTGCGTTCATCATCATGGAATAGCCCATTTCAGGCGTCACAACACCTGTCAGTTTGTCCACCAGCAGATCAAAAGCCAGCTGCCCGTTGGCATCATAGAGTTCGGCTTTGAACACGGTTTGATACTCCCAGACATCGGAAATCTTGAGGTTGCTATTGGCTGAGCTGATAAATTTCTGGATGGACGTGATTGCTTCCTGTGGGGTCGCGATAGGCTTAAGCAAATCCAGATATCCGTTGGTTACGGTCCGTCCAAACATCCCGGACATCATGCCACCAGCACCGTTCATGCCATAACCGGGCCCCCAGGGTGCGATACCTCCACCACCCCATCCGCCACCCGTGGTACCACCACCCATGCCGCCACCCCAGCCGGAACCAGGCTGATTCATCATGGCAAGGGAACTCCCGGCTGCAAAAATGGTTACAATTGCTACAATCAACGCTAATTTCACTTTCATATTCTTCTCCTTTTTATTGTTTGTTGCCTGCTTTAAACCTGCTTTAATCTTAACCCCAATGCCAAACTTTATTCTGCTGGTAAATGTTCGAAAAATGGCATAAATCAAAGCCAACCTGGTCAGCACAAAGTATCGCTATAACTAAAATTCGTAAAAAACAGCTATACCCGAACCATAGTCAGGACTGGCAGTCGTGATTCCCTTGGACAGATAGCCGTCGATGCCGCAATGTTTCGTCATCTGGTATTTTACTCTCAAGCGTGCTTCCAGGGGAGACGATGCCCCCTCGACAGTTGGACTGCTCCCTTTGATAAACAGCATCGGCCGCAACCGTTCGGTGAGCTGATAACCGCCGCCGGCGTAGTAGTACAGGTAATCCTTGACTGCCAGAACTGAAGACTTCCCCTGAATGGCGTAGCCCAGTTCCCCATCGGCAACCCAGGCGCCAAACCACTTGGTCAGCTCCACGGCAAAACCTTCATCAAATGCCCCGGTTCCCAGGAATTTATTCTTGTCCGCAGTGGGAAATTTTACATAGAAGTTGGGCCTTATTGCCGGCACATATTCTTCTTCGGTGTACAGGACGTACCCGGCTTTCAGCTTGATGTCGCCAAGTCCGGACCGGGAATCGCCAACATTCCCGGCTGATGCGGAGGTCATCGCTCCGGAACCCATTCCAGGCCAACTCCCCGCAGACATAACAGACTGAGACCCCATAGATTGACCCTGCATACCCATGAATTGGCCTGCCACCACAGCGCTGCTGCTCTGATAGACAAAGGGAATCTCCAGCGAGAAGTCAAGCCGCTCGGTCGGGTATGCTGCTACTGTAAGCGGCATGTAGACGGAATCTGTGTTGATGCCGGTTCCGTATTTCCCGGAAGCGAACTCAAAGCCGAGGCCAATGGAATACTCCGGGCCATCAGCATAAACCAAAGACGGAAGAAGCAGGGCAGCCATAAGTACTACACAGATTAACGATCTTTCCAATCCAAAAAATTGTTTCACAGCTTGCTCCTTCGTTCATGGCAACCGACTTAGTCAAGAACAACTCGGATAACATCAGCGTCGCATCATCCCGCCACCGCCACGCATCACCCCGCCACCGCCACGCATCATCCCGCCACCCCGCTGCATACCACCTGCCGGGTTATCAGTCATCATGCCGCTTGCATTCAGACCTGACCAGGCAGGACTCCCGCTATCACTGCGTAACGTCAATTGAGAACCATTTGTCCGGTCAGAAAACTTCTGTACCAACAGGTAGGTTTTCCCATCCTTCCCTTGTGCCTTTGAACCTTTGGCAATTATGTCATCATTGGGATGAACCGGAAATTCCTTCCCTTCCCAATAAGTTTTTGGGCCAAGATTAAGGCTGATAGTTTCAGAGCCAGCCTTGATCTCAACAAAAATGTGCTCTTTATCGCCGGTGCGAGGTCCTGATAGTACTCGACCCGTGACAGTCGCCACTGTGTTGACATCATAGCCCTTATTGAAGTCCAGTCCGCTCTTCCCCGCATCATCGCCACCAAAACCGAAACCGGCAAATGCTGCACCGGTCGGGTAGCAATTCAAAACTACTGTCAGAACAATGATTGGGAAAAAGCGGCCTGGCGCCATGTTGAACTACTCCTGATACTTGTTACTTGACGGTCGTGGTTGCAGGCGGTTGTGTACCAGGTATGCCGTGGCCGGTCATACCTGTGCCGGTCATACCTGTGCCGGTCATGCCTGTGCCGGTCATGCCTGTGCCGGTCATACCTGTGCCGGTCGTGCCGTGGCCGGCCATGCCTGCGCCGGTCGTGCCGTGGCCGGCCATCGAACCTGGCTGCATGACGGCACCACTGGTTACATGTGTACCGGAAGACATCCGCGTGCTGCCTGCTGCACCTCCACCCATCCGGCCACTACCAGCCGCAAATGCCTGGGTGACAAGTGTTAGGGCCGCGATTGCCATAGCCATTGAAATTACAGTGTCTTTTTTCATCTGTTGAAACCTCCGCAGGATAAATGGTGTTGCTGCAAGGAGGTATTCCACTTTTCATGCCCAAATATGACATATTTATCTAGCTGTTATTACTAATGTTTTATCAGTAGCTTAAATTTTAGGCTCCAAAACAGGTGAATAATTTTTCACTCAGGGTGAATCATATTTCACCTCTTTTTGCATAACATCACTCCTCGTCGAGGAGGCCATACTCTTTGAGCTTGTACTGGAGCGAACGCCTGGTGATCCCCATCTCATCAGCGGCAAGCCGACGGTTGCCGCCATGACTGCGTAATGCTTTGATGATGATCTCCCGTTCCGTTGCTTTCAGAATATCTCTACTCTCATTCACTGCCGGAGCGACTTTAAGCACAATCTCACCAGGCAGGTTGCTGACCCTTATCAACTCCTGCGCCAGGATGACCGCCCGTTCGATGACGTTCTGCAACTCCCGGACATTGCCCGGCCATGCATAGGCTTTCATTGCTGCCACTGCTTTTGGTTCAATGCCGCTCAAATTTTTGCCTATCTGGCGGTTGAAGAGGTGGAAAAAATAGTCTGCCAGTAAACCGATTGCATCAGGGCGCTCACGCAGCGGCGGCAGGTTCATGGGAAAGACGTTGAGACGATAGTAAAGGTCTTCCCGAAACCTTTTTGCCGCGACTTCATCCTGCAAATTACGATTAGTGGCGGCAATTACCCGGACATCGGCCTTGATCTCTTTGCTGCCGCCGACCCGTTCAAATACCCGTTCCTGTATGACGCGTAGCAGTTTAGCCTGTAAAGACTGTGGCATCTCGCCGATTTCATCAAGAAAAATGGTCCCGCCTCTGGCCAGCTCGAATTTTCCCTGCCGCGCCTGAATCGCGCCGGTGAAGGCACCTTTTTCATGCCCGAAGAGCTCACTTTCAAGAAGGTTTTCAGGAATTGCAGCACAGTTAAGCGGGACAAAAGCTGCCCCGCTTCCGGGGCTGAGCAGGTGGATCATTCTGGCGACCAGTTCTTTGCCGGTGCCGCTTTCACCATAGACAAGAACGTTGGCCGTGGTAGGGGCTACATCATGCACCAGTTTCCTCACTGCTTGCATGGCCTGACCGGCAAAGATGAGCTCTTCCGGCGGCAGCCCGGCAGTTTCCGCCTCCTTGAGAGTGAGAAATTCACGTTTGCGCCCCTGGCTTTCCATTGCCCGGTTAACCAGGGCAAGCAGCGTATCCGGGCTTTCCAGCGGTTTGGTGAGAAAATCAACTGCTCCCTCCTTCATGGCAGCGACAGCCTCATCCACCCGGCCGAAGGCGGTCAGAAAAATGAACAGGGGCGGGTTCGGGTCCAGCCTGGTCTCGCGAAACAGTTCAAGGCCGCTTTTACCGGGCATTTTCAGGTCAGTCACCACCAGATCGAAGCTTTCCCGGCGCAGCAGATGCAGGCCTTTGAGCCCGTCTTCTGCCGTCGAAATTTCGTGACCGGCGTCTTCCAGAATTGTCTGCAATAAACTTCTGAATGTCTCATCGTCTTCGACCAGTAGAATACGTCCCTTCATTGTCAACTCCTCTTCGAGTAGCGCTGTCGAACGGGAATGGTTATAGAAACTGATGTTCCTTGCCCGACCGTGCTTTTCACGGTGATCTGTCCACCATGCTCCTCGACAATTTTCCGGCACAGAGACAGTCCCAATCCCGTTCCTCTGGCTTTGGTGGTAAAAAATGGCTCGAAAATCCTGGGCAGCTCTTCCTGGCTGATGCCTTGCCCGTTATCGCTCACAGTGATGATAGCCTGCTTGCCGACGACCTCCGCTGTTATCCCCATCGTGCCGCCATCCGGCATTGCCTGGATGGCGTTTTTCCCAAGGTTGAGCAGAACCTGTGCCAGACTGTCCCGGTTACCGGCAAGCGGCAGGGTAGCGGGAGATTCACAGTTTATATTGATTTGAAATTGCTCAGCCTCATGGCGGAGAAGGTCCGCAGTGTGGGATACAACCTCTGCCAGATCCACCGCGACCATCGATTCCTGTTCGCTTCTGGCAAATTCGAGAAGATCGCTGACGAGAATCTCCAGTCGATGCGCTTCCGTTACTATACGTTCGGCAAAGCCGCTGTTCCGCTCATCCTGCGGTTTTTTGCCGATGACCTGAGCATAGCCTTTGATCCCTGCCAAAGGATTTCTGATCTCATGGGCAAGCATGGCGCCCATCTCACCCAGTTGCGCGAGACTTTCCCGCCGCGCCATTTCAAATTTGTGCTGTTCTTCCCGCCGGGTAAAGCGAAAGACGGCAAACGCCAGAATCCAGCCAAATATCAGCAGAGAGAACAATGCCAGCATGTTAAACTCTGCTCGCCTGACGACCGCATCTGCTCGATAAGTATGAAGAACAATGCGGAAGCCGAGCGTTTCGGAAGGGAGGTGAAGGTGGTTGATCAGTTCATACGCTTCCTCTCCGGTTGTGAGTTTTATCCGTTTGCTCACCATTTCTTCAGCAAAGAATTGTTGCAAGTCTGTCTTGTCCTGTACAAAGGTACCTGTCAGTTCCGGATTTGAATGGAATCGATACACACCCTTTCGGTCAACGAGTGCGAAATAGGCGATGTCGGGAGTATGGAACGTGGATAGAGAGTGCAAGGAGGGGTCGTGAAGAGCGCTGTTTTCTATGGCGGCATGCAGTGAATGCGCCAGTCCGAAGAGGGTCTCTTCGGCGATTGGTCGTGAAGCTTGATAGTTGCTTATGGCAAACCAGAGCAGCAACAAAGTGATCGCAGCGCCGCAAAGCAGAATAATCCGTTTCAGCATTGTGTGCCTTTGAAAAGAGTATTACTTTCCCGGTTCCTATGAGAGCGCGGCCAGCACCCGTTCCATTTTGGCCCGCACCTGTCCGGCGATTTCAGTGAGTTCGGCATTGCCGATCACACCAAGGGCTGCCACCGGGTCCATGACCATAACCACGGTTTTGTCGGCGTCATCCCGATAGACGACTACATTGCAGGGAAGTAGCG
>JBBRBA010000031.1:0-34009 GCA_038206285.1 Geobacterales bacterium
CAGCTGCATGTCGGAACTGGGATCGTCCTGCTGTAGTCACTCTCAACCATACTAGAACCAGCAAAGATCATGCGATTCTGGAGTTGAAAAAAGCGGCTTAGCATTCGATACGAAGGCGACAACTCTCTTGACAACGACCGCTGGCGGCAAACCCGCCAATTACTACCACCTCGTAATGGCATTTTTCATCTGCCACGGCATCCTTTTTGAAAATTTTCTCCTCAAAGGCGATGAAGGCAATTTCACCCGCGAAATAGCCTGGCCCGCCATCCAGCGGGTTACCAAGCATTTCGGACTCAAACCCCTGATCGTCCGGTTGCTCCCCGAAGAGAGCAAAGCAGACCCCTACTGGTGCTGGTATCCCGGCCATCTGGAGGAGGAGGTGCGGCGGTTGATGGCGGAGGGTGTTGAGAAAAAGTTCATGCGTACAAACGGGGTAGAGCAATATGCCTGATCAGCCTGTGTCGGTTGAACTCGAACAGGAGAAACCACTCCCCAGGAAGCTGCTGCTGACGGCCATTCTCGCCCCGTCGTTCTATGTTTTGGAATGGAGTCTTATCGGCGTCACTGCCGCCCTTGTTACCGTCCTCAAATACCGGGGACTCTCCGATAGCATCATCTGGCTCGTGCTCTGGGGGCTGAACCTGCTCTTCTCCATTACGGTGGTTCTTTTCAACGACCGCTTCCGCATCGACATTACCTTAATGGAAGCTCTCCGCAGGCTCACCAGCGCCGCATCTGGCAAGTCAAAATTGCTTGGCTATCTCATGGAGTTGATGGTCCTGGTTCGACTCCTCCTGTGGGATGGACCGTGCCAGATTCTGATCTATTTCCGGGATCGGCTCCCTTCGCGAGGGCTACGGACCTTTCTCTTTGTGGCAGCGAGCGGCTTTCAGATGTTTGTCTGGGCCAAGCTCTACAGCCTCGGTTATGAGAGTGTTGGCGACATGCTGAGGAATTTCAAATAACCGGTTTCGGGTGAGGTGATGCGGATGTACACGGTTGAGGCAGTTAGAGGATACAGCGATGAAAATTTTCAAAATATCGTGTCGGTATACAAAAGCGCAATGCCG
Organism: Geobacterales bacterium; assembly: GCA_038206285.1. Classification (GTDB taxonomy): domain Bacteria; phylum Desulfobacterota; class Desulfuromonadia; order Geobacterales; family DSM-12255; genus VEOV01. Next base: position 1,074 of record JBBRBA010000031.1, read on the forward strand.
GAGACGTGGCATTATGCGGACATGGAAGAATACTATGACGGGCAACTGCATAATGCCAACGCTATTCACATACTTCTTTGGAAGGGGGAAATGCCTATCGGCTACCTTCTGGCAATACCACATAACGAAGCGATTCGTGAAGAGGAGTTGAGGGCCGCTGATTCAAAGCTTATCGAGGACCCGGAACGTCTTTATGTGGAGACAATGGAGATAGTGCCGCAATTTCAGAAGTCGCTCTTAGGAGGGAAACTGTTTTTAATGATGTCCAAAGCGCTCCTTGATGAAGCGGGGAAAAGAGGTATCCATAAATTCTCTCAGCATGCTCGTGTAACCTCGGGGCTCAGCAGAGCCTTTCAAAAACTCCATGGAGACATGGTCACTCAGGTCCGCAGGATCGAGAACTGGCCGTTCTACAACGGCGAGGAACCCACGGACTATATTGAGGGGACGTACCAAAAACTGATCCTCCATAAGGGTATCGTCGGCGGTACGGGTGAGGTTGGCGGTGAAAGTCGGCGTTTGGCAGGGATGTAGGTGATCGACGAATAACTCAAACAACGCTTTTTCAACCTTGATCAAACCAACCTCGACCGTAAACGGCCCGAAAAAATCGCGGCTTTCCCTTTACAACCGATTCTTCCTTGCTTCAACCCCCTGCTGCATGATATTTTTTGAAAACTATGATACCTTTGCGCCCCAATATTGCCGCAATGGCCGGTTACGTTCCCGGTTACCAGCCGCCGGACATCGCCTCATGGATCAAACTGAACACCAATGAAAACTCCTATCCGCCGTCTCCGAAGGTGGTAGAGGCTATCCTGGCGGAACTGGGCACCGACGGCGCCTCTCTGCGAACCTACCCCAGCGCATCGAGCCAGAAGCTGCGCGAGGCGGCCGGCGAGCTGTACGGATTCGACCCATCCTGGATCATCATGGCCAACGGTTCCGACGAGGTGCTCAACAACTTGATCAGGGCCTTTGCCGCGGAAGGTGAGGAGATCGCCTACGTCCACCCATCCTACTCCTACTACGCCACACTGGCCGAGGTACAGGGGGCGAAGGTCCGTACCTACGGCCTGACAGCTGACTTCCGCATCGCCGGTTTTCCGCAGCGTTACCAGGGGAAGCTGTTCTTTCTCACCACTCCCAACGCCCCGCTTGGCACCGCTTTTCCCCTGGATTACATCGAGGAACTGGCCGGACGCTGCGACGGCATGCTGGTGCTGGACGAAACCTACGCCGATTTTGCGCAGGGCTGCGCACTGGAACTGGTCAAGAAATACGATAACGTGGTAGTGACCCGTACCCTCTCCAAAAGTTATTCCCTGGCCGGGATGCGGCTCGGCCTGGCCATCGCCAGGCCAGAGGTAATCGAGGCGCTGGACAAGATCCGCGACCATTACAACCTTGATCGCCTGGCTCAAGCGGCCTGCGTGGCAGCCCTCAAAGATCAGGCGTATCTAAAGGAGTGTTGCCGCAAGGTCTGCGAAACGCGGGAGTGGTTTTCGGCCGGGTTGCGCACGCTTGGCTACAAGGTAATCCCCTCCCAGGGCAACTATGTCTTTGCTACGCCGCCCGACCGGAACGGCAAACGCCTCTACGACGAGTTGTTCGAGCGGAAGATACTGGTACGGCACTTCTCCGATCCGCTGCTGGCTCATGGCCTGCGCATATCGATCGGCACAGACGCAGAGATGCAGGCAACACTTTCGGCATTACAGGAAATGGTTTAAGGGCCTTGGCCCTAAAGGAGGCTCTTATGGGCCGTACTTCTTCTATCGAACGCATTACCAGGGAAACCCGCATCAGGCTCTCCATTGACCTGGACGGCACCGGCGAGGGGAAAATCTGCACCTCGGTGCCGTTTCTCGACCACATGCTCGACCTCTTTGCCCGTCACGGTCTGTTTGATCTGGAGATCGAGGCGCAAGGGGACATCGACATCGATTTTCACCATACGGTGGAGGATATCGGCATTGTTCTGGGGCAGGCGATCAAAGAGGCTCTGGGCGACAAGATGGGCATACGCCGCTACGGCCAGGCTACCGTGCCGATGGATGAGACCCTGGCAAGCGTGGCGCTCGATCTCTCCGGTCGGCCCTATCTGGTTTACAACGTAAAACTGCCCAAGGTAAAGATCGGCGAGTTCGACGTTGAACTGGGCAGAGAGTTTTTCCAGGCATTAGTCAATAATGTCGGCGCCAATCTCCACATCAATGTCATGTACGGCGACAATGTCCATCATCTCCTCGAAGCCTGTTTCAAGGGAGTTGCCAGAGCAATGGATATAGCCACCCAGCTTGATCCACGCATTGAAGGGGTCATGTCGACCAAAGGGAAACTATAAAATCAGGCACTAGGCTCTAGGCATTGGGCTCTGGGGATAAAACCTTCACATGCCTAGAGCCTGGAGCCCAGAGCCTAGAGCCAGGATTTTTATGATTGCAATTATCGACTACGGCATGGGTAACCTCCGTTCCGTGCAAAAGGGTTTTGAAAAGGTCGGCTTTGCGGCGGTTGTTACCGCTGACCCGAAAGTCGTGCTTGAGGCCGAGCGGATTGTTCTCCCCGGAGTCGGTGCATTTCGCGACTGCATGCGTAATCTGGAGACAGGAGGCTTTGTCGAGCCCATTCTCCGGGTGATCCGCGAGGGTCGGCCGTTTCTCGGCATCTGCCTCGGATTGCAGTTGCTCTTTACCGAGAGCGAAGAGTTTGGCAGACATCAGGGGCTTGGCGTGATCCCGGGAAAAGTTGTCCGTTTTCCGGAAGGGATGAGCGTCAGCGGTGAAAAGCTGGCCGTGCCGCACATGGGGTGGAACCAGCTCTCTTTCAACTGCCGGTCACCGGTTTTTGCCGGTATTGACGAAGGGACAAACGTCTATTTTGTCCACTCCTATTATGTCAAGCCGGATGACGCTGCGGTGATTGCCACTACCACCAGCTACGGCATCGATTTCTGTTCATCGATATGCAGTGACAATGTCGTTGCCACTCAGTTCCACCCGGAGAAGTCTCAGGAGAAAGGGCTGAAAATCTTGAAAAATTTTGGTGAAATGTAGGGGCGACTCCATGTGGCCGCCCGATTCAAGGGCAGGCACATAGGCCGGCCCCTACAGAAGGATATTTTAACGATGATTGTCATACCGGCGATAGATTTGAAAGAAGGGAAATGTGTCCGTCTGGAACAGGGTCTGATGGAGCGGGACACGGTATTCAACGATGACCCTGGAGCCCAGGCAAAAGTATGGGCGGAACAGGGAGCAGAGCTGCTGCATATCGTTGATCTGGACGGCGCTTTTGCCGGTGAGCCGAAAAACCGCGGCGCCATCGAGACGATTGTCCGGGCGATAAGAATACCGACCCAGCTCGGCGGCGGCATCCGTGATATCCCCACCATCGAAGCCTATCTGGACATGGGAATTGACAGGGTGATCATCGGTACGGCCGCCCAGCGCAATCCGGAACTGGTGCAGGAGGCCTGTACCAGGTTTCCCGGCAGAATTGTCGTCGGTATCGATGCCAGGAACGGCATGGTTGCTGTTCAGGGGTGGGCCGAAGTGACCGGCATCACGGCAATTGAGCTGGCAAAAAAATTCGAGGGGTTCGGCGTTTGCGCCGTAATCTACACCGACATCAGCCGCGACGGTATGATGCAGGGACCGAACATCGAAGCGACCTGCGCTCTGGCGGAGTCGATCAGCATTCCGGTTATTGCTTCCGGCGGTGTGTCGAGCCTGCAGGATATAAGGAATCTGATGGCCGTCCAATCGAGCGGTGTCACCGGTGTCATCACCGGCAAGGCAATCTACAGCGGCGCGCTCAATCTGGCCGAAGCGATCGCACTTACAAAAGCAGGTTAAGGTTGAGGTCAAGGCTCAGACAGCCCCTCAATCTCAACCTCAACCTGAGGTTTCCATGTTGACCAAACGTATCATTCCCTGCCTTGATGTTACCGGCGGCCGTGTCGTCAAGGGGGTGCAGTTCCTTGAACTGCGCGATGCCGGCGATCCGGTCGAGATTGCCGAAATGTATGACAGCCAGGGGGCTGATGAGCTGACTTTCCTTGACATCACCGCATCGAGCGATGGCCGCGACACCATGGTCGATGTGGTCAGAAAGACCGCCGAACGGGTCTTCATGCCGTTAACCGTCGGTGGAGGCATCAGGACGGTCGAAGATATTCGCCGGATGCTCAACGCCGGCGCCGACAAGGTATCCATCAATACGGCGGCAGTGTTCAACCCCGACTTTGTCCGCGAAGCGGCGCAGCGCTTCGGTTCCCAGTGTACAGTAGTGGCAATTGACGCCAGACAGGTACCGGGTGAGCAGCGCTGGGAGGTCTACACCCACGGTGGCCGCAAACCGACCGGAATTGATGCGGTGGAGTGGGCCAGGCGGATGGAGTCTTTCGGTGCCGGAGAGATCCTGCTGACCAGTATGGACAGGGATGGCACCAAGGATGGTTACGATATTCCGCTAACCCGGGCAATCGTTGATGCTGTATCCGTACCGGTTATCGCCTCCGGCGGAGTCGGCACACTGGAGCATCTTTATGACGGTTTTACCGCAGCCGGCGCCAGCGCCTGTCTGGCTGCCTCCATTTTCCATTTCCGCCAGCATACGGTGGCGGAAGCAAAGGAATATCTCCGCCACAGGGGGGTCACAGTCCGGTTATGAACAGTCATGCTGATATTCTGCAGGCGCTTTATCAGGTAATTCTGGAGCGAAAGGCAAATCCTGCCGATAACTCCTACACCGCCTCCCTGATGCAGAAAGGGATCGACAAAATACTCAAGAAACTCGGTGAAGAAGCTACCGAACTGGTAATTGCCGGCAAGGGTGGCGAGCGCGACGAAACAGTTTATGAAGCTGCTGACCTCTTCTACCACACTCTTGTGCTACTTGCTTACCGTGATATCCCTCTTGACGATGTGCTGGCCGAATTGCGGAAACGTTTCGGCATCTCCGGCATTACGGAGAAAGCGTCGCGCGGAGCGGCATAAAAATCTGCAGAAATACCTTGAATTAGCTGCTGTTTTATGCTAAAGATTTCGATTCCTACAAGCAGTCATTGGGGCTGCTTCTCCTTGCTCCGGGTGGGACCGGGGCTTAGCTGTGCTGCCAGTCGGCAACACACACAAACCGTGAGGAGGATCACAGATGAGCAGGATGTACGAGACGATCTATATCGTCAAACCTGATCTGGTTGATGAAGAGAACAAAGCTCTCACCACCAGAATCAATGAAGTAATCGCCAAGATGAATGGTGAAGTCAGGAAGCTTGAAGATTGGGGGATTCGCAAACTAGCCTATCCGATCAACAAGATTGCCCGTGGCCGCTACATGTATCTCCGCAGTGACGGGGATGCAGCGTTGATTGCAGAGCTGGAGCGCCGTCTCCGCCTTGACGAGAGGGTAATTCGTTACCAGAGCGTCAAGCTGGATAAGGATACAGTGACTGCTGCCCCGGCAACGCCGGTTGAGGCCGAAGAGACGGCTCCTGTTGAGGAAGCCGCATCAGAAAACGAGTAAACTGACGGAGGTTCATATACCATGAGTGACGAAAGAAGTTCACAGCGCCCAAGCGGGCCCAGAAAAAAGAGACCTTTCCAGCGCAGAAAAGTATGCCGATTCTGTGCCGACAAGCAGGTAACCATAGACTACAAAGATCCGCGTACTCTCCGCTACTTCATTACCGAGCGTGGCAAAATCGTACCGCGCCGGATATCAGGTAACTGCGCCAAGCACCAGAGAGAAATTACCGAGGCTATCAAAAGAGCCAGAAACATTGCGCTGTTGCCGATTGCCGGCACCCACGTGCTGCCGTAAAGGTTATTGAAACAATGGCTCTGCCAGGCAAAGAGCTGCTGCTTGATGCGCTTAAAGGCGGGGTGCTGACACTGGCGCTCTTCCTGGCTTATGTTACCTTCCCGGTGGTTGGCCTTCTCCCGGGGATTCTCGCTCCCCTGCCTGCGATCTATTACTTCTGCAAGCGGGGTGCGGCAACCGGTTTCGCAGCATTTATCATCACAATTACCGTGCTGATAATCATGGGCGAAATCGCTATTCCTCTTCTGTACCTGCTGCAGGCTGGCGTTATCAGCCTGCTGCTTCCCTGGTACTATCTGCAGGGGAAAGGGACAGCGCGGGCGATTGCCTATCCGGCAGGTATCAACTTCCTGCTGATTGTCGTGATTGCGTTAGCTTACGGATTCTGGTCAGGAACGGATCTGCAGGCGACACTGCTTAAGGGGATCGAGAGCAGCACCGACCAGGCCATTGCCCTCTACAGCAAACAGGGTCTCTCCAAAGAAGATCTGGAGATGCTGTCACAGGGGATCAGACAGGCAGGAGCACTGATAGCAAGAATCTTTCCGGCGCTCATCCTGGTATCTCTCGGCTCTCTAGCCGCCCTGAACATGGCCCTGCTTTTCAGGCTCGCCGCCAGATGGCTGCCGAATCTGCCAAAGCCCGACTCGTTCCAGTCGTTCAGGAACCCGGATGTTCTGGTCTGGGTTGTTATTGTCGCCGGCTTTTCGATGCTGCTGCCGCATCCGGATCTACAAAGAGCTGCACTTAATCTCTTGATAGTCTGTGGCTTTATCTATTTTCTCCAGGGATTGGCTGTTGTTCTTGCTTTTTTTCAAAGGATTTCAGTACCGTCACTGGCACGCTTAATCTTCTGGCTGGTTTTGACGTTCCAGCCTTACCTCGTTGTAGCGATAGCATTTCTGGGAATATTTGATACTTGGGCGGATTTTCGTACGCCCAAAGAAAAAAACCTGTAAACAGGCTGGGAGGAAAAATGAAAGTAATTCTGCAGGAAAACATGGAACACCTCGGAAGCATCGGCGATGTCGTTAAAGTTGCACCGGGTTACGCCCGCAACTTCCTCATTCCGAAGGGGTTTGTCCTGTTGGCTAACGAGAAGAACACCAAAGCTCTCGCCCATGCCAAAAGGCAGCTCGAGTACAAGAAGAACAAAATGCTTGAGCAGGCAAAAGCATTTGTAGCCAAGATCGAAGCAATCACCCTTAATCTTGTTCATCTGGCAGGGGAAGAGGGGAAACTCTTCGGCGCAGTTACCAATATGGAACTGGCTGAGCAGCTTAAAGCGCTGGGTATCGATATCGACCGGAAGAAGATTGTCCTTGCCGAACCTATCAAGCAGTTGGGCGAATACAGCGTGACTGTTAAGGTTCAACCGGAAGTGACCGCTACCCTCAAGGTAATTGTTACCAAGGCAGAGTAGTCATTTCCTGCATTATGACCTTATATGGCGGTGCAGGGTTTCCTGTGCCGCCTTTTTTTAATGGAGAGAGCGATGATCAAGATTGATTTCAACAAAATGGGGGGACTGATCCCTGCTATCATCCAGGATCACGAGTCAGGTGACGTGCTGATGGTCGCCTTCATGGATGAAAAGACTCTGAATCTGACTCTTGAGACCGGCAAGACCTGGTTTTTCAGCCGGACACGCAACAAGTACTGGATGAAGGGCGAAGAATCCGGTAACACCCAGGAAGTTATTGAAGCTTATACCGACTGTGATGCCGATTCAGTGGTAATCCGGGTAAAACAGAACGGAGCGGCTGCCTGTCACACCGGCAACAGAAGCTGCTTTTATGTCAAATGGGAAAACGGCGCGTGGGTCGAACACTCCAACCCGCTCTTCGACCCGAATGAAGTTTACAAAAAATGAAAAGCGCGCCTTTTTTTGCAATCTCGGCGTTTTAGCGGCGAATCTCCTTGCGCGGCGTAGCGCTGCCTGTGCTCTGCGGGTATTTATGCCCTGCGGGCACTACGCCGCAGCGTTGTTAATTGCTCGCCATGATCTTGCGGATACATCGCGTTCTTTCATCATCACAAAGAGGGATTAATCAATGGCAAACATTCTTAATTTCGGCATTCCTAAAGGAAGCCTTGAAGACGCTACAGTCGAGCTTTTCAAAAAAGCCGGCTGGAAGGTAAGCATCTCGTCACGAAGTTATTTTCCGGGCGTTGACGACGAAGATATGAACTGCAAGCTTATCCGGCCGCAGGAGATGGGCAAGTATGTGGAACGCGGCACTATCGACGTCGGCATTGCCGGGCGAGACTGGGTGCGTGAAAACGACTCGGACGTTGTCGAAGTCTGCGAAATGGTCTATTCCAAGGTATCGCGCCGCCCGGTACGCTGGGTGCTGGTGGTTGCACAGGACTCGCCGGTGCAGAAACCGCAAGATCTTCAGGGAGCTACCATCTCTACTGAACTGGTCGGTTTTACCAAGCGTTATTTTGCCGAACTGGGCATCCCGGTAACTGTCGAGTTCTCCTGGGGCGCGACCGAAGCCAAAGTCGTTGACGGCCTTTGTGACGCAATTGTCGAAGTTACGGAAACCGGTTCTACCATAAAGGCCAACAACCTGAGAATTGTCTGCGATCTGATGCAGTCGGTGCCGGTCATGATCGCCAACAGGGCGTCGTGGGAAGATCCCTGGAAACGGTCTAAAATCGAGCAGATTGCGACGCTGCTCAAGTCTGCTCTGGCTGCCGAAGGTATGGTCGGCATCAAGATGAACGCTCCCGGCAACAGGATAGAGGAGATCACCAAGGTCCTCCCCAGCCAGAAAGCGCCGACTGTCTCGCATCTTTACAAATCCGACTGGGTTTCGATCGAGAGCATTCTCTCGGAAAAGGATGTCCGCAAGATTGTGCCTGAACTGCTCAAGCTTGGAGCAGAAGGGATCGTCGAGTATCCTCTCAGCAAGATCATCTAAAACGGCAATCCAGTCACCCTGCGACCTTAAAGAGCGCCGTCATCGTGCAGATGCGGCGCTCTTTAAGTATCTGATATTCACCCGGCGGCAGCTCTTGAATGCCGCCGTTTTGTAATCAGTGGCTGCTTACCCCCCAGCGCCGATGGATGCTCTTCTCCAGGGTGCCAAAGACCAGTCTGTCGGTCAGCAGTCCGATGACTATGATTACCAGCATGGTGGCAACAACAAGAGCCATGTCATGCAGCTCTCGCCCCATCATCAGCGTCGACCCCAGACCGGCGCTCACATAGATCAGTTCCGCCGCCATCAGGGCGCGCCACGCAAACGACCAGCCGAGCTTTGCTCCGGTCAGCAGTGCCGGCAGCGAAGCCGGCAGAATAACATAAACATAACCTTTCCAGCCTGTCGCCCCGAGGACCCGCGACGCCCTGATATACAAGCGTGGGATATTCTTCACACCGTCGCGTACTGCAAGAATAAGAGCCATGACCGCCCCCATGACCACCACGAACTGCATGGAAGCTTCGCTAAGTCCGAACCAGAGGACAGCCAGCGGCATCCAGCAGATGCTGGGCAGTGCCTGCAGTCCCAATACCAGCGTCCCGAGGGTGTTGTCCAGAAGCTTGATCCTGCCGAGCAGCAGCCCCAGCGGAATACCGATAAGCAGTGAGATCGAATAGCCGACCAGCAGCCGTTTAATGCTGGCGAAAACTGCCTGCGGCATGGAACCGTCTGCGAAACTTTGCATCAGGGAGGCCAGTACCTGCCGCGGCGCCGGAAAGAGCAGTTCACTCCAGAACCCGGCAGACGCAAGCAGCTGCCAGATCAGCAGAAGAACAGCAAAGAAGATGACCCTGGCTCCCGATTTCTGCAGGAACGCGAGCCGGCTATTGCGGATGTTTTTTTTGAGCAGCTTCTCCATCCGCGCCTGATTATCCGGTTGTAGCTGCTCAGACATCCCCGACCCCGCTTCTTTCTACTTCAGCCTGCAGATCGTCTCTCACAATCGAGGCAATTCTGACAAGATCGACATCTTCCAGATGCCTGTGCCGGGGGAGATTTATCGGATATTCGCGGCTGATACACCCTTGTCGCGGTGACATCAGCAGAACCCTGGTACCCAGACGCACCGCCTCGCGAACATTATGGGTAACGAAGATGATCGTCTTGCCCGTCTCTTCCCAGATCGACTCAATCTCCACGTGGAGCTGGTCACGGGTCAGAGCGTCCAGGGCGGCAAAGGGCTCATCCATAAGCAGTATTTCCGGATTCAGAGCCAGGGCAGCGGCAAGAGCCACGCGCTGTCGCATCCCGCCGGACAGTTCATGAATCCACGACCGTGCAAACCCGGTCAGCTTCACCAGCTTGAGCAGCTCCATGGCGCGCTCAAGACGCTCCTTCTCGGAAACGCCAGCCATCTTCAGGCCGAAGGCTACATTCTGTACGGCATTCAACCAGGGGAATAGCGCCGCCTCCTGAAACATGACCACCCTGTCAGGCCCAGGCCCTCGGACCTTCTTGCCATTGACAAGTACAGTGCCGTGATCCGGCATTTCGAGGCCGGCCACAAGATTCAGCAGGGTTGATTTTCCGCACCCCGAAGCACCGAGAATGCAGAGGAAATCACCTTCTGCTATGGACAGGGTAACATTGTTCAGTACCTGTAGCGGGCCGGTTTCTGCGAGGAAAACCTTGGAAACATTATCGAGCAGAACTTTGGACATAATCTCCGTAATTCAGTGTAAAACTGCAGCAAACTTGCGCTAAACTAACAGTAATATTAACCGGCGGCAACTTTATTTTACCGGTTTCATCTTCCGCGCGGCCAGAACCCTGTTAAGAATGGTCAGGTCCAGAACCCCCATCAGTGGAGCCTTGTCCGACTTGGGGAGAAAACCTAGATCCCTGGCTCTTTCTGCCGTAGTCAGCAGCGCCGAGCGGGTCGGGTCATAACTTATAAGAAGCCGGGAAAATGCATCGTTGAGAACTAGCTCTGCCATCGGCTTGCGGGTAATCTTGGCGAGTTCTGCATTCACCAGTTTTCTGGCTTTGGCCGGTTGAGCATTGATCCAGAGAGTCGTCTCCACATGAGCCTCAAGAATGCGGCTGACAACCTCCCTGTTTTTGGCAAGATACTCTGCTCTGACCACCAGCACAGCGGTCGGGAACTTGCCCCCCGGCCAGATGGATCTCTCGTCCATAAAAATGGCACCGTTTGCCTCGTGCACCAATCTGGAAACCCAAGGCTCAGGCACCCAGGCAGCAGCAATCTTCTTCTGCATGAAGAGATCGAGGATCTCCGCATTCTTAACCGGCATCACCTGAACATCTTTCCCGGCCTTCAGGCCCTGCTTCTTGAGCCAGTAGCGCAAGGCTATGTCCTGGGTATTGCCGAATTCGGGTGAGGCCACCCTCTTCCCTATCAGGTCTCTGGCAGACCTGATAGCGGCATCCTTTTGCACAACAAGAGCGGCCCCGCCGTTCGCCGCGCCGGCAACTATGCGCAACGCAGTGCCACCGCTCCTGATATAGGCGTTCATTGCCGGGTTTGGTCCCACGTAAGCCATGTCAAGAGCACCGGCAAGCAGTGCCTCCATAGCTGTCGGACCGGCATTGAACACTTTCCAGTCTATTTTTTGCCCCGCCTTCTTTTCAAAGACACCGTTTTCCTTGCCGACCAATGCCTGGGCATGGGTTATGTTAGCAAAATAACCGATTCTTACAGGCTCGGCTCCCTGAACAGCAGTTGCTGCTGCAATTATCACGAAACCCGCCAGGTAAATCATTCTGTGCAACATCATGCAAATCACCCCTGGAATATGTTGTGTCATAAAAAAAGGGGGCGATCAGCCCCCTTTCCAATGTTATGTGGACGACCTATTAAATAATCATGTTGTCGACAATGAGGCCGGGGCCGGTGATGGTAACGGTTCCCAATCTATATTCAGGAGTAGCGGGAACTGTCTTGGCTGTAAAGTCTGCACTCCAGCCGCAGCTGACGGTGACGATGGCGGCCGCTCCGGCAGTGGTTACCGATTTGACAGCGGGGCTGTAATTGTCAACTACCCTGACTTCGTCACTGGTCGCTGCCGCGGTAATTGCCTCATCAACAGTCTGATGAAAGGTTCCCTTGGTTATATTCTTGACCGGGCCGGTAGCGCCACCACTTTCAACCACTGTCGTTATGCCGAAAGACTTGTCAGCAGACATAAGGATTGAGCAGGTTGCACCGACCGTACCGGCGCAGGCGCCGGTCCAGGTACCTGTCTTGACCTGAAACCCTGACCTTGCTTTGATCGTCACGGTCGAATCGGCAGGGAACTTGGCACTCCTGCTGTCGAAATTGATTCCGAACGGAGTACTTTCGAGACTGCCCTGCACGCTGGTAATCCAGTTGCCTGACAGAGTGTAAAAGGTGCCTGTCACCGGCGGACGGGCATCGATCGTATGGTTGCCGGTAATGCCTGAGAACCTGAAAACACTCGGCTGACCCACCGAAGCTCCGTCAACTATTACATCGCAAGTGCCGCTATTGGTAACTATGGTGAAGCTTCTGCCATAACTGTTGGCTGGTAAGCCGGCGCCAACTGGAAGAATGGTACAGTTGGTACCGTCGTCAGTGGCATTAATTGTATAAATATAAGGTGAAACCGGCCCGACGAAATTGCCCATACTGGTCGGTTTGGCTCCGGCAGCAAGAGGAATTGGCGTGCCCAGCGTGTTAGTGGTGGTATCTAATACCTGAACATTATCGCTGACGTTCATTGTCAGATAAAGTTTGTTATTGGGAGCCACCGTACTGCCGAACGGGGCCGAGGCAACGTCATACTTTGTTGCGGAGACAAGATCCGTGGTGCCGCTAATTTCGTAAACCTTGTCAAGACTGTATGATGGAGCGTAGATCTTGCTGTTGTCAGGCCTGATGGCAACAGATACATTCCCGCCACCGACCGGCAGGCTGGTGGGCACCCTGGTTTTTGTATTAACTACTTGTGCGGCCCCGAACAGATCGGCAACGTACAGCTTGTAACCTGAACCAGGTGGTGTTGGCGGGATCTCTGTAGAAGTGATGGCAAGCCCCATCGGCTTAGACCCTACCGGTATAAGTGCTGTTCTCGTGTAGACGTTGTTAGCTTCATCAAGAGACACCTCGGCGACCGTTCCTGTTGCCGAGTTCGCCACATACGCCTTGTCGCCGGCAGGTGACAGCACGACTCCTTCAGGACTGCTGAGTGCTTCAGTTGCCAATATTACCCGTGTCAACTCGACAGGAGCAGGCATGTAACTGATATCAATGACGATAAGCGTGTTGCTCTGGTTACTTGCCACGTAGAGACGTGTTTCCGCGGCATTTACCGCCAATCCGCCAGGCTTGTCGCTCCCGAGCCCGATCCGTTTTACCACCACTTTTCTGGCAGTGTCGATGACAGCAACTTCGTTGGCATCCTGAATTCCGACATAGGCGTACTGACCGGACGCACCCACGGCAACACCGTACGGGTAGCCGTCAGGCAGCACTATGGGAGTTCCAACGACGCTGTTGGTAGCAGTATCAATGACCGAAACAGTTTTTGTGCCGCTATTGGCTACATATGCAAACGGTGCGGCAACAGCAATATTCGCCGTCGCCAGTACGCAGATGGCAGTCATAAGTGACCTGAATTTCATGTGATCCTCCTCGGGCTGATCAAAATACGTAAAAGTAGATATGATATTTAAGCAAATTTTACGCCAAAAAAGCCAACTTACAAGCAATGACCTGTCCAGGGGGAAAAGGTCTGTTTAATCAGGCGGTAAGAGCTTTTTGTGCCGGAAGCGGCAAACAGGCCGACAACTCCCACCTCCGCTATATAGCAGATTCAGCAATAACCAGGCTCTCACTTTGCCATTCTGCGCCGGTTTCCATTACCCTGCGCAGCTGTACTGCAGCAGTATCGTCCATACCGCATCTGTAGCGCGGCAGAAAAAGGCCCATGAGGAAACCGAAGCCGTAGCAGAAGTGGAGCAAAGTGTAGATCATCGGCAATCTCACTGCCAGGAGAAATCCCTCGCTCCCTGTTGCCGTCAGCATATTGGTTAATAATGCCAGCAGATAGAAAATAGCAGGGATGGCATACCAAAAGGCGCTTCCAAAAAAAGGGAGCGAGAGCAGATATATCGCAAAAAGTGCAGGGATGACTGCCTTGAGACTTAGTGAATGTGTGAGTAGCGACTGTTCGGCGCGACCTCTGCCATAAGTCAGCATCTGCCTGATGAAAGCCTTGCAATCAGGCCTCTGGCTTCTTGTCACAAACATATCCGGGTCGTGCAGCAGCCGCGCCCCGGAAGCAAGCAGCCTGTCAATCAGCTCATTCTCTTCATTCGGGTAGAGTCGCTCGTCAAGACCTCCGTTTGCCAGAAAAACATCTTTCCTGAAGGCAAGATTACAGAGGATGAGTTCTCTGTCATCAGTGTCACGAAGCGCTCCATGACGGCGATAACGGTTTCTTATCGCCCCGCCGCCGAATATTGAAGAGAGCGCCCGGCTAATTGCCCGCTGGAAAATGGTATCATCTGCCGGGGTTATTGATGGCCCACCGACAACGGCAACCGCCGGGGCAGAAAAGGCCGCAGCGACACGCTTGAGGGCATCAGGAGGAACAGCAGCGTCGTCATCGAGAAAGTAGAGGATATCTCCCCGCGCTACTGCCGCTGCCATATTGCGTTGCCGGCTGGGCCTTTTCCCCTCGGCAACAATTACTTCATAATCCGGCGAGTCGGCATCAAGCTCATGCAGAGGTCCAAGGGCAGCAACATAGCCACCCGGTTTTACCGGTATGATGATTGAAATCTTCACGCCTGCACAGTAGCATAGTGAGCGTGCCGTGACAAGTTATCTGCCGCAAAATGGCGGTTTGCAGTTTAATGGGAATATATGTATGATGCTTGCAGCAACCAGTGGAGAACACCTTGAAATGATTAAGTTTACCGTCTCGGCAGTGAAGCAGAGACTTCTTTACGAGCGCATGTCACAGCTTGGCGTTACCGAGAGCGAGTTCGAGGAAAAATTCATCCGCTCTTCCGGTGCAGGTGGACAGCATGTCAATAAAACCTCCACCGCCGTTCATCTACTGCATCTGCCAACCGGTCTCGAAGTCAAATGCATGCGGGAGCGGAGTCAAGCGCTCAACCGTTTTCTGGCCCGCAGGGAGCTTCTGGAAAAGATAGCCGGGCATCTTGGCATTGCTACCAGCAAAGAGTTGGAAACAGCCCGCAAAAGAAAACAGAAGTCGCGGGCAAAGAGAAGAAGAGCCGCTGCCAAAGAAGAGTCACATGATTAATGAAATAGCCCGCCTGCTTGAATTTGACAAAATTATCGACCGGATGAAGCAGTTTGCCCATTCTACGGCAACTCTGCAGCTTATTGATGGAATAGCGCCGCTCCCCTCACGTCGGGAAATTGAACTGCGCCTGACCCGGATCGAAGAGATTCGAGCTCTCGAAGCTGCCGGCATCTGCCTTCCCATTGATCATTTTGCAGATATCAGCACAATCATCGATCGTGTCCGTCCAAAAGGGGCGTTACTCGACACAGACGAGCTCCTTGTCCTTATCCCGCTGCTGCAGGTATCCGGGAGGATAGCCTCACTGCTGTACTACCGTAGCGACATGCCACTGCTCAAAGAGCTTGGCAATGACATTAAAGGTTTTCCGGACATACTGGGCCCTCTCGAACAGACCATAGCCCCGGACGGCGGGCTACTTGACTCCGCTTCCAATATCCTTTTCAACCTTCGCAAAAACAGCAGAACCCTGGCAGGTCGTATTCGCAAGCGTCTGGAAGAGATAGTCAGAGAGAGGGAAACAGCCATTTTCCTTCAGGATGACTTTATCACCCAGAGAAACGGAAGATGGGTGATCCCTGTCAGAATGGACTCAAAAGGTATGGTTCCCGGAGTGGTTCATGACGTCTCAAACTCCGGAGAAACCGCTTTTATGGAACCGATAGAAATAATCGGCATAGTCAACGAACTTGAAAATATCAATGCGGAAGAGAAGGCTGAACAGATAAGGATATTGAGAGAGATTGCCGGCTGGATCAGGGAGGATGCCGATGCCTTGCTGGCCGACTTTCACGCTTTGGTACAAATGGATTTTATCAATTCAGCAGCAAAGTTGGCTGACCTTATTGACGCCAGTATGCCGCAGATTGCTGACGAGCTTTTTATTGACATTCAAAACGGCCGCCACCCGTTGTTAGCACTCATGCAGAAGGAGCGTGGCGGCAGCGATGTCATCCCTCTTGATTTGCGCCTTGGAGGCAGTTTATCCAACAGGGTGCTGCTGATTACCGGTCCGAATACCGGTGGTAAAACCATCGCCATCAAAACCGCCGGGCTGCTCCTGTTAATGGCTCAGTCAGGTATTCCTGTTCCGGCCGATAACAGTTCTGTTTTCCCTGCTACGGGCAGATTGCTCGCTGATATTGGCGATGCTCAGTCTATTGAAGAGAGCCTGTCAACCTTTTCCGCACATATCCGTAAAATATCCGGGATCCTTGAACATGCAGACCAGGGGACAATCGTGCTGCTGGATGAACTCGGCACCGGTACCGATCCTTTACAGGGAAGTGCAATCGCCTGTGCAACGCTTGCCGACCTCATGAGTCACGGCGCTCTTGTCCTTGCCACAACACACCTTACCGATATAGTAACTTATGTCCAGAAAACCAGCGGCATGGCAAACGCCTCCATGGAGTTCGACCGGAACAGTCTCACCCCCTGTTACCGTCTCATAATGGGGGAGCCGGGGGAGTCGCATGCCATTGACATCGCCAGACGTTGCGGTCTACCGGAAAGAATCCTGCAGAAGGCCCAAGAGCTGGCAGGAAAAATGGAGTCAGAGTTTCATTCTCTGCTGGCAGAACTGAAAGAGAGCCGGATAAAAAACGAGCTTCTGCTCGAAACAACCATTGAGCGGGAAAAACTGCTGGCAAAAAGGGAGCTTGCGGCAGAGGAAAACCTGCTTGCTATCGCCAGAAGAGCACGCGAAAGCCGTGAAGAAGCGCTTGTTACGGCTAAGGGGCTGGTAAATGCCGCCAGGGCCGAAATCAACCGTATCCTGGATGCTGCCCGGAAAGAGAAAAAACGGATAGCTGCTGCAGAAATTGCCTCTTTAGAAGCAGGAATTGAAGCCGAAATTAAAAGAATCAGTCCTGAGAACCCGATTGGCATTGAAAGTCTGCAGCCAGGCGCCATACTTTTTGTCCATCTGCTTGGGCGCAACGCCACGCTCCTCTCGATAGACAAAAAACATGGACGCCTGCGCATCAACGCCGGGAGCCTGGAAATGGATGTTCCTGTTGACGGAGTCTCTGCGCCGCGAGACGAGCTCCGGACATCGAAAAAGATCCATATAAAGCCTCTTCCGGATGAATCGACAGCAGCAGATGAGTTGAACCTGATCGGCTGCAGGGTTGATGAAGCAGTGGCAAGAGTCGACAGGTTTATTGATGCCGCCACCCTGAAAGGCTCAAGAGAACTGCGCATCATTCATGGCAGAGGAACCGGAGCGCTTATGCGTAGTGTAAGGGAGCAGTTATCAAGAAGTCAGCAGATACAGACTTTCAGGAAGGGAGAACCTTTTGAAGGCGGAGACGGCGTAACTGTAGTAATTTTGAAGGAGTAGTAACACTGTGGCCAGCCGGAAAAGGTCGCGCCCGCCCGACCGGCCACAGCAAAGTTTCTATCTTGCAGGCTGAGCTTCTGCGGCCGGCTCCGGCGTTCTCTCCGGAACAGCCGCAGGCTGCTGAACCGGCTCAACCGCAGCTGCAGGTTGTGATGCCGGCTCAGTCCGGGCTGCCGGTTGCTGCGCGCCTTCAACTCTCGCCGGCGCTTTTGTTGCAGCAATTTCGGTTCTTATCTTCTCTGCCGCCTGAAGTCCCTCGACCCTGAAATTACTCTGCGGATATAGAACAAGAAATTCTTCAAAATGTTTAAGGGCCAGCTCATTATCCCCCTTGAGCTTGCTTTCAACAGCAAGGTTGAATTTCTGATGCTCCTCGTCACTCATCTCAACAGTTTTATCCTTTCCCTTCCAGTAAATATCAGCCGCGTCATCATTTTTGGCGCCGCGAACACCTCCGACAGCCGTAGTAGTTGCTCCCTTCTTTGCAGGAACAAGCTTCTCGAATTTGTTCTGCAGTTTATCCCAGAAAGAATCTTTCTTGGGACCCTGCCCGGCATATACGGCCGTTGTCATGCAGAGTAAACCAGCAACAAACATGATTCCTGTTTTCATGGATAGTTACCCCCTATTTTAAAATCAATCTCCGTTTAACCGGGCTTTTGCTACATGCTGCCAAGCAGTTCAATCGAAATCGTTCGATGTTTCTTTATCAACGCCGGATCAATTTTTGTAGCTTTTTTAAAAGTTTCCGTCGCTTTTTCCTTATTGTCAAGCTTCATATAACATAATGAAAGGTTGACAAGAATATACGGGTCTGCCGGGTCGAGCGCCGCAGCCTTTTCGTATGACTGCAGTGCAGACTGATAATTCCCGAGCATGTAGTAAAGATTGCCCACGTTATTCATGACTTCCGGATTATCCGGCAGCAGAACCTGCGCTTTCTCGAGGAATTTTTTTGCTTCTTCAAGCTCTCCTGACTCGCCGTAAATTATACCGAGCTGATGATAAGCGTTGCCGTCGGACGGATTGCTGTTGATCTGGGCAAAATAACGGTTACTGGTATATTTGAGCCTGATCTTGTTAAGCTTGACTATTTCATTGCTGTAACGCTTGTCAACTTCATCCCTTTTTACTATCTGCGCCCGCCATTCCGTGACAGGCAGCGTTGCCGGCTTGTATCTCCCCCATGCCTTGCCGAGGTCGGTAATCTCTATCCCCTTCTCCTGCCACTCGTAGAACTCCTTGCTCCCGGTCTCCCAGGCCTTCATGAAGGTAGAACCTACCAGCGTAAGTTCAACCGGAGCCCATACCGTGCCCTCATGAATGACAAACATGCCGTTCATGGTAGAGTCGCCGAGTTCGCTTACCTGACCGACTGCAAACATTATGAAGAGATGATCCGGTGTCCCCAAAAGCATTGTCCTTATGCCAAGGCCTTCAAGCGCCGCTGCAAAGAATACCACCAGATCCGTACAGACCCCGGAGTTCCGCTTGAGCGTTTCACGCGGGTACTGAACATAATCGATGAAATTTGTCTTCCCCTCAACAATCTGATAAGGATTGTTCGGATGCTGCAAATAGGTCACCCCAAGAAAACCGAGATAATCATAGATGGCAGCGGCAAAGATAAGCGGCGAGGCTATGTCTGAATACTGGGTAACGATGCCTCTGGTGAATTCGAGGACAACAGGATCCTTGGAAGTAACAAATGTCGCCACCCGGTCCTTGTTAATCCACATCATCCGGTGCTTCTCATAAAGATTTACCGTGTTGTTCTTTGAAAAACTCCGCTGCTTCTGGTTTTCAAAGTATGAAGCCTTCAGCTCGGTCTGCACCGGCGTATCTTCAGTCACATCCAGTATTTTGTTGTTAAAAACCGCCTTCAGAACGATATCCCTGCTCTGCCGTGGGGGAAGATTCTTGACCTCTATTTCGGTAGGGAAGTCCATGTACTCTTTGATATTGAATGCCAGTTTCAGGGCGACGATTTCTTCACGCGTGTTATTCGTAAGCCGGACCTTGCCAATCCCTTCATTTTCATAAATCTTGTATGTATTGGAAAAAATATCCTGCATCTCGACGATATCGATCTCAAGCGGCGGCTTGGTCGCCACAATCGTACTTATATCGATGGGAACCTGCTCGCTTTCGACACCGTCTATGCTAACGGCACTTACCAGATAGGTGTAGAGCGTATCAGAATCAAGACCTCCTTCGGAAAAGGTGCATTCTTTGGTTTTCCCAAGTAAGGTCGGCGCGACATCTTCTTCATCACTGTCGCGATATACGGCGTAATGGTCTATATAGCTTTCTCCGGCACCCTGCCAGGTGAGATCGACAGACCACTCCAGACTCTTGGCTTCCAGACTGGTAGGAGGTGGCGACGTATATTTGATCGGCGTGGCAGATGCGCTTTCAAGCGAAATACTTTCATTCCCCCCGTTGACGCGTGCGCTTACCCGGTAGTAGTATTTGACGTCAGGCTGGACGTTCTTGTCATGGAATGAGTTCGATTTTGTTGTCGCCACCTCTTTATACTCAGTCTCCTTCTCCTGCAGACGGAATATCCGGAATGCCTCTATCAAAGAATCCTCGGGCGCTATCCAGGAGAGTGTCACACTCCTCATCCCTGCATTTGCCGTCAGACCTTCCGGAGGCAACGGTGTCTGTATGGTGGTGAACTCCTGAATACGGCCGTTACCGTAATCAGAGATCAGAAACTTCCCTTCGTCTATAACCGCAATGGAAGCCGGTTTTTTAAAATCACCCTTGCCATTCCCCTTAGCGCCGAACTCTCTCTTGAAATCACCCCGGAGAGTAAAAACCTTGACTGAATTTGTATCGGCATCGAGAATCATCAACTCCTTGCCGGCGACAACAAGACTGACCGGTTTCTCCAACCTGCCCTTGCCCGGGGGTTTACCTCCGAACTCCCTGACCACTTCTCCGCTTGCAGCAATGACAACGACTGTATTGCGTGAAGCCAGCAGCACGTAAAGATTCCCTTTGCTATCCTGATCTATTGCTATCGGCTCTTCAAAAAGCTGCCTGCCAACCCCTTTGTTAAAGGCGTTCATGAATACGCCATCCCCGTTAAAGACCTGGACGCGATCATTGTTGGTATCAGCTACATAAATAAGACCTTCTTTGCTGATGAAAATATCATTGGGCTTTGAGAAATAGCCTTCCCGGCTGCCGGCTTCGCCGACTTTGAGAATGATGTTGCCGTCAGGGTCGAGCTTTAATAACTGCTGTTCCTCCCGGTCAAGAATCCATGGCATTCCCTGTGGATCTACTGCAACAGCTACCGGATTCCTGTCCTTAAATTTTAACTGCTTTTCAACCTGGCCTTCGCGTATGATTACAACGGCTTTGCTGTCAGGGTCTATCGCATAAAGACGATTGTTTCCCTTGTCCCAGCAGATCTTTCTGGCTGTCTGCCGGAGATCTTTGGTCCAGCGTACCGAAGTTGGGGGGGCAACGCTGAAAGGGAGTTCACCAATGGCAGCCTTGTCCGTAGCAATCACCTGTACTGAGTTTTTCTCGCCATCAACAGCATAGATTTTACCGAAACTGTCTGCAGATATACCAAGGATCTCTTTGAACTGAACCCTGCCGGCACCAAGTGTTCCAAAAGAGAAAATTTTCTCCCCCTTAAACCCGTACTTGGTAATATTGTAGTTTTCGATATCCGTAACAAACAGACCGTCATCCGCCATTGCCAGAGAAAAAGGCTTCGTTGGACCGGAGATTTTGCCGGCGTATGTGCCGTTCTGCCGGTAAATCTTTACGCTGCGGCTATCGTTGTCGATTGCATAGATATTACCCTTGTAGTCAACAGCTACATCAGTCGGGCTTTTCAGCCGCATATCACCCTCGCCGTCAGTCCCGATCGTCTGCAGATGGACGCCGTTGATACTGAAAGCCTGAATCCGGTCATTACCGTAGTCGGCAACGTAGATAACCCCCTGATTTACAGTTATCCCTTCGGGGTAGCTGAACTGCTTCGCCCCGCTCCCGCCTTCGCCGAAACTGTCGCGATAAGTGCCGTTTCTGGAAAAAATCAGCACTTTGTCCCTGGACTTGTCGCAGACATATATATTGTCGCCATAAATGGCTATTCCGGATGGTTTTTTAAGGAGCGCCTCACCATCCGCGCCCTTACCCTGAATCCTCAGTACACTCTTGCCGTCAATTGTATAAACCGCAACAGCACCATCTTTGGTGGTGACATACATATTGCCGTTCTGGTCTGGAGCGACATGCAAAGGCTTGTTCACAGGGACTTCAGCGAAGAATTTAACTTGGTGGGCAGCTTTGGCTGGAATTGAAAAAAGTACAAGTATAAGGGAAAGAACTACTCTGAACATCTCCACCCTCCCCAGGAAAACAGGAATATTCCAGATAACTCAACCATATATCAGCAACAGCCTGCTCACTACGCAGGGCCTTGAGTGCGAAAACTTCTATCGGCGGCTCCTTCCCCTTGACCATAATTGCACCAAGAGGGCAAGCGCGCCCTGATCAGGTAAATTTTAATAAACTTTCTCACGATAGAATAAATTACCAATATTCAGGTTGGGTGTAAATGAAATATAATGGTTTAATCTGCTAGCCGGTGACAATAATCGACAGTAAAACAACAAAGGTCGCCGAGGCAATGCCAGGCGACCTTTTATCATCATTCGACAAAGCTCTTCAGTTTCTTCGCCCTGCTGGGATGCCGCAGTTTGCGCAGTGCCTTTGCCTCAATCTGCCTGATCCTTTCGCGGGTAACCGCAAAATCCTGGCCGACCTCTTCAAGCGTATGATCGCTCTTCTCACCGATGCCAAAACGCATCCTGAGTACTTTCTCTTCTCGCGGAGTAAGCGTTGAAAGAACTCTGGCTGTCTGCTCGGAAAGATTCGCCTTTATTACCGCTTCAAGAGGAGATACGACCCCCTTGTCTTCAATGAAATCACCAAGGTGTGAGTCTTCCTCCTCGCCGATAGGGGTTTCCAGCGAAATAGGCTCTTTTGCAATCTTCAGCACCTTTCGTACCTTGTCCAGAGGAAGCTGCATCCGTTCGGCTATCTCCTCAGGAGAAGGCTCCCGCCCTATCTCCTGAACAAGCTGGCGGCTGGTGCGGATCAACTTGTTGATGGTCTCTATCATATGGACAGGAATTCTGATGGTTCTGGCCTGATCGGCAATCGCTCTGGTGATCGCCTGCCTGATCCACCAGGTTGCATAAGTCGAAAACTTGTAGCCGCGCTGGTATTCAAACTTGTCAACCGCCTTCATCAACCCGATATTCCCCTCCTGGATCAGATCAAGGAATTGCAGCCCGCGATTTGTATATTTTTTTGCTATGGAGACTACAAGCCTGAGGTTTGCTTCAACAAGTTCGGATTTTGCCAGCTTTGCCTTGCATTCCCCCTGTTCTACGGCCTGGAGAGCCTGCGCAAGCTCACATGCCTTGAAGCCGGACTCCTCCTCGACCTTTCTCAACTTTTTCTCAAGGCTGACAAGCTTCCTTTCAAATTTCTGGAAATCTTCCTCCGAAAACTTAAGGGAAAGCATGAATGACGGCACCTCCCCCTTCTGTCTTTCCGGGTTTGTCAGGAATGATGAAAAAACAGCCGGTTTTACTTCTGCTTCACGCTCAAGGTCGGCTACTTCTCTTAATATTCTGTCTACCTTGGCGGAAAGCTCTTTCAGACGCAGGGAGATTTTTTCAAAGTGACGGTCTTTGAGCCGTAGCGCTTTTACCAGTTCAGCAAGGCGCAGTTTCAGCGCATTTTTTTCTTCAGTAAGCCGCGTGGCAAGCTCTGCGGTCAATACCTCGGCATCCTGCTCGACAATAATGGCGTCCATTCTGAGGTCAATCTCGCGGATCTCATCCATTACCTCCAGCAGACGAGTACGCTGGTGATCCTCTTCATCATCCTCAAGCACCTCTTCCTCAACCTCTTTACTGATATCGGAACCGCTTATCTGGAATTTACGGAGGCGGTCACCCAGCGAAACCATCTCTTTAAGAGTTATCGGGGTATTAAGGATTACTCCGGCAACATCACGCTCCCCATCTTCGATCCGCTTGGCGATTTCTACTTCTCCTTCTCTGGTCAGAAGAGAAACAGAACCCATCTCACGAAGATACATCCGGACAGGATCACTCGTTCTGCCGAGCGTTCCCGGTTCAAACTCCTGCTCCTCCTGCTCCCCTTCACTCTCCTCCTCATCCTCCATATCAAGCTTGACCTTGGGGATTTTCACCTTCTGGACGGAGTCGACAATCTCTATCTCCATCTCGCCGAACATGCTCATCACATCATCAATCTGCTCGGAAGAGACAAGATCCGGGGGGAGAAAGTCATTGACCTCTTCATAGGTCAGAAAACCTTTTTCCTTCCCCATATCAATTAGCTGCTTGACCTCTTCAACACTCTTTTTTGCCATGAAATTCCCCTTGTAAAGGCGGATAAATTATATTATACAGCCGGTCGGATTGTCTGCCGACAAATTCAATCCAAAACCATTTATTTATGATAATTGCGATTTCCTGTTTCGCAAGCCATTAAGTGCTTCAAGTATCTCCCAGTAACGAGGGGAGTCTGAATCGAGCCGGAGCAGTTCGTTGCGCAGACCTTTACCATCGGTCATTTTAAGTTCTTCCCGCTCAAGCGATCGGCAGAAATCATTAAGCGCCCTGACCGGATCATCAATTCCAGTCAAATGAGAGTCATCAACCAGGAGTGCTGCCAGAGACCTTAACTGCACAGAGTCTGCAGCAGCATCGATAATCCCGGCACAATCCGGCTTCTCTCCCGCAGCAGCGGCCTCCATGATTCTGGCAGCTACAGCGGCCAATTCCGGAGTAAGAAGCTCGGCAGCTCCGGTTTGCCTGAATTCACCGGCAATTTCAGGATAGCGGAAGAGGAGAGCGACAATAGACTCGGCAACGCCGACACTGCTACGCAAGGCAACAGTATTTGCCTTTCCGGTTGCGGCAGCCTGCCCCATTTTACCCAGGGCATTTATATCTACCGATAGAACTCTTGCAAGCTCCCGCGAGTATAAATCCCGCTCAACAGGATCAGCCGCTTTTTGCAACATCTCCCGGAAACGGTCGGCTACTGCTTTCTTGCCGGCAACAGTCCCGGTATCCTCTTCGCTGACAAGCAAACGCAGATAGTAATCCAGAGCCGGACGGGACTTGTCCAGCAGTTCGGTGAACTGTTCCGCTGAATGCTTTGCCAGAAAGCTGTCCGGATCCTCGTTATGCGGGAGTTCAATTACATGGCATGACATCTGCTCTGCAAGGATAAGCTCCATCGCCCTCAAAGTTGCTTTTTGCCCGGCGCTGTCACCGTCAAAAAGAAGATAAACCTTGTCGGCATAACGCCTGACAATCTGCAGGTGCCCTCTGGTAAGAGCTGTACCGCAGGTGGCGACCACATTTTTTATGCCCGCCCGGTAAATCGCCAGATGATCGAAATAACCTTCGACAATAACTGCCGAGCGGAGTTCCCGCATCCCCTGTTTTGCCAGATCAGCGCCAAAAAGCACTTCGCTCTTCAGATAAATGGGGGATTCAGGCGAATTTATGTACTTTGGCAATGAATTGTCAAGAACTCGGCCGCCAAAACCTATCGGCTGGCCGTATACATTGGCAATGGTAAATATCAGCCGGTTTCTGAAAAGATCGAAATAACCGCTGCCGCTGCTCTTCCGTTTGATGAGGCCAAGCTTTTCAACCTGTTCCAGCGGCACACCCCGCTGTTTTAAAAAAGATGTGAGCCCATCCCAGCTTTCAGCAGCATAGCCAAGACGATAAGGAGCGAAAAGACTCTTGTCTATGCCTCGCCCGGCAAGATAGCGTCGCCCGTTTTCCCCAGCCGCGCTACCTTCAAGAATGTTGGCATAGTAGCCTGCCGCCAGCGCAACTATACCCAGCTGCTGCTCTTTTTCGTCCTTCCTTCTTATCTCAGTAACGCTGGGCGGACGATCCTCTATCTCAACCCCAACCCGCTTTGCCAGAAGCTTTACCGCCTCAGGAAACGAGAGTCCCTCCATTTTCATCACGAAAGTCAGTGCATTTCCGCCGACACCGCAGCCGAAACAGTGAAATATTCCCCGTGCCGGATTTACATTGAACGACGGGGTTTTTTCGCCGTGAAACGGACACAGCCCCTGAAAATTGGCACCTGATTTCTTCAGGGTTATGTAATCCGAGATTACCTCGACAATTCCGGCTCGTTCACGAACTTCAGCAATCTTCTCTTCCGAAATCATCATGCTGCTAATCCTTCGAAGCACCGGAAGACTTCGTCCCGTTCACTCCTGACCCTGGCTTCAGCAACGCAGGAAGACCGCCCCAGCCAGACACGATCTCTTTACCTGCTTCAAGAAAAGGCGCTGCCGTCCTTGAACGATGGATATACGACTTGAACTTTTCAGGAGCCGGCTTGCTGGTGCATAAATAAAGGGCCATGCAGACAATGAATGCCCCTTCCAGAAAACCGAGAGCCACTCCTCCAATCCTGTTGAGGCCTCCCAGCAGGATTATCTTGAACATGACCGTAAGAATATGGCCAAGGAGAAAAAAAAGCAGCCCTGTCAGCAGAAATATGAAGAGGAAGGAGAGAATTATTGCCAGATAATGCGGCAGATGGATGAATTGGCGACTGGCATCGGCAAGATAGGTATGATATTTGATTGCAGCCCAGCCGCCCAGCAGAAACCCTGTAAGGGAACATATCTGACGGACAAGACCCTTGGAGAACCCCTTGTAAACAAATCCTGCCAGAATAAGCCAGATAAGAATATCAACAAGATTCATCAGCCCCCCGACATCACAGCGTTATCGGCGTCTGTCCCATAAAGTAAAGTAGGGGCAATTGCAGAAATTGCCCCTACCCGGATCAGATTACTTTGCTGGTTACTCTCACCAGAGCCATAAAAGCCCTAGTCTACCATCTTGCGCTGTTTTTTGAGCGCACGCTTGCGCGCGGCGATCGCCTTTTTCTTCTTCTTGATACTCGGCTTTTCAAAATGCTCACGCTTGCGGACATCCGAAAGGACTCCAGCCTTTTCGCACTGCTTCTTGAACTTCTTGAGTGTAAGCTCAAAAGGCTCAGTATCTTTTACCTTGATTCCCGGCATCCATATTCACCCCCCCCTATTTCAATTTCAAACCCAGGGTAAGCCGGTCTTTCATACAAAGGCTGTTAATAATAAGCAAGGTGCAAATTATTGTCAATATATTATTTACACTGGACGCGCAACTGATGCAGGAAAAGGCTGGCGGAACAGTTGTGGCAGTCAGGGAGCAGTGCGGCTATTCCGCGTCAGATTCCGCTAACCCAGTGCAGTACTGGGAGGGGGGGAGGAGAGTCTGCTGCAAAGTTCATTGAATGCCTTGCCGCCAAGCTTGAGTTCGACAGGTTTACCGCTGTCCTGAAAGCCGATAGTCACGATCCCGCCAAGGAACTGGTTCTCCATCTCGGCATAAAGCACAGCAGCAGAATCCAGTAACAGGTTCCCGGACTGAATGAACCCCCTGCCCCGGAGAGTCTCCACCAGAAACTCCTGCTCGCCTTTACGTACCTTTTTAAAAAGCTGGTGCCGGATGAACGTTCCTGAAAACCAGATATCCATTAGTCTGCTGTCGTCCGTTATCAAAGGGTTATCAGCCGGAGTTGTGATCTGCAGCGCGATTATCCTGTCAGAGTTGATAAAGCGGGTCATAAAATCTCCATCTGCCTAAAATTCGGCGTGACGCGGTGTCCGCGGGAAAGGGATCACGTCGCGGATATTTTCCATGCCGGTAAGGTACATGATAAGACGCTCGAATCCAAGACCAAAACCGGCGTGCGGTGTTGATCCCCAGCGGCGGGTATCAAGATACCACCAGAGTGAAACCGGATCGATGCCTGTTGCCAGCATCCGCTCTGTCAGCAGATCAAGCCGCTCCTCACGCTGACTGCCGCCGATGATCTCACCAACTTTTGGCACCAGCAGATCCATGGCAGCGACAGTCTGCCTGTCATCGTTCTGTCTCATGTAAAAAGCTTTGATATCTTTCGGGTAATTGATCAGAAACACCGGACCGTTGACTATCTTCTCGGTAATGTAGCGTTCATGTTCGGACTGCAGGTCAATCCCCCAGGCAACCGGAAACTGGAAAGATACCGGAGCACTCGCCAGACGTTTTATTGCTTCGCTGTACTCCATAACCTCAAATGCGGAGTCGGCAACCCTGCGAACCCGCTCCTGCAGACCCTTTTCAATCTGCGCATCAAAGAAGGCCATATCTTCGGCGCAGTTTTCCAGCACATGCCGGCAGAGGTAGCGAAAAAAATCCTCTGCGAGCCGGGCAGCATCCAGAAGGTCGGCAAACGCCATCTCCGGTTCGATCATCCAGAACTCCGCAGCATGCCGGGCAGTATTTGAATTTTCGGCACGAAATGTCGGCGCGAATGTATAAATGTCGGCAAAGGCCTGGGCGAAGAGCTCCCCTTCAAGCTGGCCGCTTACGGTAAGGCTGGTCGGCAGGCCGAAGAAATCATCTCCAAAATTGACATTTCCTTCCCGCAATGGCGGGTTCCTCGGGTCAAGCGTTGTAACCCGGAACATCTCGCCAGCGCCTTCACAGTCACTGGCAGTGATGATCGGCGTATGGACATTAAGGAAACCACGCTCGGCAAAAAAACGGTGCACGGCATGCGCCAGAGATGAGCGGACCCTGAAAACCGCACCGAAAGTATTGGTTCGCGGACGGAGATGGGCGATTGTTCGCAGATATTCAAAGGAGTGGCGCTTCTTCTGCAGCGGGTAAGTCTCATCTGCTGCACCGATCAGTTCAAGCTTCACGGCGGCAAGTTCAACCACCTGCCCCTCGGCAGGAGATTGGCGCAGAGTGCCGTAAACAACCACTGAGCTGCCGGTAGCAATGCGGCAGATCTCCGCAAAACCGTCCAGGCTATCATCCACCACCACCTGCAGCGAAGCCAGGCAGGAGCCGTCATTCAGGGCAATGAAGGCGATCTCCCTCCCGGCGCGCAGGGAGCGCACCCAGCCTTTGGCAGTGACCGGTTTCCCGCATTCTCCCCCCTGTAACAGATCAACTATCCTGGTTCGCCTCAAAGCAGCAGATCCTCCTTGGATGATAGTTTATAGCGGTAAATCCGGACTGTTGACCGAAGCGCTTCTCTGGTCTATATTCGTCCCATGCAACTGTTTTTCATTCTAATAATACTGCTCCTGGCAGAACCTGCTGCTGCTGCGAACTCTTCCCGGAATTTCGGCGGCGTCGGCATTGACGGCGCGCCCTGGGCAGACGGCAGAATTGTCGTCAAACAGCTCGTAGCCGGCGGGCCGGCGGATCTGGCCGGCATGAAAGTCGGCGATGTAATTACCCAGATCGACGGCAAAGCGACCGAAGGAAGCATTTTCAAGGATATCGTCGATCATCGCCTGCGCGGCAGAGCCGGGACGCCGGTAACCATTGTCGTCCGCCGCCCGGGAAGCCCAAAGCCGGTCACCTTCACGCTGATCCGGCGGCAGTTGGTAATTGCGCCGACAAAGTAAAGCTAACGCTACCCGCCGCTACTCTTCGTTATCATCATCACCCCGACGCAGACCAGAATGGTCCCTGCCCAGCGAAGCGGGGAGACGACCTCGCCGAGAAAGTACTGCGATAAAAACGCCACCAGCACATAATTCAGCGCCTGCAACGGCAACGCGACAGACAGGTCTTCCCAGGAGAGCACTGCCAGCCAGAGAAAAAAGAAGATCGCCAGCATGGCAGTGCCGATCACCAGCTTAGGGGTAGTCAGTGCCTGATATGCTGCCGCGAGCATGCCGCGCAGATTCATCGCCGAGACATCGCCCATCTCCTTCATCCCCTTTGCCAGAAGCAGATCACCGACTGTTCCGGCAGTCACTGCCAGCAGCATTACCAAAAGAGTCTTTAACATTTCACCCTTTATGCCCCAGAGGGCATTTACCCTTCACATCTCCCCGGTAATTGCAGAGAATTACCGAAAGAGAGCTGACCTTGTCTTTAACCTTCCTGCCGAGCAGAGCAGAGAGCTCTTCCCGCTGCCGGTAATCCGGCAGCTCCGGATTGTCGCTTTCCGACGGATGCAGATATATCTCGGTAATGCCATCCTGCAGCCTGTCAAGTGCCTTGAGCAGATAATCCTCTGTCATCCTGCCCGAGTTCAGCAGCCCCTTAACCTCGGTGGCAAAACCGATACCCCGCAGCTGCAGTTCAGGCTGGCAACGGCTGGCAAGACGCCCGAAAATGAAGGCGTCCAGAGCTTTTCCGGCAAGGCGCGCCGAGGAGAGCCGCAGTTCCGCGCCAAGCCGTTCACGGCTCAGGCGGAAGGTGCTGATGCCGTATTTCGGCATGAGGCTAACAAGAATGGCAAACACAGCCGGGTGCATATGAATATTCAGGTGGCCATCAACATGTGAAAGCGGCAGACCGGTGGCGAGAAACTTCTCCAGCTGCGCCTCGATTTCGCTGCGGAGCTGCCGCTGCAGCCGCTTCAGAAAAAACATCCGCAGACCGGCAAGCAGCGGATCATTGGGGAAATTACCGTCTCTGTCGGTCAGTGCCGGGAAACCGGTATGCTCAAGAGCACTTTTCCCCTGCACAAGGGTCAGATGCAGCCCGACCTGCAGTCCGGGATTCTGCCGTGCCAGCTCAACCGCCTCGTCGCAGGCAGCGCCGGTAACCATCAGCGAGGCACTGGTCAGGATGCCTTCCTGCCAACCCTTCACAACCGCCCGGTTTACAGCGGTCGAGCTGCCGAAATCATCGGCATTTATGATCAGATATTTTCCGGACATGTCAGCTTGCAATTATTACTTTGTCAACGGTTGCGAGGCAAGAAGAATCAGAATATCGAGTTTTTAATTAATTTGATTAGCGATATTACATTGACAAATCTGCATACTGCGAAGATAATTGCACCTCATTTTATTCTTACAGGAGTAGCTCATGAAGCGATTATTTGCAGTCATGGTTATTGTGCTCGGCTTTGCCGGGGTTGCCCTTTCCGCTGGCGGGGTCAAGAAGAAAAAGGTCCCGGAGATGGAATACGGCAATGTCATAATTAGTGCAAACTCTATAAAAGCTGGAGTAAATCCGGTACTTTTCGAGCATTGGGTACACAGAAAAGCTTTTACCTGCCGGGTATGCCATGTTGACATAGGCTTTGCGATGAAAGGCAACGAAGGCGGCATCAGGGCAGCCGACAACATGAAAGGCTATTATTGCGGCGCCTGTCACAACGGGAAATTTTCATTCAACGGTGAAAAACTCTTTGCTGCCTGCAGCGACAAATTCAGCAAGGACGATATGAAGCGTTGCCTGCGCTGCCACAGTCAGGAAAAACCAGGTCCGGAAAAAGATGCCCGGCACGACCAGAGGGAAAAGGCTTTCCGCGCTTTTGCCGACACCATGCCCAAAGAGCGGGGCGGTAACGGCATTAACTGGGAAAAAGCCGAAGATAGCAGCGCGATCAAGCTGATCGACTATATTGAAGGGCTTTCAACAAAAAGACCGCCAATGGCAAATCAGAAGGACTTTACCATCGGCGCCAAAGTTGAAGGCGTGCCCGAGATAATCTTCTCGCACAAAAAGCATACTGTCTGGAACGGCTGCGAACTCTGCCATCCTGAAATATTTGTCGGCGTTAAAAAAGGAACGGAAAAGTACAGCATGATCGACCTTTTTGCCGGCAAATACTGCGGCGCCTGCCATGGCATAGTTGCCTTTCCGCAGAGTGACTGCAGAAGGTGTCATACCACTCAGGTGCAGTAAGGTGTCACAACCATATACAAGCTACCAGATATATCATTTGGCCATGCAGGGAGTTATCTACTCGTTATGAACAGTTTAATTTCCCTGACACTCCTCCTTCTCCTTGTTGTCGGCGAAGCGTCTGCAAACTTCAATCTCCCGCCTCCCCCCCCACGGGAGGAGTATGGCAATCTGCTCATTGACCGGATATCAACGGCAAACGGGCAGCAGGCGGTAACTTTTTCGCACTGGCTCCACCGTACGCGATTTACCTGTCGGGTATGCCACGGTGAACTTGATTTTCTGATGAAAGCAAACGCTACCGAAATCACCGAACGGGCCAACAGAAGCGGCAAGTTCTGCGGCGCCTGCCATAACGGCAAGATTGCCTTCCGTCATAACGGCAACTGTGATAAATGCCACAATGGCGAGATCGGTTACAGTAACGGCAGGTTTGATGCTTTGCTGCTGAAAACGTCGCTCCCCATGGCCCAGGCCGGCAACGGCGTCAACTGGTCGGAAGGGTTGAGCAGAGGTGCCATCAAGCCGCAGGCCTATATCAAGAAAAAGTCACAGGATATGAACTTTGAAAAAGAGCTGCTGCTGGAAGCGGAGATGTCGATCATTCCACCGGCAATATTTCCGCACAAAGCTCATGCCGCCTGGCTGGATTGCGACAACTGTCATCCCGACCTGTTCAACATCAAGAAAAAAGGGACCCATTTTTCGATGAACGAAATCCTGAAAGGGAACTACTGCGGAGTCTGTCACCTGAAAGTCGCCTTTCCGATGGATGAATGTAAAAGGTGCCACCCGGCAATGAGGGAAGAGATATGAAGAGAGCGTTACTGATCATTCTTTTCAGTTTGATGGTGGAGAGTACATATCTGCTGGCG
This sequence comes from Geobacterales bacterium, assembly GCA_038206285.1. GTDB lineage: Bacteria > Desulfobacterota > Desulfuromonadia > Geobacterales > DSM-12255 > VEOV01. Next base: position 33,195 of record JBBRBA010000031.1, read on the forward strand.
CCGGTTGCCGGTGCAGCAGAAGCAACTGCTGTTGATAGCTGGAAAGCGGAATTTGATGCTGTCTGCGGCCAGACCGACAATGCCACTGCAATGTCTGTTGCCGAGCTTAAAAAAGCTCTGGAGCGGTGTGATGCTCTGAAGCCGCAGATTGAATCGCTTGAAGCCACCCCGCGTAAAGTCTATCTGAAGCGGCTGCAGATGTGCCGGAATCTTTTCACCTATGTGCTGGAAAGCAAAGAGAAAGAACCCGCAACCAAATAGCATGGCGGTCAGGGGCGGCTTATCAGCAACCCCTGACCATCATCCGCCAGATCAACCTTCACGGTATCCCCCTCAATAAATTTACCCTCAAGCAGCAACAGCGCCAACGGATCCTGAATCAGGCGCTGAATGGCTCTTTTCAGCGGCCTTGCCCCGTAGACAGGATCGTAACCTTGCGTTGCAACGTATTCAGCCGCCCTGGCGGTAACGTCAAGACGCATGTGTCTTTCGGCAACTCTTTTCGCCAGAACATTTAGTTGGATCAAAGCAATCTCTCTGATCTGCGCAACTTCAAGTGGGTGATAGATGATTGTTTCATCAATGCGGTTCAGAAATTCCGGCTTGAAGCTCTCTTTCAACGCGTCCATCACCATACTGCGCATTGTTGCGTAATCTGTTGTCCCGTACTGCTGAATCCAGTGCGAACCGACATTGCTGGTCATTATTATGACGCAGTTTCTGAAGTCGACCGTCCGCCCTTGACCATCTGTCAGACGACCGTCGTCACGCAGCTGCACAAGTACATTGAAAATCTCCGGATGCCCTTTTTCGAT
>JBBRBA010000032.1:0-33324 GCA_038206285.1 Geobacterales bacterium
CAGCTGCATGTCGGAACTGGGATCGTCCTGCTGTAGTCACTCTCAACCATACTAGAACCAGCAAAGATCATGCGATTCTGGAGTTGAAAAAAGCGGCTTAGCATTCGATACGAAGGCGACAACTCTCTTGACAACGACCGGTTGCAACAGTCAAAGTCAAAAACGGGCGGGTCACGGACCACGCCCCTACGTAAACCCCTTACAAAGGCCGTGCCATGACAACCCTTTCCCTTTTCGCCGAGCAAAATGTTTCCGTGCCCGCCAACACCTCCTGGTATCTTGCCGACCTGGGTGAATTTCGCGGCAAGCAGGAGTTGTATACCCGGCAATCGCCGCAACGGCTGAAAACCCTCCGCCAGTCCATCCTGAAAAAAGCCTTCTCCGGTCAGCTTGTTCCGCAGAACCCGAACGATGAACCGGCGTCAGCGCTGCTGGCGCGGATCAAGGCGGGAAAATCGAATGTAGGGGCGGGTTCCAAACCCGCCCTGTTGCAACAGTCAAAGTCAAAAACGGGCGGGTCACGGACCACGCCCCTACGCAAACCACTCACAAAGGCCTCATCATGACGAAGCGCAAAACATCAGATTTGATCGTATCGTCTAACAACTCCGCCTTGCTGCTGAATGAACTGCGTCAATTGATCGAAGAGGCGCGGAGGATGGCGGCGACTGCTGTCAATTCCACGCTCACCTTGATGTACTGGCAAATAGGCCGTCGCATCGGAACTGAATTGCTTCAGGGCGGGCGGGCCGATTATGGCAGGAAAATATTCATCGTGCTTGCTCAGGAATTGACCACCGAATATGGCCGTAGCTTCAGTGATAAAAACCTGCGGCATATGGTTCGTTTTGCTGAAGTTTTCCCTGACGAGTCAATTGTCTCGACAGTGTCGAGACAATTGACATGGAGCCACTTACTGGAGTTGATTTATCTGAAAGATCAGTTGGCACGGGACTTCTACAGCGAAATGTGTGCTCTTGATCGCTGGAATGTCCGCACACTGCGAAACCGTATCGGGTCAAAGCTATTCGAGCGAACAGCATTGTCGAAGAAGCCGGAAGAACTGATCCGTCTTGAACTGGATGCATTGCAGGCAAGTGGCGAAGTGACACCCCCACTTCTTTTGAAAGATCCATACATTCTTGATTTTTTGGATCTAAAAGACCGCTATCTGGAAAAAGATCTGGAAGATGCCATTCTGCGAGAACTGGAAAACTTTTTACTGGAGCTTGGAGCCGGATTTTCTTTTGTGGCGAGGCAAAAGCGCATCCAGCTTGATAACGACGATTTTTATATCGACCTGCTGTTTTATAATCGCAAACTGCGGCGTTTGATAGCCATTGACTTGAAACTTGATGATTTTCGCGCCGAATTCAAGGGGCAGATGGAGCTGTATCTGCGTTGGCTGGCCAAGCACGACCAGGAGCCGGGCGATGAGCCACCGCTGGGCATCATCCTCTGCAGCGGTAAGAAGCGTGAACAGGTCGAGTTGCTTGAGCTGGACAAGGCCGGTATTCACGTTGCCGAATACTTGACCGTGTTACCATCACGAGAGATTTTCCAGCAAAGACTGCACGATGCCATGATTCAGGCGCGCGCCAGGATAATGCAACGAAACGAACCAGAGTAACCTTCTGGAATGTCAAGGGAGATGTTCGGCGGAACGCTGGAAAAAGAAAGGGTAATTACCTCTACGTAAGGGTAATAATGAGGGTAGTAATGAAAAAACGCACAAAGGCCACACCATGACCAACAGCACGGCATCCATTATCTCCAAAGTCTGGAGTTTCTGCACCACCCTCCGCGATGACGGGGTGAGCTACGGCGATTATCTGGAACAGCTTACCTATCTCATCTTCCTGAAGATGGCGGACGAATACAGTCGCCCCCCCTATAACCGCAAGGTGGGAATACCGCCAATGTACGCCTGGCCAACCCTGAAAACCAGGCGGGGCGCGGAACTGGAGGTGCATTACGTTACCCTGCTGCGCGAACTGGGCAAGAACAAGGGGATGCTGGGGCAGATTTTCACCAAGTCGCAGAACAAGATTCAAGACCCGGCAAAGCTCTCCCGCCTCATCGACATGGTGGACGACACCAACTGGGTGATGCTGGGGGCGGATGTCAAAGGGGATATCTACGAAGGGCTGCTGGAAAAGAACGCCGAGGATACCAAGTCGGGCGCCGGGCAGTACTTCACCCCCCGCGCCCTGATCCGGGCCATGGTGGAGTGCGTTCGTCCCGAGCCGAACAAGACCATTGCCGACCCGGCCAGCGGTACCGGTGGCTTCTTTCTGCGATCCTACGATTTTCTGGTGGACAGCTACCCTCTGGACAAGAAGCAGAAGGAGTTTCTCAAGTTTGATACCTTTGCCGGCAATGAAATCGTCGCCAACACCCGGCGGCTCTGCCTGATGAACATGTTCCTGCATAATATCGGCGAAGTTGACGGCGACAGCATGATTTCGCCCAACGATTCGCTGGTGGCCGATAACGGCAAGCGTTACGACTTTGTCCTGACCAATCCACCGTTTGGTAAGAAAAGCTCCATGAGCTTTACCAACGATGACGGCGAACAGGAGAAGGACGATCTCACCTACAACCGCCAGGATTTCTGGGCCACGACCTCGAACAAGCAGCTGAACTTCGTCCAGCATATCCGCACCATGCTCAAGACAACCGGGCGGGCTGCCGTGGTGGTGCCGGACAACGTGCTGTTTGAGGGTGGGGCAGGGGAAACGGTCAGGAAGAAACTGCTGGAGACCACCGAACTGCACACCATCCTCCGCCTGCCGACCGGCATCTTTTACGCCAACGGCGTCAAGGCAAACGTCCTGTTTTTCGATAACCGCGAGGCAAGCCCGAAGCCTTGGAGCAAAGACATCTGGTTTTACGATTATCGGACCAACGTCCACCACACTTTGAAAAAGAAACCGCTGCGCTATGATGACCTGAAGGATTTCATCGCCTGCTACAACCCGTTCAATCGCCATGAGCGTAAGGAAACATGGGACGCCACAGCCAACCCCGAAGGGCGCTGGCGCAAGTACACCCGTGAGCAGATCGTAGCACGGGACAAGACAAGCCTCGACATCTTCTGGCTCAAGGACAAGAGCCTTGCCGATCTGGACAATCTGCCGGAGCCGGACGATCTGGCGGCAGAGATTATTGAAAACGTGGAGGCCGGACTGAACAGTTTCCGGGAAATAGTTGCGACGCTAAGCTAATTAATGCTATTGAAGGTGCCTATGAAAGACATACAAAAAACCCACGACAGCCGCAACATCGCCATCGACAAGGTCGGCGTCAAGGACATCTCCTATCCGATCGTCGTCATGGACCGGCAGAAGAAGTTCCAGCATACGATCGCCAGAATCAACATGTATGTCGATCTTCCCCACCAGTTCAAGGGGACGCACATGAGCCGGTTCATCGAGATACTGAACAGTTATCGCGAAGAGATTGCGCTCGACCAGCTGGAGACCATACTGCAGGAGATGAAGAAGAAGCTCGGCGCCTCGACAGCGCATCTGGAAATGGAGTTCCCCTACTTCATCGAGAAAAAGGCGCCGGTATCCAGGGCAAAGAGCCTGATGGAGTATACCTGCTCATTCTGTGCGACCCTGGGAAGGGAGTTTGACTTCGTGCTCGGTATCAGGATTCCGGTCACTTCGCTCTGCCCCTGCAGCAAGGAGTTGTCCGCCTACGGAGCGCATAACCAGCGCTCCAATATTGCGGTGCGTGTCCGTTATGACAGCTTTATCTGGATCGAGGAACTGGTAGCCATGATCGAAAGCTGCGGTTCAAGTCCTGTATACTCGCTGCTGAAGAGGGTTGACGAGAAGTATGTCACCGAAAAGGCCTATGAAAACCCGAAGTTTGTCGAGGATATCGTCCGCGAAGTTACCGAGAAGCTGACCATAGATAACCGCATCACCTGGTTCAGTGTGGAGGTGGAAAATTTCGAATCGATCCACAAACATTCTGCTTACGCCTGCATAGAAAGGTGTAAGAAACCGTAATTCACCCTCTTAAACAACCCCTGTTGATAAAGCTGTTGATAACTGCCGAAACTGTGGATAAAGCTAAATTTTTTACTTTCATTTGCTTTTATTTATGATAAGGCCATCCTTCTAACTAGCTGTAATTAAATAACTCATCTGCCGGAGCTGTTGTTGATAACTTTCTGTGCCAATATGGCGGCTGATGCCTCCCGCGCCCTGATAATATTTGCGAAACAACCTCTCCCCGGAGCTGTAAAAACCCGTCTTGCAGACTCTTTGACCCCGCAAGGCGCTGCCGAACTCTACGCGTGCATGCTGCAGGATACCCTGACGATGGCGCAGACGCTTGCCGGCGTAAAACTGTTCATCTTTTTCCAGGATGATCCCGGCGCTGCCGGTTATTTCGCAACGGCTGCCGCCGGCATTCCTGCGGCGCCGCAGCAGGGTGGGAATCTGGGCGAGAGGATGAGCCGGGCGTTTGCCGAGATCTTCAGCTGCGGTTTCCGGGAAGTTGCCATAATCGGCAGCGATTCGCCAGATTTACCGGCAGAGTACGTTTACGAAGCATTCACCCGGCTTGGGTATGAGCATACTGATGTGGTTTTTGGACCTTCTGCCGACGGGGGATACTATCTTCTGGCGCTGAAGAGGGTCCGGGACGAGTTGTTCACGGATATCCCCTGGAGCAGTGCCGCTGTTCTTGCCATGAGCGCTGCAAAGGCGATGGATTCAGGCCTGGGGATAGGGATGCTGCCGCTTTGGTATGACCTGGACAGCCCGGCCGATCTCGAACGGCCGGAACTGCGTGATGAAAAGTCTCCTGCTGTTAGAACGGGCGAGTTTCTGCGGCGAACATTTATGCAGTGAAAGGATTTGGAATGCAGCTGCAGAGAAAAACAGAAACATAACGATTTACCTGATTAGCCCTGATCTTCAGCTATTATAGATTGTTCCCCGAATGTCTTTATCGGGGATCCATGATTTCAATCGGTTATAAGCTGGATTCCCGATCAGAATCGCTTCGGGAATGACAGTTTGGGGGCTAGCTGAAGATTGGCACTAATCAGGACGATTTATAAGTCTTTGATTTCCTTTGCGTCTCTGCGCCTCAGCGTTAATTGTCTTCCGGTTTTGATTTTCCTCTATTGTAGCGTCTCCACATGATAACCGGTCTCCTGCAGGTAGCTGACAACTTCACTGATATGTTCATAGCCGCGCGTCTCCAGTTCGATAAGTACCTCGGTCTTGCCGATCGGCAAAGATTTGGAGCGGCGGTCATGGGTGATTATCGAGATATTGGCGCGCGCTCTGGCAATCTCGGTTGCCAGTTTTGCCAGCGCCCCCGGGACGTCATCAAGCTCGATCTTCAGCTTCAGATAGCGTCCTGCCGCCACCAGACCACGCTCAACCACTACAGAGATGGTCTTGACGTCAATATTGCCGCCGGAGAGCAGGCAGACGGTCTTGCCGGCAAGGTTTTTCACCGCTCCTGAAAGCAGCGCCGCCAGCGGCACCGCTCCTGCCCCTTCGACCAGCAGCTTGGTTCGCTCCAGCAGAGAGACAATGGCCAGCGAAATATCCTCTTCCCCCACCAGTACGATCTCATCCACCAGACTCTGTACTATCGGGAAGGTGTTGCTGCCGACTTTTTTGACGGCAATGCCGTCGGCAAGGCTGACGGTAAGCGGTGTTTCCAGAATTTTACCCTTCTGGACAGAGTTGTACATGCCAGGTGCGGCCATTGCTTCCACGCCGATAATTCTGACATGGGGATGGGTCTCCTTGATAGCGGTCGCCACCCCGGCGATGAGCCCGCCGCCGCCTATCGGCACGAGGATATTGGCGACATCCGCCATCTCCGCCAGAATCTCCAGCCCGATCGTTCCCTGTCCCGCCATTACCAGATAATCGTCAAACGGATGGACAAAGAGCGCCCCGCTGGTTTTCCCGGCCACCACTGCGGCGGCGTAAGCCTCATCAAAATTGCGGCCGCTAAGCACAACTTCAGCACCATAGTCACGCGTGGCAAAGACTTTTTGCGGTGGCGTGCTTTCCGGCATGTAAACGGTTGCGTTGACGCCGAGCAGATCTGCCGAAAATGCGACCCCTTGGGCATGGTTGCCCGCAGAGGCAGTGATGACGCCGCCTTTCAGGGATTCTTTCGGCATGGAGGTCATGAAGTTCATGGCGCCGCGAATCTTGAACGCGCCGGTTCGCTGCAGATTTTCGCACTTGAACCAGAGCGGAATGCCCAGGCGCTCACTGAAATGGTGGGAGTAGATAAGTTCGGTCTGCCTGATACGCTTTTTAAGGCGGTAGGCAGCTTCGTGGATGAGGTCGTAATCGAGGAGGTTATTTGCCATGTGATCCGTTAATACGACAGACCTCCGGGGTTTAAACAACCCCGGAGGCCTTATCGATGCAAACTTGAAAGTAAACTTGATTTAAAAGCTGACGCCGAGTTTCAGGGAATAGATCGGCCGGGCGGCATACTCCATTTCGGCGGTAAGGCCGATAAGCGGCAGCGGCGAGATCTTGACGCCGACAAAGCCGCGTGGCTGCCACATGCTTTCACTGCTGAGTGTTGCCATGTTGCCGTCATACTTGCCGTCGATCCAGACCATTCCGGCGCCGGCATACGGCGTGAGGATGAGAAAACCCTTGCTGATGGTGGCATCGAAGCCGGCGGTCTGCAGACTGATGTCATCTATGCCGGCAAGTCTGGTGTAGGTAGCGCGCACGCCAAGAGCCGGTGATGCCACGCCCCCTTCAAGAATCGCCTTGCTTATTTCAGCGCCATAAACCTGGATGTCGGTATCATATACGTAGGTATACATGGCGCCGACGTCAATGCCGAACGGCAGGCCCTTGCGCACCCGGACAGACGGGTAGCCTATGTAGCTCGGGGCATTGTCACCGGTAGCACGTTTCCAGTAGTCACTGTTGTTTTCGATATTGATGGCCGATGCCTGGACAGCCACGTCAAAGCCGGTGATGCCGAGCGGCGCGGCCGGCGCCAGGTTCCGGTAGGCAATGGCGCTGCCAAGCTCTCTGGTCAGATCCTTGAATTCACTCTGGCCATAACCGGCTGGCAGACGAATATTCCAGGCAAATGCCTCTGCTGCAGTCATGACAATCAAGACAGTCAGTAATAAAAAATGCTTCTTCATGATGGACCCCTCCTGAAAATGTTGTAAAAAAAATCAAGCCGGAGTTTAACAGAGGCGTGTTTCCCGGTCAACAGGGCTTTTCTCCGCTAAAAGTTTTCATCCGCAAATGACGCCTGGTTGCCATGGCGGCGTCAATTCTTCTTCGATTCATAGACAGCCATAAAATCGAGATGCGTCCGGCGAAAGGCATCATGGACAGCAGGGTCGAAATGGGCCGGCATGGTCCGGCCATCCCCCTCCAGGATGATTGAACAGGTCTTCTCGTGGGAAAATGCATCCTTGTATACCCTTTTGCTCCTTAGAGCGTCATACTGATCCACCAGCATGACAATCCTCCCTTCCAGCGGGATTTCCTCTCCTTTAAGCCTGTGGGGGTAGCCGGTACCGTCCCACCGCTCGTGATGGGAAACGGCAATGGATGCTGCCATCCGCAGCATCGGGAATTGAGAGCCGACAAGAATCTTCTCACCGATTGTGGTATGGGTTTTGATTATTTCAAATTCGTCGGCAGTCAACGGCCCCTGTTTAAGCAGGATAGAGTCCGGGATTCCTATCTTGCCGACATCATGCATGGCGCCTGCCATCAGTATGTTGTTTCTGAACTCCTCGTCCGCTCCGAGCACTTTGGCAAGCCTCTCGGCATAAATGCCGATTCTGGCGATATGCGCTCCGGTATCTTCATCGCGCAGCTCCGCTGCCTTGGTGAGCTTTTCGATACTCTCAATACTCATTGCCCTAAGCATGGCGAAGGCCTCGGCAAGCTCCTGCGTCCTTTTGGCAACCGTGGCCTCAAGCTCTTCCTTGTAATTCTTCTCCAGACGACGGAGCCAGCGGAAGTTGATCCCCTTGTCAACGGCATGGATAAGGTGTGCCGGGGAGTAAGGCTTGATTATCAGATCGAAAGCCCCTTCCTTTATCGCCGAGACAGCGATGTTCAGCTCTGCGTAGGCGGTCATCAGTATTACCGGCATCTCCGGATCCATCTGCCGGATTTTGCGCAACAATTCGATCCCGGTCATGGACGGCATGTTTACATCCGTGAGAACGAGATCGCTCCCCTCCAGCGCATGAGCTGCCAGCGCTTTCTCCCCGCCGTCGAACGGCTTTACCTCGAATCCGGATATCTGCAGCAGGGTGGAAACACTGTCGAGGACATAGGGGTCATCATCAACCACAACTACCACTTTCCGTTCAGGTGCGCTCATAACTTCAGTTCCTCCCGTACGGCTTCGTACATTGCCAACGACGCAACATTGTTGCAGAGGCGCTGCGCGTAGCCGGGCTCAATCTTTCTTTGCTGTCGAACACTTTAACCCTATCATGCATATGGTGCAACGCAACCTGATGGTGGAAATCTTCACTCTTCACTCTTCTTACCGATCCAGGATCTCCCGCACCTTGCGCAGCAGCTCCAGCGGCTGCACCGGCTTCATGATCAGCTCTATCCCTTCCTCGCACCCGCCGCGCTCCTTGATAAAATCGGCGGTATAACCGCTGGTAAAGAGAATTTTCGCCTCCGGCTGCAGCCTCCTGAGCGCTGCTGCTGCCGCCATGCCGCTCTGTTTCGGCATGATCATGTCCATCAGCACCAGCCCGATACTCCCCTGGTTTGCCACGAACTTTTCGACGGCAGCCTCTCCATCCGCAGCCAGAATAACCTTATAACCAAACTCAGTCAGGATGCTGGCCACCAGCTTGCCCACGGTGGGATCATCTTCTGCGACGAGGATGGTTTCCTCCCCCCCTTCCGGGGTAGCCGGCGCGGTAAGCTCTGCAGTCACAACCGGCTCCCGCTTGACCAGGGGTAGGTATATCCTGAAGGTGCTCCCTTTGTCCGCTTCGCTGTAGAGAGTCATAAAGCCGTTGTGCTGCTTGATGATTCCGTAGACGATCGCCATGCCGAGGCCGGTCCCTTTTCCGGTCTCTTTGGTGGTGAAGAAAGGTTCGCAGATTCGTTGCTTAGTCTCTTCACTCATGCCGTTGCCGCTGTCGGAAACAGTAATAACGGCATAGATGCCTGCCTTTTCAGAGCCGTGGGCATGGGCGAACGCAGCAGCGACCTCCTCGAGTTCCGTCTCTATGGTCAACAGTCCTCCGTGCGGCATGGCGTCGCGGGCATTGGTGGCCAGGTTTACCAGTACCTGTTCGATCTGACCGCTGTCGACGCTGACCGCCAGTTCATTTTCATTAAGAATGGCTTGCAAATGGATATCTTCGCCGATGAGCCGTTTCAGGAACTTCTGGAAAGAGAGCACAATATCGTTGAGATTGACGGTTTGCAGGGTCAGTACCTGCTTGCGGCTGAAGGAGAGCAGCCCCCTGGTCAGCTGGGCTGCCTTCTCGGCAGCGGCTATGATATGATCGATTTTTTCCTGTTGCTGGGCATCCAGATTCGTCCCCAGCTGCAGCATGTAACCGTAACCGATGATTACCGAAAGGATGTTGTTGAAATCGTGAGCCATGCCGCCGGCAAGCTGGCCGATCGCTTCCATCTTCTGCGATTGGCGCAGCTGCTCCTCAAGCTGTTTGCGCTCGGTGATATCGGTGGATACCCCGCAGACCGCCTCAATGGAGTCATCTCTGCCGGTGAGAGGAAACTTGACGGTCAGATAGGTGTGGAGACCGTCCGCCTGAAGGATTTCCTCCTCAATAATCAGCGGCTGCTTCGTTTGAAAGACTCGAAGTTCGTTGGCCCGGTGTTCGCCAGCCGTTCCGGAATAGATACCGAGATCCTCCCGGCTCTTTCCCTGGTGGTTCTCAGGGTCGAGGCCGAAGAGATCGGCCATGGCCCGGTTGAATAGCAGTAACTTCCCGTTCCGGTCGAATACATAGAGGATACTGGGGAGGTTATTGATGATCTCCCGCAGCCGTCTCTCCAGAGCTGCCTGCGTCCTCTGATGGCGCAGCAGCAACAGGGCCAGAATGGCGGCTGTTACAATAATGAACAGCCACCCCTTGACAATGGAGATGACTTCGAAAAACTCAACCGGGAATAATTTCCCCACCAGCATGTCGGAAAAAAGAATCCACATCGAACCGGTGATGCAATAGATGACAACTATATGGAAAGGGAACCTAAGAGAAGGCTGACCGTTCATCTGTTCCTCCTTTGGTTTGTGTCACTCTTCACTCGTCACTTTCGAAAACTTACCTGTCCAGCATTTCCCGCACCCGGCGCAGCAGCTCCAGCGGCTGAACCGGCTTCATGATGAGCTCTTCACCCTGCTCAACGACACCGCGACTTTTGATGAAGTCGGCAGTATAGCCGCTGGTGAAGAGAATCCTCGTCTGCGGATACAGCTTTCTGATCTCGTCCGCTGCCGCTTTACCGCTCTGTCCGGGCATGATCATGTCCATCAGGATCAGCCGTATCCTCTCACGGTTGGCAGAGAACTGCGCGACTGCTTCTCTGCCGTCTTCGGCAAGTATGACATCGTAGCCGTACTCAGTCAGAACAGCCGCCACCAGCTTGCGCACGGCAGGATCATCCTCGGCCACGAGGATGGTTTCTCCCCCCCCTTTGGGCGGATCCGGTGCGCTCTGCTCTTCAACCGGCAACCCCTTCTTTTCCATCAGCGGCAGGTAAATGCGGAAGACGGTCCCTTTGCCCGGTTCGCTGGAGAAATTGATAAAACCGTTGTGCTGCTTGATGATGCCGTAGACAATCGCCAGGCCAAGGCCGGTACCCTTGCCGGTCTCTTTGGTGGTGAAAAACGGCTCGAAGATTTTCTTCCGGGTCTCTTCATTCATGCCGGTACCATTGTCGGTGACCGTAATGACGGCATAGCTGCCTGCCCGGCCGTAGCCGAGGGCATGGGCGAACGAGGCATCTACCTCCTGGAGCCCTGTCTCTATGATCAGCAGACCTCCTTGCGGCATGGCATCGCGGGCATTGGTGGCCAGATTGATCAGTGCCTGTTCGATCTGACTGCTGTCAACATTTACCGGCAGTTCAACTTGATGCACAATCGACTGCAGATGTATATCTTCGCCAATGACGCGCACCAGGAACTTCTCCAGATGCAGGACAATATCGTTCAGGTTGACGGTATGCAAAGTGAGCACCTGCTTGCGGCTGAAGGCGAGCAGACCGCTTGTCAACTGCGCTGCCTTTTCGGAGGCGGCAATAATATGATCTATTTTTTCCATATGCTGCAGATTCAGTCCGGGCCCCATCTTAAGCATATGGGCGTAACCCATGATCACCGAAAGAATGTTGTTGAAATCATGGGCCACGCCGCCGGCCAACTGGCCGACTGCTTCCATCTTCTGTGATTGGCGGAGCTGCTGTTCGAGCTGCCGGTGTTCGGTAACGTCCAGTGCAATGGAAAGCAGGCGCCGGTTATTGTCAATGGTGATGAATTCACCATATAAGACGGCGGTGATCTGTTTGCCGGCTTTTGTGGACAGTCTGGACTCGACTCCGGAGATGTGGCCCAGTTGCTGCAACTCCTGCAACAGTCGCTGACGATCCTCCGGGGACATAATGCCAAGGTCGGGCGACTTTTTATCGATAATCTCGTCCCGCCGGTAACCGGTTAATTCGCAAAACTTCTTGTTCACATCCAGATAGGTGCCATCTTCCAGCCGGCTGATGGCCATCATCAGGGGGATGTTATCAAAAGCCGTTGCGAATTTATCTTCGCTTTGGCGGATGGTCTCTTCGATCCGCTTGCGCACGGTGATGTCCTGCGCACTGGTGCGAAAACCGAGAGAACGACCCTGAGCATCAAAGATCGGTTGCCAGGAAACGGATACCCAGAAGTTTGAACCGTCTTTGCGCAGACTACGGATTTCCAGGTTGTCGCCACTGTTGCCTTGGATGGCTCCCTTAAATTTTCCAGAGCCACGGCCCTGTCTTCGGCAGCAATCGTCATGGATAAATAGTCTTCTGCAGCTATATATTCTTCCGGGCTGTACCCCGTCAGTTTTACCGAATAAGGATTCATCCATTTCAGCTTTCCCGCTGAATCAAACCAGGCTTCCCAGCTTGCCGCGTAATTGGCTATTGCCTTGAATTCCTCCTCGCTCTTGCGCAGATCTTCCTCAACAAGGTATCGCTTCTGGCGATTGGCGAGAAGAGTTCCCAACAGGGCTGTTGCGACCGGAAAGATGAGGATCACCGGCAGGGCCAGGTTGCTGAAGAATGCCCGGACAAGCTCCCGGGGAAGAAACAGCATGCAGAGCAACATGACGGCATGAATGACAAGGCCGAAGAGATACAGTTCGGCCAGGGATAAATCCCGTGACCCGCGGCAGCGGTAGTGTCTCCAGAGCAGACCGATGAGGCCGGCGGAGATGATGGTGGCCACCCCCATAAGGGCGCCGCTGCCGCCAAGATAGAGCCGGTAGGCAGCAGCAGTGGCCATGGCAATAAAAGCGGGGACAGCGCCGAAATAGAGGCTGGCCACGCCGAGAAGAATGGTGCGGGTGTCAAATATGATGCCTGCTTCCAGCTTTACCGGGGTAACCATGAGCATTATGGCCATCCCACCGATGCAGAGACCGGATACAATCTGGTAGACAGTGGAGCCGGGCGAGCGGTTTCTCCGGTAGAGGCTGTCGTAGATAAGGCCGAGCGCCAGCAACAGGGCGGCATTGTTAATCAGGCCAATGAAGATGAGTTCGTTCATGATCCCCCTCTATCCTGCCTGATTGTAAGCATCTGGCGGATAGCTTAAAAGAGGGAGTCCTTTCCCTCACGAGAGTTGCCTGCGATATTTTCCTGTCACCTTTAGTTCAACCGGTCATTTTCTGCAAACCTCTTGCAACGCCTTCAGGGTATACGGTTTCTGAATGAAGCCGGTCAGCCCCTTGCCGGCAAACTTCTCCGTCACTTCCTGCTCGTTGTAACCGCTGGACATGATAATTCGCACTTCAGGGTCAAGCCGCCGCAGTTCCCGGAAGGTCTCCTCTCCCCCGAGGTGCGGCATGGTCAGATCCAGGATCACATGGCTGATATTGCGGTTCGCCGTGAAAACGGACAACGCCTGCAGACCGTCAGCAGCCAGCAGCACCTCGAAGCCGAGCGCCTGCAGCATCTGCTTGCCGACTGCCCGCACCATCTCTTCATCGTCCACGAGCAGCACCGTGCCGCTCCCTTGCCAGCCATCGTCAGTAACAGCGGCTTTTGCCGGTTCCGGCGGCAGGTTCACCGCCGGCAACAGCACCTTGAAGGAACTCCCTTTGCCCGGTTCGCTGTGGACTTTTATCGCTCCCCTGTGCCCTCTGACAATACCGAGCACTGCCGCCATACCGAGCCCTCTGCCGGTAAACTTTGTGGTGAAAAACGGGTCAAAAAGGCGGTAAACGGTCTCCTGCTCCATGCCGCAGCCGGTATCGGCCACTTCAAGGAAAACATAAGGCCCTTCAGGAAGCTGCTCCTCCAGCCAGGCACTGTTCAAAAAGGAGCGGTCACAATCGATCGCTCCGGTGGTGATGGCGATAATGCCCCCCTTGTCGCCGATCGCCTCCGACGCATTGATCACCAGATTCATGATGATCTGCCGCATCTGGGTTGCATCGGCTTCGACCATTGGCAAACCCTGGTAATAGTTGAAGTGGAGCAGTGCATTCTTGGAAATTGACGCCTCAAGCATCTGTGTCATTTCTTCGACAAGATGGCTGAGGTCAAGCGATTCGACGACAAATTTGCCCTTGCCGGAATAAGCCAGCATCTGTTGCGCCAGGTTGGCCGCCTTGTCAGTTGCCTGCTCAATCTGGCGAAGATTATCCGCTGCCGGTGAGTCATGGCCAAGGCGCATCAGCGCCAGGCTTGCATTCCCCATGATCGTCATCAGGATGTTGTTGAAATCATGGGCAATGCCGCCGGCCAGCACCCCGAGACTCTCGAGTTTCTGGGTATTAAGCATCTGCTGTTCCAGCAGGAGGTGTGACTCTTCCGCCCGCTTGCGCTTGCTTATGTCCCTGGCAAATACCAGCGCCCCGTTCTGCCCCTGATAAGTTAGCGGCACAGCAGAAATCTCGAGGTAAAAAGTTGAGCCGTCGAGCTTCAAGCAGACGCTTTCGTCGGTAGACAACGCCTGACGTTCTTCATTCAGAAGCTGGAGCCGTTCACTGATATGAGCGTATGAATCGGGACGGAACCTTTCAATAACCGGCTTGCCGAGCAGTTCATCAGGAGAGGCGGCGCCGAATAGCTCGACGGTCGCCGGATTGACATAGGCAAAGCAATTATTCGTCTGGATGAAGATGGCTACGGGTGCAGTTTCGACCACGGTGCGGAACTTGATGTCGCTTTCGCGCATGATGTTTTCTGCCTTTTGTCTCCCTGCCATTTCCTCCTGCAGAGACTTATTGGCATGGTGCAGATCATCAGCCTGCTGTTTAAGCAGTATATTCAAGCGGCTCAGCTCAAGATGGGTACGGACACGCGCCAGCAGCTCCTCCTTCTGAAACGGCTTGGGGATGAAGTCTACTGCTCCCAGCCTGAATCCGGTGGCGCGCTCTTTAACCTCCGTAGCTGCACTGATCAGTATTACCGGAATATGGCAGAGCTTTTTGTTCCCCTTGAGCAAGCGCAGCACCTCGAAACCATCCATGCCGGGCATGCGGATGTCCAGCAGAACCAGCTCGGGAGGGTCGGCAACTGCTGATGCCAGCGCCAGTTCACCGCTGCTTGCCGGACGGACCTCGTACCCCTTGGCAGTCAGGGCATCTGTCAGCAGTTCCAGTGACTGCAGGGTATCATCAACTACCAGAATGGTTCCGCTGTTGTCCATATCAGCACTCCTCATTTACAAAACATAAAGCATAGAAGGTTCTGGCTTCACACCGATGACACGGATCTAAGTTGTTGTTCTCATGCCAAAGCTTTGCGGATCTTCTCCGCCAGTTCCTTCCTTGAAAACGGCTTCTGGATGAAATGCATCCCTTTGCCCAGCACACCGTGGTTGGTAATGATGTCGGCAGTATAACCTGACATGAAGAGACACCTAAGCTGCGGGTTGATTGCCAGCAGCCTTTTGGACAGATCACGGCCGTTCATCGCCGGCATGATCACGTCGCTGATCAGCAGCTGGATTTCTCCGCCATGTTTTTCGACCAGTTCGACGGCCTGCTCTGCCCTGCTTACCGCTATTACCCGGTAGCCAAGCGTTTCCAGCATGATTTTGCTCATGGTCAGGAGCGTCGGTTCGTCCTCAACCAGCAGCACGGTTTCTTCGCCGCAACCGATGCTTTCTCCCGGCTCCTCTGTCCGGAGCTGTGCGCAGCTGCCGGCATGCGCAGGGAGGAAGATACTGAAGGTTGTCCCTTGACCCGGTTCACTGGCGACTTCGATGAAGCCGCTGTTCTGCTTGACGATGCCATAGACCGTGGCCAGCCCCAGTCCGGTACCCTCGCCTGTTTTCATGGTGGTGAAGAACGGCTCGAAGATAACCTCCTGGGTTTCCTTGTTCATGCCGCAGCCGGTGTCACTCACAAAGAGCGCCACATAATCGCCCGGGACAAAGCCGGAATGGTCGGCACAGTATTTGCCGTCCAGGCAGACGTTTTCCGTCTCGATAATGATCCTGCCGGTGCCGGCTATGGCATGGCGCGCGTTGACGCAGAGATTCGCCAGTACCTGGTCAATCTGGCTGGGATCCATTTCCAGCGGCGCAAGGTTTTCTCCCGGAAGCCAGACCAGATCAATATCCTCACCGATGAGCCGCCCGAGCATTTTCAGCATCCCGTCTACGGTCTCGTTAAGGTCGAGCACCCTGGGCATTATTGTCTGTTTGCGGGCAAAGGCCAGCAATTGACGGGTGAGCTCGGCAGAGCGCTCGGCAGCCTTGCGAATCTCCTGCAGCCCGTCAAAGAGCGGCTGCTCCGGGCTCATCTTAATCAACGCCAGCTCCGCATGACCGAGGATAACCCCGAGCATGTTATTGAAGTCGTGGGCCACACCACCTGCCAGCCGTCCCACTGCCTCCATCTTCTGTGACTGGATCAGTTGCTTTTCAAGTTTATCTTGCTCCGCCTCCGCCTGTTTGCGGGCGGTGATGTCCTCGGCAGTGCCGATGATCTCCCTGACCATTCCCAGCTCATCACGGACAAAGACCTTGTCCCGGCTGCGCAGGGTTATCCACTGCCCCTTGGCATGCTTCATCCGGTATTCCACCTCCAGCACCTGATGATCGGGAGCAGAGGCGAGGCGGCGGTGATGCTCGCCCACACTGGTAAAGTCTTCCGGGTGCAGGATGTTGGCGAAGAGTTCCTCTCCCTGGTCGCGTACCTCTTCGGGCGAGTAGCCCAGGATCTGGAGCATGCAGGGGTTGGAGTAAATATTGCGGTTTTCCTGGATAGCATAGATGTAAATCAGGTTGGCCGTGGTCTCCAGAATGCTCTGGCTGAAATTCTGCGAGCGGAGAAGCTCTTCTTCGCTCTCCTGCAGCTTTTCCACCATTGTCAGCGCCACCCGCAGCTCCTCGTTCTGCATCTCAAGCTCGATCTGGTGGACCTGCAGCTCGTGCAGGAGGCGTAGCGCTTCCGCTGCTGCTGGCGAAGCATTGGCTGGAGGCATCCGGCTTTGCAGTCGCTCTTCTGCCTGGCGTCCCAGTGCGGCATCATGCGGTTTGGCAGGTTTCATCTTTCCCCCCCTGGTTAACATATTCGCAATGATCAGTCCAATACCTGTCGGCGCTGACCTGTTTTTCCTCACTCCGGAGTCTCCCGCACCTTGGCGGCCAGCTCCTTTTGCATGTCCCCTTGTAATTATTCCCGGTTGAATGCCGACCGGACAGTGCAGCAATACAGTTAATGGTCCGGCTCTTCTTCCAGCAGGCCGCTGACGGTTTTCAGGAAGGTTTCTATGGCGAACGGTTTGGGCAGCATGGCATCGGCGCCGAACAGCTCCGCCATAGTGAACATCTCTGCCATTTTCAACTGGGGCGAGCCTCCGGACATGACCAGTATTTTGATTTCCCTGTCGGCGGCTCTCAGCTCCATGATAGTTTCCAGCCCTTCTTTTTCAGGCATGTAGATGTCGGTTATCACCAGGTCGGGACGTTCCTGCCGGAACAGCTTCAACCCGGCGTCACCGTCAGGGGCGGAACTTGTTTCATAGCCTGCCTGCGTCAGTATCACGCAGACCATCCTGTTGAACTGCGCATCGTCATCTATGACAAGTATTTTTTTCATAGCCTCTCCCGCTTAAGCCATAAACTCTTCTTTTGTCCTGTTTGAACGTGTTTCAGCAACAAAGCAGAAACAGCAGATTCCGCGGAAATATTTAAGCAATTTTAACTGATTATTGCTGATTAGCAAGTCAGCGGGGCAGCTTGTAATAACATTTCAAAAACTGGAGAAGTCAATATCAGGCGATTGCTTTCTTTACGGCGGGCTGTTAAGATTCCTGTCCGTTACATGATAAATATCAGGAGGTTTGCCATGAGGATTAAGGATAAGTTCTTTCTCGATGCAGGGAGTGCGGCACTGGTGGTGATAGATGTTCAGGAAAAACTTTGCCTGGCGATGAATGAGAAGGTGCTGCGCCAGCTTGCGACCAATGCCGGGATTCTGCTGGATGCGGCGAATGAGCTGAAGATTCCGGTGGTGGCCACCGAGCAGTATGTAAAAGGGCTGGGCGAGACGGTGGCGGAGCTGAAAAACAGGCTTGCTGAACCGGCGCTGGAGAAGATGACCTTCAGCTGCTGCGGCGACCCTGTCTTCATGGCGAAGATGAAAGCTCTGGGGAAAAAACAGGTGATCGTCGTCGGCATGGAGTGCCACGTCTGCGTGCTGCAGACCGTGCTGGAGCTGCTGGATGCCGGGTTTGTCGTCCATCTTGTCCGCGATGCGGTCATGAGCCGCAAGAAGGAGAACTGGCTGGTGGGTGTCGATACGGCACGGGACGCCGGGGCAGTGATTACCTCGACCGAGGCGGCGCTGTTTCAGCTGCTGAAAGTTGCCGGCACCGACGAGTTCAAGAAGCTGTCGAAGCTGGTGCGGTAATTGTAGGGGCGCGATTCATCGCGCCCTGATTCATCGCGCCCTGATTGTCGTGCCATTATTCGTCATCATTTTTGCGGGCGTCATGAATGCGGGCGTCATGAATGCGGGCGTCATGAATGCCGCCCCTACGTTTGTTACCCGCGATTCATCGGATTTTCCTTGTCTAATGCCCATTTCATGGGGTTGTTAACGATATATTCGCGTGCGCGTGATAATTCGTCGTCATTTCTGATGATCCGTTCGTAATAATTTCGTTGCCATACCGGACAACCGGGATTGTTGCGGATTCGGTTGATTGAATGGGTGCAACGTGCTTTAAACCCACGCACAATTTCGCCAACCGTAGGGGCGGCATTCATGACGCCCTGATTCATCGAACCCCGGTTAATCTTCTTGTTGGCGTCTTCGCTGGGCGCAATGAATTGCGCCCCTACGTGGTTGCCTGTGCTTTCGGGCGCAATGAATTGCGCCCCTACAATGTTGACGATTCCGTGAAAATGATTCGGCATGATTACATATTCATCCAGATTCGAATTTTCGTAATGTCCCGGCAGGTTGCGCCAGATCGAATCTACTGTTTCCCCCATTTTATTCAATGCCAATACGCCATCCACAATGTCGCTAAACAGACATTCACGCTGCCATACGCATAATGTCACAAAATACGCGCCGGCCTGGGAATAATCGTGATTCTTCAGGCGAATGGAATGGCGGTGATGGATGTCCGGGTTGAAAGACATTTGTTTTCCGTAGGGGCGCGATTCATCGCGCCCTGATTCATCGCGCCCTGATTCATCGCGCCCTGATTGTCGCGCCCTCGCGCCCTGATTGTCGTGCCATTATTCGTCATCATTTTTGCGGGCGTCATGAATGCGGGCGTCATGAATGCCGCCCCGACGTGGTTGCCTGCATTGTTGCAGGCAACCTGATTGTCGCGCCATCAGGCTATTGGCCGTTTTCCAGAGTTATCTCTTTCACCTCGCCGAAAACGGAGAGCGGCTGGTCAAATTTGGTCTCATCACCTACAACCATGATGGTCATCGCTTCGGGGTGCAGGTATTTTTTTGCTACTCGCAGGATGTCGTCGGCAGTTACCCTGGCAATGTTATCGCGGTAGTTTTCCAGATACCCCTGCGGGTAGTCGAAAAATTCGATGCGGGCCTGCTGGTTGACAATGGAGTCGGCTCTGGTAAAGCCGAAGATGAAGGAGTTGATGATTGACTCCCTGGCTTGCTGCAACTCCTCCTGGGTAACCGGCGCAGTTGTCATCCCGGCGATAATATCTTTTATCAGGGTAATGGCTTTGGCCGTCGAGGCGGATTTTGTCTCTGTTTCCGCGGTGAAGACGCCGGGGAAGCGCCGGCCGATATCGAATCTGCTGCCGGCATGGTAGGCGAGACCCTGATTCGATCTGATCTCCTGCGTCAGTCTTGAGGTGAAGCCGCCGCCGAGGATGTAGTCCATGACCCTGACGCTGTAAATATCCGGATTGTTCTTTTCCAGACCGAGATGTCCCATCCTGATGACCGACTGGCTTACTTTCTTGCTGACCTGCAGTACCCGCTTTACCGGGGTAATATCGGGCTGGGCTACTGGTGGGGCTACTGTTGCCGCCGGTTGCCATTTACCAAAAAGTCTGTTTAATTTTTCAACAAGTGCCTTGCTGTCAAAGTCCCCGCTGGCGGCAATGATCATTCCGCCTGGTTTCATGGCGTTGCGGTAGAAGGCGCTGATGTCGTCACGGGTTATCCGGTTGATCGATGCAATGGTGGCAACCCTGCCGAGCGGATGGTCTTCATAAAGCGCTTTTCTGAACTCGCGTCCGGCAATCCCCTTCGGGTCGTCGTTCTGTCTTCTGAGGCTCTCTACGGTGTTTTTCTTCATCAGGTCGAGTCTCCCCTGGTCGAAGCCGGGGGAGAGCATGACTTCGCCAAAGAGAGTCAGCGTTCGGTCGAGATTTTTCGTGAGGGTGCTTAGCGAGACACTGCCGTTTTCTTCGCTGATGCCGGACTCGATCGCGGATGCCATGAACTCCAGCTCGGCATCGAGGGCGTCAGGGGTGAGCGAAAGTGTGCCGCCGCTCCTGATGAGGGCGCCGGTGATGCCGGCCAGACCGGTCATCTGGGGCGGGTCGTAGACAGTGCCGGTTTTCAGGTAGGCGGTGAGGCTGACAAGGGGCAGCTCATGATCCTCCAGCAGGTAGAGGACAATGCCGTTTTCCAGGGTAACCCGTTCGCTCTTCGGAATGGCAAACTTGAGCTGCGGGTAGGTGAGGTTGCGCGGGTCGACGTTCTGTGATGTTGACGCGCAGCCGGCAAGAAAGGTGACTATGAGTAGCAGTGCCAGGCCATATCTCCGGTTCATTTCGAGGTTACCTCCTGTTTGGTAATGAAGCCGACAATACGGTTTTCTCTGGTCAGGTATTTTTTCGCCACCCGTTGGACATCTTCGGGAGTGACTTTGGCAATGTCACGGCGGTGTTCGATGAGATAGCGCCAGCTTCCGGTCGTTGCCTCATACTCGGTGAGGTTTCTGGCAAGTCCGCCGATGGAGAGCATCTGCCGGGACTCTTCAAACTCCAGGTTATTCATGATCTGCTGCAGCTCGCGTTCCGTTACCGGCTCGTTTTTCAGTCGTTCGATCTCTTCATAAAGCGCGCTTTCGACTTCAGCAACGGTGTGCGGCGCGCGCGGCGTCGCCGAGATGATGAAGAGGTTCGGGTAGCGGTGGCCGGGAGCGGAAAAGGCGCCGATGCCGGTTGTCAGCTGTTTTTCGACCACAAGTTTTTTATGGAGCCGCGACGTCCTGCCGTCTGAAAGGATCATGTTGATGACGTCGAAGACCAGCTCGTCAGGGTGGGGGATGGTCGGCTTGTGATAGCCGATCATCAGCTCTGCTCCGGCATCACCGATTACTTCGATCCGTTTTTCACCCTGCTGCGGCGGCTCCTCCACGGCAACCGGTGGGACCGGTGTCCCGGGCGGGATCTGGCCGAAATACCGCTCTACCAGGGCGATGGCCTTTTCCGGGTCGATGTCGCCGACAATGGCGATGATGGCGTTGTTCGGGGCATAGTAACGCTTGAGAAAGCCTTCGGCCTTGGTGCGGGTCAGGTTGGCGATATCCGACATCCAGCCGATAACCGGCTGTCCCATCGGGTGGGCATTGAAAGAGCTGGCGAGGAAGGTCTCCCAGAGTTTCCCTTCCGGTTCGGCTTCATAGGAGCGACGGCGCTCTTCCATGACAACCGCTCTCTCGGTGTAGAATTCTCTCAGGACGGCGTTCTGCATCCGGTCTGATTCGATTGCCGCCCAAAGCTCCAGCTTGTTCGACGGCAGGCTGATCAGATAGGTTGTGCCGTCGCTGCTGGTGTAAGCGTTATAGTTTGCCCCGCCGTTACGGTTGTAAAGCTGGGCAAACTCCTCTTTGACAACGTACTTGCCAGCCTCTTTCTCCAGGGCGGCGAGTTCGCTTTCCAGTTGTTTGATCAGCTCCGGGTCACCTTTTTCGCGCCTTGCCTTCTCCAGCAGCAGACGCTGGGCAACGACCTCTATTTTGTCCAGGAGCAGCTTTTCAGCTGCATAGTCGGTGGTGCCGAGTGTTTTCGTCCCCTTGAAGAGCATATGTTCGAGAAGATGCGCTATGCCGCGCTCATCGCTTCTTTCATCAACTGCACCGACCTTGAAGCGGATCCAGGCGGCAACGGTAGGGGAGGTGTGCCGTTCGACCAAAAGGAGCTTCATGCCGTTTTTCAGGGTATGCTCCCGCACTCTGTCCGCCAGTCCGGCGGCATGCGCAGACGCTGTCGTTGCCAGCAGCAGCAGAATAATAAGTAACTTCTTCATTTGTTCACCTCGTGAGAACTGTGTGACTTTGGCGGGCTTATAATGCCAAGTTAATCAAAGCATGTGTCATGCCCGAATGCTTTTGTCGGGCATCCAGTTGTAAAGTCTGGCTTCCCGATTACAACCTCGGGAATGACAAATAATTTTTTTGAAGGCAAATTGATATAAGCATCAGCTACTCTATACCACCCGGCAAGACGCTGTAAACCCTCAAGTGAAAAGTTTGGCGGCTAAAGTTTGGTAGTTCCAGTCACAATAACAGCTCGCTTATGTAGCTTTGCTGTTGCGTGGGCATCTCCCGGCTTCCGCCCGCTGAATTTTGATATATCTAATGTTTAGCGATGTGGTACAACCGGCGAGGAAGAGAGGATTGCTTTCACAAAAAAATAGTGCCCGGGATTAGGTGAGGCATTAGGTGACGTTGTTGATCAGTTGACTATCGGCACTTAATCGACAAGCCAACTCCGCCTCCTTCATGGCTCTTACTGTCCCTGTGGTTAAGGGAAGCTACGTTTACTTACAGGAAGAACGAGGCGCAGGAGCACCACGCAGGAGCCCTTCGGTACTCAGGTCTTCGTCAATCTCAGGCCAGTGGATGCCATAGCCACCACCACTGGTTTGCCAATTTTCACGAGCTTTTTGTGATGCGTTGGCAAGTCGTGGATACCAGGTTAACGGCACAGATATGCTCCTGCCGTCCATAAGGTCTACAGCTATTACGTCATCATCAATATGTATGTTTCTGACCCGCTCATCTGCTTTAAGCGCCAAAGTACCCATTCCATCCCTCCAGCAAAATTGTTCGGTGTTCAATTACCAAAAGTTGAATAGTCCGCAGTTCACGAGGGGAAAAGCCGGCACTTGATGCCAGGGCTGCAGGATTAATCCAGAATTTTGCTGTCTTGTCGTCACGATCAATATGAATATGTGGCGTTAAATTGTTTCGTGGCTGTGGAAGTAAAACCTGTATGGTCCAGACCTTAAAACTGTTGGCATCCGCCAATCCTCTATTTTCAGAAAAGATATCATGCTTTACAGTAATATTCATCCCTGATACGTTAAAGCAAGGAAGCGGATATATCACGGAGCATTCTAATGGCACTATCCCCCACAGAAATAAACGACCTCCGGGCAGCAAAGACTATCCTCGAAAACCCCGGACTCGTTGCCAAAGTCAGCAATCTGGTCGGCACGCCCATAGAAACCGGGCTCAAAAGATTGCCTGAATCGTGGAACGGGGCAATTAATGCCGCTGCACGCAAATCAATTGAGAAGGCGCTCGATGTTGCCTTGTTGACGATGGATAAGGATGGGCGCGAATCGCCATCGAACTGGTGGCACAAAATTGCCGCAGGAGCGTCCGGTGCCGCTGGCGGCGCATTCGGCCTGCCGGCGCTGGCGATTGAACTTCCCATCTCGACGGCGATCATGCTTCGTTCCATTGCCGACATCGCCCGCAGCGAAGGTGAAGATCTGCGTTGTCCTGATGCCAAGCTTCAGTGTGTGCAGGTGCTGGCACTGGGTGGAAAAGCAAACGGTGATGACGGGTCGGAGACTGGCTATTTTGCCGCACGGGCGGCTCTCTCCAAAGCGATTTCAGACGCCGCCGCGCACCTGGCAAAAAAAGGTCTGTCGCAAAAAGGCGCGCCGGCAATTGTCCAGCTAATCGCCAAGATTGCAGCGCGCTTTTCGGTTGTTGTCTCGCAGAAAGCGGCAGCACAGGCAGTGCCAATAGTTGGAGCGTTCGGCGGCGCGGCGATCAATACCTTATTCATCAGTCATTTTCAGGACATGGGGCGAGGGCATTTTATTGTGCGCCGACTGGAGCGGCTTCATGGACAGGAAGAGGTTCGTCGGCTTTATGATGAGCTGTAAGCCGGAACCCGGCAAGGAGAAGTCGTCATGGGTTTAGGTAGAGCATTGCTCTGTATTCTGTTGCCGCCATTGGCGGTGCTGGACAAGGGGTGTGGGACGATATTGATTGTTGCCCTGTTGACCTTGTGCGGCTGGGTCCCCGGAGCGATTGCCGCACTGGTTGTCTGCACAAAGTCCGGTAAATGAGCGATGAAGAACCATTGCAAAAATTGCGGGAAACAGATGGAACCGAACTCGAAACATGGGGGCAAAAAAACCATGGTCACAGCATCACTCAACTATCCCTGCGCGGCCTCTGTGCGACTGCTAGCCGGCTTCACCATTAAACGCATCTCCATATCATGTAGTGCTTAATCCACCTCATTTCATACTCCCCTGCAGCGTCAATCTCTTGTTGCTGGCAGCCATGCGGAACTTCTGTATTCTGAAAGTTTGCCTTCCGCCGGCTGAATGTGCTACAAGAGCTGAAAATAATTTTGGAGTCTGTCGGGCTGTATGTCAGACAACTCCCCGGCAAAGGAGCAACAGATGAGTGAGCAGAATCCAAGAGTCCTGATGGAGACCTCCATGGGGAATATAACCATCGAACTTTTCAAGGAGAAGGCGCCTATATCGGTGAAAAACTTTCTTACTTACGTAGCTGAAGGTTTTTACGACGGGCTGATTTTCCACCGGGTTATCAACGGCTTCATGATACAGGGTGGGGGGATGGATGAGAACATGCAGCCGAAAAAGGTCAAGTTCGCCATCAAGAACGAAGCGGCGAACGGTTTGAAGAACCTGCGCGGCACCCTGGCCATGGCCAGAACATCGGTGGTTGACAGCGCCACGGCGCAGTTCTTCATCAATGTTGCTGACAATGCTTTTCTCGACTACAAGGGGAAGCGGCCGGAGGATTTCGGCTATGCTGTTTTCGGGCAGGTGGTCGAAGGGCTTGACGTGGTTGATGCGCTCAAGGTGGTCAAGACCGGCAACAAGGCAGGGCACGCCGATGTGCCGGTGGCGACGGTATACATTACCAGGGCGACGCTGCTTGCCTGATTCTTAAAGAATCACAAAGACTGTCGCAGATTCTTATTACAGAAGCTGATTTAGAAAGGCACGGGAGCGATTCCGTGCCTTTCTTTTCTTGCGGTTATCGAGAGGCTTGACCTTATTCCCCCAGCAACCCCAGCCTGAAGAGCTTCTTAGCCAGATTGTAGATGTCATCCTTGCCGCCTTCCTTGCGGATGCCGACGGCGACGATAACGACGAAGATGTCGGTACCGACAATCTTGAAGATGATGCGATAGCGCTGACCAACAGCCCTGATGCTGCGCAAGCCTGTCAATTCTCCCAGCAGCGCCTTTCCCTGCTTTTCCGGCTCTTCAGCCAGCCGGTCAACAACGGCGGCGATCTTCCCCCTGACGCGGCGGTCGGCAATGTCGGCCAGCATCTTTATGGCCGTCGGCGTAAGAACAATCCGCCAACTCACAGGCCGAGTTCCTTCCTGGCGTCTTCCCACGGCACAAGAGCGCCACTGTCCATCTCCCGGATGCTCTGCCGCAGCTGTGCCAGCAGTTCCTGATCTTCCATCACTTCCAGTGTTTCGGTGACCGCTTCGTAAAGATCCCACGGCATCACCGCCAATACCGGTTTACCGCGCCGGGTCACCTCAATTACATCTATTTCACCGTCGTGTCTGAGCATCTCCGGCAGAGAAGTGAGCTGTTTCCTTGCCTCCATGATTGGTAATACTCTGGTCATAAGCACCTCCTGTACTTTTGAGAGTACAGTTAAGCGTTCGTATGGTCAAGCGTTACCTTCAAAAACAAAGAGCCTCTGTCATCAGGACGGAGGCTCTTCAGGCGTCATACTTCCACTTGCCAGACATTTTTATGACGAAAAAATTCTGAGCGGATCCTCGACCGTGTCAACAACTGCTTCATGCAGGACGATACAGTCGCGTCCATCGGCCGTTGCCTGGTAGAGCGCACCCTTGGCCGCATCTAGGAGCGCTTCCGCTGTCTCGCCGTCATCGGGGTAAGCTGCCAGGCCGATACTGGCGGAGAGTTTTCCGGAGGGGAGGGCGTCTGCTCCGGGAATCTTCATGCGTGAACAGGCTTTGCTGATCCTGTTGGCAACCGGCAGGGCATCATTCTTCGGCGTCCCCGGGAGGATTATGCAGAAAGTTTCACTGCTGAAACTACAGACGACATCCATCTGCCGGGCCGAGCGGATGATGGCGGCAACCGTCTTTCTGGTTGCTGCAGCAGCAGCGGCTGCCCCGCAGATGGAGGCGTAGAGATTCAGATAATCAAGTTCGATCATTACCACGGTAAACTGCAGGTTCTGCCGCTGGCTCCGGTTGACCTCTTCGGCCATTCTCTTGTCGAGAAAGTTCCGGTTGTAAAGATTTGTTGCCGGGTCGACAGCGGAAAGATTTGTCAGCAGCTCGGTCTGCTTCATCGATTCCACTCTCTCCAGCACCATTACCGCCTGCCCCAGCAGCAAGGAGAGGAGCTGCAGATCGGTTTCGGTAAAAATTTCGTTGCCGGGCTTGTCGGTAAGGTTGAGAACACCGATCAGCCTTTCTCCCCGGCGAAACGGGGTGCTGATGAACGATTTTGTCCGGTAGCGAGGTCTGTTGGTGGTAGCTACCCTGCTATCCGTCTCGATGTCATTGACAACAATCGGCGTGCCGGTGGCGGCTACCTTGCCGGCAATACCTTCGCCGACTTTTATGCTCAAACTTTTTGATATCTGTTCATTAAGCCCGAGCGAGGTGATGATTTTCAGCGTCAGGCCGGATTCATCCAGCAGCATGAGTGAACCGGCCGATGCCCCGAGAAATCCGGCGGCGGTGGAGAGGATGCGGGTATAGAGCTCTTCCGTGCGCTCAACTTCGAGCATGGAGGCGGTCATGGCAAGCAGTCTTGCCGGCAGCGAAGAGTCTGCATATTGATTTGCTTCGCTTTTGAGCTGCAACAGACGCGATGCCGCCCTGCCGGCCAGTATCTCGGCAAGGAGCGCGTCTCGTGGCTGCAGTTCGACATTCGGCAAAAGAACGCAGCCAAGCAGCTCTGCCCCTGCCATGAGCGGCAAAAACGTCGCATTTGCAGCGTCCAGAGTCTGGAAAAATTCGCCTGTTTCGGAAATGAGCTGCATCGAGCGCTCTCCCGGATGATCGTTAATCAGCCGGTGCAGTACCACCCCGGAGGTCTGTCCCAGATCGGCCGGCAGCCCCCAGGTTCCCTTGATGGCAAAAGCTTCGCTGTCCTGTCCGGAGATTGCCACGGCGATCTGCTGACAGTCGAAGAGAACACCGAAGGACTCGCTCAGCAGAGACACTACCTCGTCAAGGGTGTTGCCCTGGTCAATCTGGGTTGATATGCCGACAACCGAGTTGAGACGGGAGACAGTAGTTTCCAGCAGTTTATTATGCAGGTTTGCGGTCAGGTTGGAGGGGAGAATGCGGTGTACCCTGTCGGCCGTTTCGCAGACATCTTCAAGTTCGACAACCGGCATACTGCCGAGACGGTCGAGAACGGTGAACGGCTTGACCCCTCCATCCCTGCTCATGCTTTCCAGATAGAAAAGGTTGATCGAACTGGTTCTTACCCCCCAGGCAAGGAGGCATCTGTGCGCCAGCGCCGGTTCCGGCAGCCTGATGGCAAAGCCAAGCAGCCCGAGCGGGCAGCGGCATATGACCGGCACACTCCTGGAAAGCGCTTCACGCAGGGCATCTTCCAGCGGGAGGTTGCAGCTTTTGCCGCAGGTTGCCGTCATGCCGCATATGCCGCAGAGCTGTCCGGCAGCAAGATTCCTGGCGATTATCCCCTCTGCCTGGCTGTAAATTGCCAGCGTGTAAGGGGTGGTGAAGGAGTAGGCACGTAGCGAATCCAGGACATCAACCGGGTTCATTGCAGATATTTTCGGTGCCAAGGGGACTCCAGCTCTTTGATTTCACTGTTTGATTTGTAAGTCTAAAAACCGTATTTAACCGCAGATACACGCAAATGACCGCGGATGGATCAGAAAGGGTGACTGGCATCCAGTGACTAAACTTTCGGTTGTCTGTTCAGGTTCTATCGGCGTATATCAGCATTCATCCGCGGTTAACTGCCTTTTCAAGGGTTTAATATGCAAAGTGTGCGCCTAAACCGCGCCGCCGACAATCATCTCGCCTATCAGCAGGGTAGGCTGGGCATCCGCTACCGGCACCCCCTGGCCATCCTTGCCGCAGGTTCCTATACCGAAGCCGAGGTCGGAGCCGACCATGAGGATGCTTTTGAGAACTTCAGGGCCGTTGCCGGTAAGGGTCGCCCCTCTGACCGGTTCGCCGATGGCGCCGTTTTCAAGCAGATAACCTTCCGCCACTTCGAACATGAAGTCGCCGGTTACGGTATTCACCTGCCCACCCCCCATTTTCCTCACAAAAAGCCCGTGCGGTACAGCAGCGATAATTTCTTCAGCCGGGGTAATCCCGGGGGCAATCAGTGTGTTGGTCATCCGGACAATCGGCTTGGCATGATACGATTCGCGCCGCCCGTTGCCGGTGGAACTGCAGTCGTCTTTCATGGCGGTGAGCCGGTCGTACATATAGCCCTTGAGAATGCCGTTCTCGACCAGCATGGTCTTCTGTCCCGCCACCCCTTCGCTGTCAAAGGGGAAAGAGCCTCTGGCAAACGGGATGGTAGCGTCATCTATCACGGTCACCCCTTTTGAGGCGACCTCCTGCCCGAGTTTCCCCCGATAAACCGAAACCCCGCTCTGCACCAGGTCGGCCTCCAGGCCATGGCCGATTGCTTCATGCACCATGGTCCCTCCTGCTGTCGAGGAGAGTACCACCGGCATCCTGCCGCCGGGAGCCCTCCTGGCAGAGAGCATCATGACAGCGCGACCGGCGGCGGCAAGAGCGAGCTCTTCGGCGCTCTTGCCGGCAAACAGTTCAAAACCCCGGCAGGCGCCGACAGACTCGTAGCCGGTCTGCATCACCCCGTCGGCAGCAGCTACCACCTGGGCGGCGAACATGGTGCCGATGCGCCGGCTGTCACTGAATTCACCGAGCGAATTGATTACCTGCACTCTGGCCACGCCGTCACGGTAAAGAGTCATTGCCTGGCGGACCGAGGGCGCAGCCTGCCGGGCAGCCTTCTCGGCAGCGACGGCAAGGGCGACTTTTTCCGCCAGCGGGATGCTCTCCGGATGCCTGGAAACAGGGTGTTCCACCCCCCTTGAGCAGTTGGCAATGACGATATCCCGGTCGAAAAATCTCCCTTTGACCCCTCTGCTGACAGTTGCGGCAAGTTCGAAGAGAGCTTTCTGCGTCACATCGTTCGTATAGCCGAAGGCGGTACGGAAGTCGCTGATCACCCGGATGCTCGCCCCTCTGTCAGCGCTGGAGAGAACCTTTTCAACTTTGCCGTCTTCAACGACTATCTGGGTCGAGTAGCCTTCTTCGAAGTAAATTTCGGCAAATTCGCCGCCGCAGGCAAGCGCCTGTTTGAGAATTGCTGCACAGTTCATGGTTTCAAGCACTTTGTTCACACTCCAGGGCAAAGTCTGTTTCCTTAAGCGGAATGTCTCCGGAGAGCGCCGCCAGCAACTCCTGCATATCCGCTGCAAAGCCGGCAGGAATGGTGATGCTGACTATTACCCCCTCCCGCCTTACGGTAGTCATGGTTGACATCCCTTCATACGCTTCAAGAATGAACTTGAGAAAGACAAGATCATGGCGGTCCACCAGGAAGTAGCGGACAACATCGTCAGGAATTTCTGCCACTGCAACCTCTCTGCAGGGCGACATCTCCTGGCCTCCCGGGAAGTTCGCCCATCTCCACGGTGCAGGCCGGAGCGGTTTTGCCAAACTCTGCGGCCGCTTCGGCCAGCGTCACGAAACGAACGCCTTGTGCAAGCAGCCTTTGGAGAAGATCCGTGAAAACATCTGCAAGCAGACCCCCCTCCATTTCGGCATGGATGGTGTGCACATTCAGGCCGGGAGCAAGCAGCGAGAGGTAAAGGTTGTTGATCGTCGCCGTGGTGATGCCGTTTTCACCGAGAATTTCGTCCATTGTCGGCCAGGTGGTCGGTATCTGCAGTGTCTGGAAAGTCCTGCCCGCCATCACCGGGTAGAACGGATGGGTTCCCCGACTGTCGCTGCAGTAGGTAAGGCCCATGGCATCCTGCACTTCGAGCGAGTCGGGCGACACTGTCCACCCCGGCGCGGCGGTAGTCTTTGCCCGGCGGCGGAAAATGGTCTCGAACTCGCTGCTTGCCTTGCCAAGCTCCATGGCGGTCACCGGTTTTGGAAACCATGGGAGCAGGTCGTGCCATTTGACATGATCCCAGCAGTGGATGCCGACTTCATGGCCTTTTTTTTCGGTTTCCAGCAGGATTGCCGGAAAAGCTGCGGCAATCAGCGGCGCAGGGAGGAGGGTGCCGTAGAGGAGGGTCTTCAAGCCGTAAGCAGCCGGGGCTTTGGTGCGAAGCATCTTCTGCAGGAAACCTCTTCTGGTGAAGATGCGGCGGATGGCTTTGCCGGAGTTGTCCGGTCCCATCGAGAAATAGAAAGTTGCCCTGATACCCAGACGGTCAAGTATGGAGATAAGGCGCGGTACACCGTCGCGTGTTCCGGCATAGGTATCTACATCGACTTTGAGTGCTACGACAGGGCTTGACATTGCTTGCCTTATTGGCGGTGGCTAAGGGCAAAAGGCCAAGGGCTAAAGGTGCTCCAGCTTATAGACTTTCCTTTAGCCTGGAGCCCAGAGCCATTAGCCTTGTGTACCTTTTTGCACTACCATCAACTTGTTGATAATGACGGGCTAATGTAATATATTGCCTACACTGTTGCAAGTAGTTATCAGTAAGGGATTGTCAGGGGGAAATTGTTACAGTCTGAAAGTCCTAACGGAGGGGATATGGCTAAACGTTACAGAGTTTTGATAGGCGGCGAATGGACAGGGGATGATCTTCCCGGCATTAATGTGCTTAACCCTTATGACGATACCCTGCTCGGGATTGTGCCGGAAGCAGACCAGGCAATGGTGGAGAGGGCTATAGTGGCGGCACAGAGCGGTTTCAAGGTCATTTCAACAATGCCCGCCTGGAAACGTTCGGAGATTCTGGAGCGAGCCGCCGGTTTCATGCTGCGCGACAAGGAGGAGATTGCCGGGATTATTGCCAAAGAGGCAGGCAAATCGTGGAAATTTGCCCTGTCCGAGGCTGAGCGGAGCGCCGAGACCTTCCGCTTTGCCGCCCATGAAGCGAAAAACGAACATGGCGCGCTGGTGCCGATGGATGCTTCACCGGTCTCTGCCGGACGTTTCGGCTTTTACCTCCGCGTCCCTATCGGCGTGATCGGCGCCATTACCCCGTTCAATTTTCCGCTTAACCTGGTTGCCCACAAGGTGGCTCCGGCAATAGCGGCCGGCAATGCGCTGGTAGTCAAGCCGGCCACCAAGACACCGCTCTCTTTGCTCAAGCTGGCGGAGTTGCTCGAAGAGGCCGGCCTGCCGGCTGGAGTGCTCAATGTGCTGATCGGCAGCGGCAAAGTTGTCGGCAATCAGCTGGTAAAGGACGAGCGGCTGGCAATGATCACTTTTACCGGCAGCCCTGATGTCGGCTGCGGCATCAAAGCGCTTGCCGGGCTGAAGAGAGTTACCCTGGAGCTTGGCTCCAATTCGCCGACGATCATTGATGCGGGTACCGATCTTGACAAGGCGGTTCCCCGCTGCGTTGTCGGCAGTTTTGCCAATTCGGGCCAGGTCTGCATCTCGGTGCAGCGGATATATGTCCACAGAAGCTGCTACAGCGAATTCCTCGCGCGCTTTGTGGCGGCGACGAAGCAGCTTGTCGTCGGCGATCCGATGGAAAAGCGCTGCGATATCGGTCCGATGATAAACGGCGCTGAGCTTGCCCGGGTCGTTGCCTGGCTGGATGAGGCAAGAAACCTTGGGGCGACCGTTGAAGCCGGCGGCAATCAGATCGGCAACTGCCTGGAGCCGACGATTCTCAGCGGCGTGACCCCTGAGATGAAGGTTGTCTGTGCGGAAGTATTTGCGCCGATTGTTTCGGTTGTCCCTTTCGACACCTTCGAAGAGGCGCTCGATATGGCTGACAACTCGATCTACGGTCTGCAGGCAGGTGTCTATACAAACGACATAAACAAGGCGTTCCAGGCAGTAAAACGGCTCGATGTCGGCGGTGTCATCATCAATGACGTGCCGACCTTCCGGGTTGATCATATGCCGTATGGCGGCAACAAGCTGAGCGGATTGGGCCGGGAAGGGATCCGTTATGCGATGGAGGAGATGACCAGTATCAAGCTGGTTTGCATCAATCTTTAATCGGCCATGTAAAAAAAATATTGACTTTGCTGGTGTAACGGGAATACTATCTTTTTCGTTTAAATAAACACCCTGTTCATACAGAGGTTAATAACAAAGGAAAGAGGTATATTTCAAATGAAAAAGATGATTTCTCTCGCACTCTGTCTCTGCTTGGCTCTTGCTTTCACTGCTGGCTGCAAGAAAAAAGAAGAAGCCACAACAACAACTACTACTACTGCTCCTGCAGCTGCTCCTGCTGCTCCAGTACAGGGCCAGTCAACTTCCAAGCAGACTCCTGCTGGCGCTACCACAACAACAACTACTACTACACCGGCTGCACCTGCCAAGCACTAATTGACAATCTCTTAATGCTTCTGAAATGGCTCGCGGGTAACTGCGAGCCATTTTTTTACATCAAAATACCCGCGGAGGATTATTCATGGAAAGAACATTCGCAATCATCAAACCTGATGCTGTTGAACGCAATCTGATCGGCAAAGTTCTTGATAAGATCGAGACTGCCGGTTTCAGAATCGTCGGTATGAAAAAGATGCAGTTGAGCCGTGCCCAGGCAGAAGGTTTTTACTACGTACACAACGAGCGTCCGTTTTTCGCTGATCTCTGCAGCTTCATGTCACGCAGTCCGGTTGTCGTGCTCTGTCTTGAAAAGAAAAATGCTATTGCTGACTGGCGTACACTGATGGGGGCTACCAACCCGGCAAATGCCGAAGCCGGCACAATCCGCAAGGAGTTTGCCAAAAATATCGAAGAGAACACGGCACATGGTTCCGACGCACCGGAGACGGCAGCTTTCGAGATTCCTTACTTCTTCAGCGCGCTTGAGCTTGTCTGAAATCCCTCGGAGAACAGCCCGGAGTTGAAAAAAACCCTCCCGCGTTTGCGGGAGGGTTTTTTGATTTAAGGGGAGCATTCCTCGCATCCTGTGAATCAGATCCCAACTTTGAGCCGGCATCGGCGCTATGGTTGACCCACCTTGTCTTTCTGTTCATTTTATAATCAACAGGCGGATTCAAGTCTGAAGTGCAACTTTTGTAAGTGAATTAAAGTGGTGAGCTGCGTTACTATCAGCGCCACTTTAACGACCAAGTAAAAGGTGCACAGATGAAGCAATACAAGCAGCTCACCACCGGGCAAAGATACC
>JBBRBA010000033.1:0-30082 GCA_038206285.1 Geobacterales bacterium
TGGTATCTTTGCCCGGTGGTGAGCTGCTTGTATTGCTTCATCTGTGCACCTTTTACTTGGTCGTTAAAGTGGCGCTGATAGTAACGCAGCTCACCACTTTAATTCACTTACAAAAGTTGCACTTCAGACTTGAATCCGCCAATTATAATTGCACCGCATAAAGGCAAAACAGTATCCGCGGCATATTGACACAGACGGTACCGGTAACGCAAATGTTTTATTTGTATAACTACTTAATTTTACTTGCATTAAACCTGATTACAGTTGCAGTAAAAGCGGCGGGCACGTCCTTTAGTGCCCATTAATTGCTTTTTCTGCTGACGATGAGCTGAAACAGTATCCGGCTTCTGTCCTGGCCGGTTTACAAGGGTATTCATGCAGTTTCAGTTTTTCTGAGCCAGACCTGTTTCAGTAAATTGACAACGCTGCGACAGCACTATACACTTTTGCTATGGACAGTTATCAGTTTCCGGAACAGAAAGTCGACTGCGGCGGAAAGCCGTTTTCGCGCGAACTGCTCGGCAGTTTGCTTGAGCAGGTATTTTCCTCTTCCCTCCCGGTTACCGGCTACCTGAAGTTCGTCGGCGCTGATGCCGCAATCTATTTTCTCTTCTTCCTCAAAGGGGCTCCTTACGCCGCCGGGAAATATTCAGCCGGCAAACCGGTCAGTTACACCATCAGGGAGCTTGGCGAACATCTTGCCGGTTCAGCAAGCGAATCAATGACAATCACTCTTTGCCATACTGATCCGGTGCTGCTGAAAAGCATGCTTCTCTTTTTGCAGGAAGAGCCGACCATAAAAGCCCCAACCACATTTATCGATCTGGAGTACATCGTCCGCCAGCTGGGAGAGGCGGGTGCAAATGCACTTATTACTCTTTGCCGTGACAGGAAGTTTAATTTCTTCTTTTTCAAGGGAGGGAAGGGGGCGGTAGTTCATTATGCCGATACCGCTTTCGACCGTCCCGAAGGGATGACGATGGACGAGGAGATGCTTCTTTATGCCTTCCAGCCCGGCGCCAAGGTGGAAGCCTATGTTTTCCGCGACATGAACACTTCCGAGGCTGAGGATGCCAACCAGCTCGACCGCGATACCCTGCTTGATCTTCTCACCGGCAGAAAGCCGCCTGCTGCGGCTTCACCTCTGAAACCCCTGCCGGTCGCAGAGAGAACAGAAACACTCACGCCGCAGCCGAAACGAATGCCGAGCGTTGTTCTTACCATTGAATCCGGCTCGCAGCAGGGTGAGCGCTTCACGGTAACGCTTCCCTGTACTATCGGCAGGAGGGAGTGTGACGTAATACTGAATGACGGCCAGGTTTCCAGGAGGCATGCAGTGCTCAGGGTTCTGGAACAGAAGCTTGTCATTGAAGATCTCGGGAGTACCAATGGTACGCAGGTGAACGCCGAGACCGTCTCATTGAAACAGCTGGCAACAAAAGACCTGATAACTCTCGGCGATACCAGACTGAGGGTTACCGCTGCCTGACTGGCGGTTTTTTTGTTGTCAGTTTCCCCTCGCCCAGTCAAGCATGCGTGAAAGTCCTGACAGGGCTCCTCTCTGCAGCAATATCAGTACTGCTGTTATGTTATCCAGGGGTTCGCCCTCGCAATCAGCTGACTGCATGCTTCTGCCGGTTCGCGGCTGCCAAGAACTATTGTCCGGATGGCTGCGTCGCTAACCATGTTGGTAAGCCCGTCGCTGCAGAGCAGAACCCGGTCGCCGGGAGCCGGCAGCAGATCTATCGGAAAAGGAGTGGCAGCGGCTGCAGAGAATATCTGCGAATGCAGGCACAGAGGCTCAGGCATAGCAAAATGTCTTGAATTTCAGTCGGTTATGTCCTATAGTGAAATTGTAAAGAAGTAAAATTATATCAAGATGTTTCAACTTATGCCGGGGTAAATGTCATGACAATAAGAGCGATTCTTGCTAACGGCAACGAAGTGGAGATTCCTTCTTACGCACTCAATTACGTGATAGTGAACAAAAAGATCAGCGCTTTTCTCCGGACGGATGGTTGGGTGACAATAGGTGCGGATAAGATAAGGAAGCAGCAGCTGGGCAGTCTTTGCCTGATAGGTCCCGGCGAAAGGGATACGGATGATTTATTGAAGCGATCCAAACCGTAAGCCGGAGCTCAAATCGACTGTTTATAATAACCTGCAACAACAGTTAGTTCTATTCTCAATCGTTACGTCTGCAGTCCAATCAAGTTCAGAAAAATAATGTCCGGATTCAGCTGGAGGATAATCATGGCAATAGTTACTGTTGTTGCAAAGCTGGTCGCAAGAGAGGACGCTGTTGATTCGGTCAGGTTCGAAGCGCTGAAACTCATATCGCCCACCCGGCAGGAAGAGGGATGCCTCGAATACAGGTTACATCAGGACAACGAAGACCCCTCCGTGTTCATCTTCTACGAGAATTGGCAGAACATGGCTTGCCTGGAGCGGCATGTGAACACCGCTCATTACAAGAGTTACGTCGCTGCTGTTGGTGACCAGCTGGCAGATAAGGTCGTACATAAAATGACTGAGATCGGTTAGGAGAGGATGGATAAATCTCTGTTACTCTGGGTCATCAGTGCAATTCTGAACCGAGAAGTCTTTATTTCGGAATGCTATCCGCCATCGGCGCTGCATTGTCCCGGCCTGTTGATTTTTTGAGTGGTTCGCAACTCCTAAAGGGAAGATACCCCATACCCACAAGAGGAGGTACAGCTATGAAACAGATATTATTCCTGCTGCTTGTCAGCTTGTCTTTCGCAGTGGCTGTGCAGGCAAAAGAGCCTGAATCGATAAAAGACACGTTTACCATCATCCATTCCAGGAAGAGCGTGAAATCATTCACCGGCGAAGCTGTAAGCAAAGAGAACCTCGACAAGATCATCCGGGCCGGTATGGCCGCACCGACAGCCGTGAACAGGCAGCCATGGTCATTTGTGGTGGTGACCGGTAAGAAAACCATCGACGCCCTGGCCGCGGGATTGCCGACAGCACGGGGTATCGAAAAGGCTGGAGCCGTTATCATCGTTTGCGCTGAACCTGAGAAAGCCCATATGCAAAGTAAGGACTTTGCGATTATTGATGCTTCCCTGGCCAGCGAAAACATCTTGTTGGCAACCGAGGCGCTGGGGCTTGGAGGGCATTGGACCGCTTCATTCCCCTATGATGACAAGATGAAGCATGTGCGCACGGTTCTCGGTATTCCGGCCAGTATCATTCCGCTGAACGTAATTTTAATAGGTGTGCCGACCGGTGAAGACAAACCGAAAGACAAATATCAGAAAGAAAAGATACACTGGGGCAGATGGTGACCATCAACCGGAGGTTAAACGATGAAAGTATATGCTATTAGCGGCAGCCTGAGAAAAAAATGGAACACCGCCATGCTGCTGGAACATGCACTGGAAGGTGCAGCGTCAAAGGGCGCTGAAACGGAACTCGTACATCTCTACGATCTGAAAGGCTTTTGAACTTGGCGCCAGGCTAACAGCAGGGGTTGAACATCGACCAGAGTAACATGACATGGTTCTTGTGGCGTCAGGACGATAACGGCCATCGGTTTCTCGGCGGGACGTACACAACCAGAGAACAGGCTGAGGCTCGAATGACTGAACTGACCAGGGCCCAGCACAAACAGACCTACTGGATCAGCTGTGACGCGGAGACCCCATGAAGAAACCGGTCATCACCACGGAGAGCGGCCGATATTTCCTGACCGACCGGATTCGAGATGAGGTCAACTTCTACTTGACCCCGCAGAGTCAGGGTGAAGATCCTCCACCGGTCCAGAAACCGGTATTGCCGGATGCCAGGATCATAACTCTTCCCGGACAGGATGCCTGGGACATTCCCACCTGTGACCTGCAGGCTGCTATTGCCAACCGGCAGAGTCACCGTAAATTCATGTCCGCCCCGCTTAACCTTAACGAACTCTCCTTCCTCCTCTGGGCCACTCAGGGGGTACGCCAGAAGCTGCATGCTGCAGCTGTGCTGCGGACAGTCCCTTCTGCCGGATGCCGCCACTCTTTTGAAACTTATCTCGCCGTACTCCGGGTAGCAGGGTTGGAGGAAGGCATTTACCGTTACCTGCCGTTGGACAACGCCCTCGTCTTTTTGAAGAGTCTACCCAACCTGCCGGGCCAACTCACAGCAGCCACCCGCGGTCAGAGTTTTACCGGTCAGGCCGCCGTCACCTTTATCTGGACGGCGCTGCCGGCACGCACCGAATGGCGCTATGCCGAAGCCTCCTACAAGGTTATGGCGCTCGACGCCGGTCACGTCTGCCAGAACCTCTATCTTGCTTGCGAAGCGATCGGTGCCGGCACCTGTGCCATCGCCGCCTACAATCAAGACCTTGCCGACCAACTGCTGGATCTGGACGGGGATGAAGAATTCGTGGTTTATCTGGCCCCGGTCGGCAAGGTACAATCAATGAAGCAGGATTCGCCTGTCGAACGCCTTTCCGCTTCAGTTGAGCGGGAGGCGCGGGCTATACCCTTTCCTGCCAGTAACCAGGATGGCGCTTCAGGTGTATGACGGCAACTGTTTCGATCCGGTGGTTGCGCAGGCGAAACAGAATGCCGAAGGGGAAGGTGCGGAGCAGGCAACGTCTGATGTCTCCGTTTACAAGGGAGAAAAGATTCGGGTTGATTCTCGGAACTGAAAGAGCAGATTCCCAGGCAGCTGCAGGTGATCGCCGGCCGAAGCGGCAGCCGGGTGAATGTTGCCAACTGAGAGTCGTTAACGATGGCTTCATCACAAGTTCACCCGTCTGGAACTACAAGCGATTGCGATGTACATGAGGCATAAGTACAAGCACATGAACCATCTCGGCACTTGGTGACGTCATCACTGTTTTTATGAAGTGGTGATTTTGCCGGATGCAAGCTGGCAAGTCATTCTCCCATTTTATTGCCTTTAGCTCACCTATGTGGTATCTGCCTCATAGGATTTGACTACATTACTCAAGGAGAAAACATGACAAAAGCAGAACTGGTTGCAAAAATCGCTGAGAAAGCCAAACTGACCAAGGCGCAGGCAGAATCGGCACTGGCCGCATTTCAATGCGCCGTAACGACAGAACTGGTGAACGACGGCAAGATTACCCTGGTAGGTTTTGGCACTTTTTCAACACTTAACAAAGCCGCACGGACCGGCAGAAACCCCCAGACAGGTGAGCCGCTCAAGATTGCGGCAAAAAGAGTCGGCAAATTCTCCGCCGGCCAGAGCCTGAAAGACCTGGATGCATGTGACGCGACCTGTAAGTGCAAGTAGATAATAAATAGCAGCTGAACGAGCCCCGGATTTCCGGGGCTTTTTTGTTTCTGTTACAAAGACTTCAAAATATTGGCTATGTTTCAATTTGGATTCAAGATTGCTTCAGGAGTGCCGATACAATTTGCAGGTTGTATATGGCAGGTATGGTAAATTTGAAGAGCTGCATCGTAACATGCTGTAATCACAATGTGAATCAGATTCCAACTTTGACCCGGCATCGGTGCCATGGCTGACCCACCTTTTCTTTCTGTTTATTGTACAATCAGCATGTTACAGCTTTAAGTGGGTCAACCTTCGACGCCGATAGTGGGTCTAACTTCAAAGCCGATTCACAGTGATTTTAGGCACGAAGGGTTGAAGTCACTTTTAGGGGTTGATAGAGATTTCTGGAAAAATGCAGGGCACCGTTAAGGCACGGTTAAGGCACGGCTAAGGCACAGACTTGACTATTTTGGTAGGGAATTGGCTTGATGCAGGTTGTTCGGAGAGGGTGACTTTGAAGAGCTGTTTTGCAACGCGCTGAAATTATTCAATAAAAAAGGCCAGATCATTGACCTGGCCTTCGAATTCTTTGGAGCGGGAAACGGGATTCGAACCCGCGACTTCGACCTTGGCAAGGTCGCACTCTACCACTGAGTTATTCCCGCTCAATGAGTCCTGTTTTTTATCAGGATTTTTTTTGACAGTCAACAGTAATATTGATAAAAAAAAT
The DNA here is from genome assembly GCA_038206285.1 of Geobacterales bacterium. GTDB lineage: Bacteria > Desulfobacterota > Desulfuromonadia > Geobacterales > DSM-12255 > VEOV01. The sequence goes on from JBBRBA010000033.1 coordinate 5,993, forward strand.
TAATATTACTGCTATGGCAATTTGCTGCAGTTTTGCAAAAAACTTCGGGCATCTTGTGAATTTAGTGAAAGTCGCTTGAGGATACCTTGATTTATTTGACTGACTGTGATAAAAAATCTATTTTCCAATAGATAGAGAATAGCTAAAAAGCGCATATAAAATGCCGAAAGAGAGGATAGTGATGCAGGTTAATGTCGAGCAGCTAAGCAGTATCAAGAAAAAGATCAATTTCGAAATTCCGGTCGAACGTGTGCAGGCCGAGACCAATAAGGCTTTTGCCGAGATCCGCAAGCGTGCGGTTATCCCGGGCTTCAGAAAGGGCAAGGCGCCGGAAGGGTTGATTCGCAAGTCTTATCAGGGGCAGGTCGAAAGCGATGTCATTAAGAACCTGTTCAATGACAGCTATTTTAATTACATCAAGGAGAACAAGATTTTCCCGGTTGCCCATCCGGAAATCGATGCAGAGAATCTCGTCGAAGGGGCTCCGTTCAAATTTTCGGCAACGATTGAAGTCTTTCCTGATGTAGTAGTGAGTGAATATGAAGGGTTTCAAGTGGTCAGGGAGAAGTATGTCGCTGATGACAAGGCGGTAGATGCAAGGATTTTGCAGATGCGTGATAATATGTCGCAGCTGCAGCCGCTGGCTGAAGAGCGTCCCGCAGCAGTCGGCGATCATGTTGTCATTGATTTTGCAGGGTTTGTCGACGGGAAACCTCTTGAAGGAGGCGATGCCAGCGATCATCAGCTTGAGCTCGGCAGCAACTCGTTTATTCCCGGTTTCGAAGAACAGCTGTTCGGAATGAATACCGGTGAACAGAAGCGGATTTCCCTCTCTTTCCCCGAGCAGTATCACGCCGCAGAACTTGCCGGTAAGCCGGTCGAGTTTGCGGTGACCCTGAAAGAGATAAAGACCAAAGAAATGCCTGCGCTTGACGATGCCTTTGCACAGGAGCTTGGCGAATTCTCGACATTTGCCGAGCTGAAGGCAAAAGTCGCCGAGACCATTGAAAAACAGGAAAAAGAGAGAATCGAAAGAGATTTCAAGGATGCTCTGGTTAAACAGCTGATTGAGAAGAACGATTTTGAGCTTCCTGTGGCAATGATTGACCGGCAGCTCTCTTCGATGCTTGAAAATACCAGGCAGCGCCTGCAGTATCAGAGAATGACCCTGGAAATGATGGGACTGGATGAAGAGAGATACAAGGAGCAGTTCAGGCCGGTTGCAGCCAGTCAGGTAAAAGGGGCTCTTCTCATGCACGAGCTGGCAGAAAAGGTCGCTATATCGGTAAGTGAAAGCGATATTGAAGCACGCCTGCAGAAAATGTCTGCAGAGAGCGGTCAGGATTACGACCGTATCAGCAAGTACTATCTGCAGAATGCGGATGCAAAGCAGGGTCTTGAGGAGCAGATCAGGGAGGAGAAGGTTCTTGATCTCATCGCCGCAAAGGCAGTAGTTGTCCTGAAGGAAAAAAACGAGATTTTGGAAAGCAGTAAAGCAGCATAAATTCAGGGTTAAGAGGTTTATATGCTGATTCCTATGGTTGTTGAACAGAGCGGTCGGGGAGAGAGGTCTTATGACATCTATTCACGACTGCTGAAGGAGCGGATTATCTTTCTTGGCGGGCCGATCGACGATTCGCTCTCCAATCTGATAATTGCGCAGTTGCTTTTTCTCGAATCTGAAGATCCTGACAAGGATATTCATCTGTATATAAACTCACCGGGCGGAGTTGTCACCTCCGGCATGGCGATTTATGATACCATGCAGTATATTCGCCCGAACGTATCAACGATCTGTGTCGGCCAGGCCGCCTCCATGGGGGCGATTCTGCTTGCCGGCGGCGAGAAGGGGAAACGTTTCTCGCTGACTCATTCCCGTATCATGATTCACCAGCCTTTGGGCGGCTTTGAGGGGCAGGCGACCGATATCAGCATCCATGCCCAGGAAATATTGCGGATGAAGAAAAAGCTTAACGAAATTCTGGCGTTGCATAGCGGGCAGCCATTCGCGAAGGTTGAGGCCGATACCGACCGGGATTACTTCATGTCGGGTGCAGACGCCTGCGCCTACGGACTCATTGACTCGATTCTGCAGCGAACTCCGGTAACAGGAGGTGGCTCATGAGCAAGCGTGACGACAGAACCGATGCCCTTGTATGCTCATTCTGCGGCAAGGGGCAGGAAGAGGTAAAAAAGCTTATTGCCGGTCCAACCGTTTATATCTGTGACGAGTGTATCGAACTCTGCAACGACATTATTGCCGAGGAGACAAGGCTCGAAGAGACGGAAGGTCCTGATGTCAACAGGTTGCCGAAACCTCATGAGATCAGCGAGGTGCTTGATGATTATGTAATCGGCCAGTCCCGTGCCAAAAAGACTCTTGCCGTTGCGGTTTACAATCACTACAAGCGTGTCGAGTACATGGGCAAGCCTTCCGAGGTCGAGATGCAGAAGAGCAACATTCTTCTTCTCGGTCCTACCGGTTCAGGAAAGACTCTTCTGGCGCAGACTTTGGCGCGGATACTGAAAGTGCCGTTTGCTGTTGCCGATGCCACCAATCTTACCGAAGCCGGTTATGTTGGTGAAGATGTTGAAAATATCATTCTCAACCTTTTGCAGGCGGCTGATTACGATGTCGAAAGAGCGCAGAAAGGGATTATCTACATCGATGAGATTGACAAGATTGCCCGCAAGACCGACTCCCCGTCAATAACCCGAGATGTTTCCGGTGAGGGTGTGCAGCAGGCGTTGCTGAAGATTATCGAAGGGACGATAGCGAGTGTCCCGCCGAAAGGGGGGCGCAAGCACCCGCAACAGGAGTTTCTGAAGGTCGATACCACCAATATTCTTTTTATCTGCAGCGGTGCCTTCGCCGGTCTTGAAAACGTTATCCAGCAGAGAATAGGTGTGAAAACCCTTGGTTTTGGCGCCGAGATAAAGAAAAAGGTTGAAAAAAAGGCCGGGGAACTGCTTGGCGAGGTGACCCCTGAAGATCTTCTCAAATACGGCTTCATCCCGGAGTTTATCGGCAGATTGCCGGTGTTGGCAACCCTCAGCGAACTTAATGAAGAAGCCATGGTGCAGATACTCAAAGAGCCGAAAAATGCACTGGTAAAGCAGTATCAGAAGCTTTTTGAAATGGAGCATGTAAAGCTGAAGTTTACCGACGGCTCCCTGGTGGCGATTGCCAAAGAGGCTCTGAAAAGGAATACCGGGGCCAGGGGCTTGCGTTCCATTCTCGAAAATGCCATGCTTGATATCATGTATGAAATTCCTTCGCAATCAATGGTGAAAGAAGTTGTAATCAGTGAAGATGTCATCTACCGCAAGGAGAAGCCGATCATCGTTTATGAGGGGATGGCTGAAACAGCATAAAGGTTAATATGGATATCCTGGAAGAGTATGAAATAAACAGCGAGAGGGAACTTAAACAGTTTCCTCTTTTGCCTTTGAGAGACATTGTCATCTATCCCGGGATGGTAACGCCGCTTTTTATCGGTCGGAGCACTTCAACTGCGGCCCTGGAGGCGGCGATGAGTTCCGGGAAGTATATTTTTCTGGCAGCGCAGAGAAATTCAACAACCGAGGAGCCGCTTCCGGAAGATATATATTCTGCCGGCATTCTCTGTCAGGTCATTCAGCTTCTCAGGCTTCCCAACGGCAATGTCAAGGTTCTGGTAGAGGGCAAGTCGCGCGGTGAAATCCATGAATTTGAGTATAACGGTGAATATTATTCCGTAAGCGTCTCTATTTATGCTGAACAGACCGATGCGCCGACTGCCGAGATAGCCGCACTCATGACAGAGGCATCTGCCCAGTTTACGACTTACCATGCCGAAACCAAGAATAATCTGTCGCCGGATGTGGTGGCGAATATTGCCAGAATAACCGATCCGGATCTTCTTGTTGATACCATTGCTGCCCAGCTCAGCCCAAAACTTGAAGACAAACAGAAATTACTGTCGATTTTTCAGCAGAAAGAACGTCTGGAAACGCTGATATCGGTAATAATATGTGAAACAGAAATCCATCAACTCGACCAGAAGATAAAAGAGCGCGTCAAAAAGAAGATGGAGAAGAATCACAAAGAGTACTACCTGAATGAACAGCTGAAAATCATCCAGAATGAGCTGGGGAAAAAGGACGAAAGCGTTGATGAGTACAACGAGCTTGAAGCGAGGATAAAAAACAGGAAGCTCCCTTTAGAGGCAAGCAGCAAGGCTCTTGCCGAGTTGAAAAAACTGAAGATGATGTCGCCTCTTTCCGCAGAGGCGGCGGTAATCAGAAACTATCTGGACACGATCGTCGATCTCCCCTGGGGTATTGTCAGCCGCATCAGCCGGGATATCGGTTTTGCTGCCAAGGTCATGGATGAGGATCATTACGGGCTCGAAAAGGTGAAGGTCCGGGTGCTGGAACATCTTGCCGTGCAAACCCTGGTGAAAAACCATAAGGGGCCGATTCTCTGCCTGGTGGGTCCTCCAGGGGTCGGCAAAACCTCTCTTGCCAGGTCAATTGCCAGGGCTACATCCAGAAAGTTCGTCAAGATGTCGCTGGGCGGGGTCCGTGATGAGGCCGAGATCCGCGGTCACAGGCGAACCTACATCGGCGCGATGCCCGGCAAGATTCTGATGAATCTGAAAAAGGTCGGGGTAAGCAATCCGCTTTTCCTGCTTGATGAAATCGACAAGCTCGGTTATGACTTTCGCGGTGATCCGGCATCCGCGCTGCTCGAAGTTCTCGATCCGGAACAGAATTCACGTTTTTGCGATCACTTTCTAGATATAGATTATGACCTTTCCAGGGTCATGTTTCTGACAACGGCCAACTCTACCCACACAATACCCCGGCCTCTTCTCGACAGGATGGAGATAATCCGCCTCGAAGGGTACACCGACACCGAAAAACTGGAGATCGCGCGTCATTATCTGGTGCCCAAGCAGATAAAAGAGAGCGGTCTGTCGGCAAAACTGCTCCGTTTCTCGGATAGTGCCATTATCAAACTGATAAACGGCTACACCCGTGAACCAGGCGTCAGAGGGCTTGAGCGGCAGATCGCTGCAATCTGCCGCAAGGTTGCCCATAAAAAGGTCAAAGGCGAGAGCTGGAACCATACCATTGATCCGGAGGATGTTGTCGCGCTCCTTGGACCGGTAAAGGTCCGCAATGAAAACGTCAGGCCGAAAGTCATGCCGGGTGTGGTGAACGGGCTTGCCTGGACCGAGGCCGGTGGAGACATCCTCCAGGTTGAAGTTTCGGTGGTGCCCGGTAAAGGCAAGCTGATAATAACCGGGAAGCTTGGTGAGGTGATGAATGAGTCTGCCCAGGCGGCAATGACCTATGTAAGGTCGCGTGCGGCGATGTTGCAGCTCGACAAGGATTTTTACCAGTCCGTCGATATTCATATCCATGTCCCTGAAGGTGCTATCCCCAAAGACGGTCCCTCTGCCGGAATTACCATGGCAACGGCCCTTGTTTCGGCGCTTCTTTCCCGTGAAGTTGACAGCACCCTTGCTATGACCGGCGAGATCTCGTTGCAGGGGAGAGTGTTGCCGATCGGCGGGTTGAAGGAAAAGCTTATGGCTGCAGTCCGTTCAGGTGTAAAAGTTGTGCTTGTCCCGGAAAAAAATATCAAGGATGTTGACGAAGTAAATCAGGAGATTGTTGAAAAACTGGAAATAATCCCGGTTGATCATATGGATGAAGTTCTTTTCAGGGCGCTTGCGCTCGGAAACATCCATCTTTCTCCGGATATCCATGAGGCTCAGACTGCGGCGACAACCGCCATAGTGACTCATTAATATATTTGACTGATAAAGTGCTTGACATGAAGTCGTCAGTTTTGTTATAAGGTTATTTCCTTTCAACGCAGTAAATTCATTGGGGTAGTAGCTCAGTCGGTTAGAGTGCTGGCCTGTCACGCCAGAGGTCGCGGGTTCGAGCCCCGTCTGCCCCGCCATTTTAAATGGGTGAATAGCTCAGCTGGGAGAGCGCCAGCCTTACAAGCTGGATGTCGCAGGTTCGATCCCTGCTTCACCCACCAAAGTGCAAACTGAAACGGGAACAAAGGCGTAAATGCCCTGTTCCCGTTTTTTTTATGCGGTTCCGGGTTAATTGTTTTTTACTCCGCAAATCTGGTTATATCAGCTGCCAGAGCTTCAATCTCTGCCTCTGTTGTTTTCCATGAACAGAGGAATCTTGCCCCGCCGGCGCCTATGAAGGTGTAAAAGCGCCAGCCGCTATCTCTGAGGCGCTCGCTGAGCGCTGGCGGCATTTCCAGAAACAGTGCATTTGCCTCTCTGGGAAATTTTAGAGTTATCCCGTCTATACCTGTCAGTTTCTTCTCGAGCAGCGCCGCGCAGTTGTTGGCATGAGCGGCATGCTTCAGCCAGGCACCGTCTGTCAGCATACCGGTCCACGGCGCAGAGAGAAAGCGCATCTTTGAGGCCAGCTGGCCTGCCTGTTTGCAGCGGTAGTCGAACTCTGCTGCCAGAGACTTGTCGAAGAACACCACCGCTTCACTTATCGCCATGCCGTTTTTGGTGCCGCCGAAACAGAGCACGTCAACTCCTGCCTGCCAGGTCAGCTCTTTCGGCGCAACCCCCAGGGCGGCAACTGCATTGGCGAATCTTGCCCCGTCCATGTGTACCTTGAGGTTCAGCCTTCTGGCAAGTTCTCCGGCTGCCTGCAGCTCGCCGACCGTATAGAGAGCTCCGAGTTCGGTGCTCTGCGTCAGGCTTATCGCCTTCGGTTTAGGGTAGTGGATATCGCTCCTGCGTTTTACCGTATGCTCGATCTCTTCGAGGTTTACCTTGCCGTACTCGCCGCCGACCAGCAGCAGTTTGGTGCCGTTGGAGAAAAATTCGGCAGCGCCGCATTCATCAGTCTCTACATGCGAGCTGTCATGACAGATGATGCTGTGATACGACTGGCAGAGAGAGGCAAGGGCGAGAGAGTTGGCAGCAGTGCCGTTGAAGACGAAGAAGACCTCGCAGTCGGTTTCGAAAATCTCGCGGATGCTGGCGCACGCTTTGGCGGTCCACTCGTCATCGCCGTATGATGAGGCAAACCCGCGGTTGGCCGACTCCATGGCGTCCCATGCTTCCGGGCAGATGCCGGCATAGTTGTCGCTGGCAAAACAGTTCTTTTCAATGGTCATGGTCAGATTCCCAATACTTCAGCAAGCCGCAGCATCTCATCCTGCGGGCGTTTCGCCCCCTTGACCACATCTTCAATCGGCGTAGCCTGGATGGAGTTGCATGACAGGCCGACCATCATGCCGTGATTGCCGGCAACAAGCAGCTCGACAGCACTTTTCCCGAGACGGCTTGCCAGCAGCCGGTCAAACACGGTCGGCGCTCCTCCCCGCTGGTAATGGCCAAGCACGGTGACACGGGTCTCGAAGCCGATTGCATCCTTGATGCTGTCAGCAATATCCTGACCCTTGGCAACCCCTTCGGCCAGGATGATGATGGCATTGTCGCGTCCCTCTTCAAACCGGAGTCTGAGCTGCTGGCAGATTTCGGAAAGGTCGAATTCGCGTTCCGGCACCAGCGCGTACTCGGCGCCGGAGGCGATAGCGGCAATGCTGGCAAGATAGCCGGAGTTGCGCCCCATAACCTCGATGACAAATGCCCTGGCATGGGAGCTGGCTGTGTCCTTGATGCAGTCCACGGCGTAGATGATGTTGTTGAGTGCCGTGTCTACCCCCAGGGACATGTCGGTAAACGGGATGTCGTTGTCGATGCTTGCCGGTATGCCGATAACCGGCAGGCCGAGATTGTGCAAGGCAAGTGCGCCGGCGAGAGAGCCGTCGCCGCCAAGGATGATCAGGCCTTCAATCTCCAGCTCTTTCAGGGTGGCAACCGCTTTTTCCTGCCCTTCCGGGGTACGGAATTCCGGTGAGCGTGCCGATTGCAGAAATGTGCCGCCACGATGCATGATTCCGGAGACTCCCTTCGAGTCGAGCTTGATGCAGTCACCCTTTATCAGACCAAGATAGCCTTTTCTGAAGCCTGCCACCTCGATATTCAGGCGCAGCGCCGTCCGCACCGCACTTCTGATGCAGGCGTTCATGCCGGAGCAGTCGCCGCCACTGGTCAATATGCCGATCTTCTTCATCTATGCTACTCCTCGTGCTCTCTGGAAATTTTCTTCAGATGTTCAATCCGTTCATTGATCGTTTTTTCGTAGCCATGCCCTTTGGGGGTATAAAACTTTCTCCCCTTGAGTTTTTCCGGGAGATAATCCTGCTCTGCATATCCATTTTCATAGTCGTGACTATAGCGGTAACCGGCATGATAACCAAGCTCCTTCATCAGCTTTGTCGGTGCATTTCTGACATGCAGCGGCACCGGCAGGGCGCCGCTGTTTCTCACTTCTGCCAGTGCCGCATCAATAGCGGTATAGGAGGCGTTAGATTTAGGCGCGGTAGCCAGATAGGTCACTGCCTGGCCGAGAATGATCCGTCCTTCAGGCATACCGACAAACTGGAACCCCTGCAGGGCTGAGACAACTATCTGCAGGGCACGCGGGTCGGCATTGCCGATATCTTCCGCAGCCATGATCATCATCCTCCTGAGGATGAAAAGCGGATCCTCGCCCGCCTCGAGCATCCTGGCAAGCCAGTAGAGAGCGGCATCAGGGTCTGATCCGCGCAGCGACTTGATGAAAACGGAGATGACATTGTAATGCTCTTCACCCCCCTTGTCATAGAGGAGCGGTTTTCTTTGCAGCGCCTCCTGTATGGCGGCAAGGTCGATTACTCTGCCGTCAAGGAGTCTGGCAGCTGTTTCCAGGGTATTGAGTGCAACCCTGGCATCGCCGTCGGCGTAAGCGGCAATTGTCTCCACCGCCTCGGCACTGATGGTTAACCGCTTTTTGCCCAAGCCACGCTCTTCGTCGGCAACTGCCGCTTTTAGAATGGCGACGAGCGCTGCGTTGTCCAGAGGGCCTAGAACCAGTACCTTGCAGCGGGAGAGAAGCGGGGCGATAACTTCAAATGACGGATTTTCAGTTGTTGCGCCGATGATGGTGAACAGTCCTTTTTCCACATGCGGCAGAAAGGCGTCCTGCTGACTCTTGTTGAAACGGTGAATTTCATCGACAAAAAGGATGGTTCTCTGCCCGCGGAAGCTCCATTGATCCTGCGCCTCCCGGACAATTTCCCGAATCTCCTTGATTCCCGAGAGGATGGCGGAGAAGAAGATGAAGTGCGATCTGGTGGCGTTGGCAATCACTCTGGCGAGGGTGGTCTTGCCTGAGCCGGGCGGACCCCAGAAAATAAGGGAGGAGAGCTGATCACTTTCGATCATCACCCTGAGCAGTTTCCCTTCACCAAGGAGATGTTCCTGCCCAAAATAATCGGCAAGGGTCCGCGGCCGCATTCTTTCAGCAAGAGGCGCCAAAGCTCGCTGAGCGGTTGCTTCGCCGCGCTGGAACAGCTCTTTCTGGTGCTCCATCAGCGATACACCGGCGCTGCCGTCTGGCTGGCCGTCTGACCGGGTCTGTAGTCGCCAATTTTGTGCGGCGCAACTCCCCAGATCTCGGCGGCATATTCCCGGATAGTTCTGTCGCTGGAGAATTTGCCCACTCCCGCCGTGTTGATAATCGAGCGGCGTTGCCACTCGTCGTTCTCCAGGTAAAGTCTGCTGGCGTCTTCCTGAGCCTTCTGGTATGAGGCGAAATCTGCCAGCAGCATATAGTAGTCACCATCGGTAAGCAGTGCATCGATTATCGGCTGAAACAGGTTCGGTATATCTGACGAGAACGTTCCCCGGGCAATCATGTCCAGAACCAGTTTCAGCTCCGGATTGCCGTTGTACCAGTCCCGCGGATTATAGTTCTTTCTCAGGGCAGTAACTTCTGCGGCATTCAGGCCGAAGATGAAAATATTTTCCTGCCCGACCTCTTCCATGATCTCGATGTTGGCGCCATCCAGGGTGCCGATAGTGAGTGCGCCGTTCAGCGTGAACTTCATGTTGCCGGTGCCCGAGGCTTCGGTCCCGGCGGTAGAGATCTGCTCGGAGAGATCGGCCGCCGGGAAGATCATCTCGGCAAGCGAGACACTGTAATTTGCCAGGAAGACGACCTTGAGCCGTCCCTGAACTTCCGGGTCATTGTTGATGACATCGGCGACGCCGTTTGTCAGGCGGATTATCAGTTTTGCCATGCTGTAGGACGGGGCCGACTTGCCGCTGAAAATGAACGTCCGTGGCGGGATCTCCGTAGACTGGCCGTTTTTAAGCCGGTTATAAAGGGCAATAATGTGGAGAACATTGAGGAGTTGCCGCTTGTACTCATGGATTCTCTTTACCTGGCAGTCAAAAAGCGAGTCAATGTCGACCTGCACACAGTTGTGCTTCAGGATGTATCTTGCCAGGTGCGCCTTTGCTTCGGACTTGACCTGCCGCCATCTGTTGCGGAAATCGGCGTCATCGGCAAGGGGGCGCAGTCTCTGCAGCTGATCAAGATCTGTTACCCAGCTGTCACCGATTGCCCCGGTTATCAGCCCGGCAAGCCCGGGATTTGCTTTTTTAAGCCAGCGGCGCTGGGTTATGCCGTTAGTCTTGTTATTGAACCTCTCCGGGTACATTGCGTAAAAATCCCGGAAAAGGTCATTTTTCAGAATTTCGGTATGCAGGGCCGCCACTCCGTTGACAGAGAAGCAGCCGACAATAGCCAGGTGCGCCATCCGTACTTTCCGCTCCCAGTGTTCTTCAATGATCGACAGCCGCTCGACTATTTCTTCATCATCCGGAAACCGATTACGTACTTCGAGCAAAAACCGTTCATTTATTTCGTAAATAATCATTATGTGCCGGGGGAGAATATGCTCGAAGAACCAGATCGGCCACTTTTCCAGAGCTTCCGGCAGAATGGTGTGGTTGGTGTAGGCAAAGGTCTTTCTGGTAACTTCCCAGGCTTCGTCCCAGGAGAAATTTTCCTGATCGATAAGAACTCGCATCAGTTCGGGGATACAGAGTGCCGGGTGGGTATCGTTAAGCTGAACTACGACCTTTTCCGGGAGAAGGCGCAAATCGCTGTGAATCTTTTTGAAGCGGTAAAGGACATCGTAGATTGTTGCTGACGCCAGAAAATACTCCTGTTTGAGGCGCAGTTCACGCCCCTCCTGAACATTGTCGGCCGGATAAAGGACTTTGGATATATTTTCCGACATCATTTTCTTTTCCAGCGCCCGGATGTAATTACCTTCATTGAAAAACTTCAGATCAAACTCCCGCGAAGCTTTTGCGCTCCAGAGCCGCAGGGTGTTGACCGTGTGCGTACCGTAACCGGGAATCGGGGTGTCATGGGCCATGGCCATGACATTTTCGGTGTCAATCCAGTCATGACAAGTCTTGCCGGAGGCATCACGATACTCGGTAACTGTGCCGTAAAACATGACCTTATGGAGATGCTGCTGCCTGTCCAGTTCCCAGGGATTGGTATAGCGGAGCCAGTTGTCAGGAACCTCCATCTGGGTACCGTCGACTATTTTCTGCCGGAAGATGCCGTACTCATAGCGGATGCCGTAGCCATAGGCCGGTATCGACATTGTTGCCATCGAATCAAGAAAACAGGCGGCCAGTCTTCCCAGACCGCCGTTACCAAGGCCGGCATCCTCTTCTTCTTCGATGATCTCAACCAAGTCATAGCCGAGTGACTCCATGGCGCTGCGGAAATCATCAAGCAGTCCCAGGTTCAACAGGGAATTCTCCAGCGAACGCCCCATCAGAAATTCCATCGAGACATAATAGACCCGCTTGGGATCTTCATGGTAGTATGACTGCTGCGTGTCGAGCCAGCGAGCTATCATCCGGTCTCTTACAGAGTAGGAAAGGGAATTGTATACATCACGCCTCAATGACGTATACTTGTCCTTGCCGAGGGTGTACTCCATATGCTCAAGGAACGACTTGATAATCTGCATGGCAGTATCAAGATCGGGAGTAGTTTCCGGGAAGTTTTCATAATCATTGCTCATGCAGACCTCATTTGACTGGTAGAAGTGAAAGAAATTACTGGCAGCATAACCCGGTTGGCAACTCATCTTGCCACTGTTTAATTATAGCCGCAATTTTCCGGTTTTCCATAGACACAATATATTGAACCATGCTACTAAAATCATCTATTAATCGTGTCAGAGGGCAGTTTTGATGAAAAAAATTGCGGTGTTTGCCAAGGTTCACGATCCCCGCTGCCAGGGGGTTGCCGGTGAGCTGTTCAACTGGCTTGAGCAGAGAGGCTGCCAGCCGCTGGTAGAGGCTCATCTTGCCAGACATCTCCATTGTCCCGGAGTAGCGGCGGACGATATCCCCTCGCAAGCGGAGATGGTTGTCGTGCTTGGCGGTGACGGCACCCTGATTTCCACCGCCCGGACAATCGGTGAGAGGGATATTCCGATATTGGGGGTCAATCTCGGCAGCCTCGGCTTTCTTACCGAGATCGCCCTCGATGAACTTTACCCGGCGTTGGAAAAGTACCTTGTAGGGGATTTCCGGATTTCCGAAAGACTGATGCTGCAGACGGTTGTGGAGAGGGGGGGAGAGGAGACAGCTTCCCACCTGGTTCTTAATGATGTCGTCATCAACAAGGGCGCACTTGCCAGGATCGTCGATCTCAAGACAAAGGTAAACAACCTCGAGCTGACAACCTTCAAGGCGGATGGCCTCATTATCAGCACCCCTACAGGCTCCACCGGCTATTCCCTCTCTGCCGGGGGGCCGATCATCGACCCCTCGATGAACTGTATCGTCATTACCCCCATCTGTCCGCATACCCTGACAAACCGGCCGCTGGTGATTGATGATACCTCTGTGGTGACGATTACCGTGAAATCTCTTGATGACGAGGATATCTATCTGACGCTCGATGGTCAGGTCGGCGTGGAGCTCAAGTCAGGCGACGTAATTCATGTCCGCCGGGCAGCACATACTGCCAGACTGATCATGTCGGGAGAGCGGAACTTTTTTGCGGTATTGCGGACCAAGCTGAAATGGGGAGAGCGATAATACAGGATCGGGGATCGGGGATCGGGGATCGGGGTAAAACTATAAACAGGTTTCAGCCTTATCTTTAGCCTTTTGTCTTAGGCTGTTAGCTTTAAATCTTTAATCTTTAGCTTTAAGTTTTTAACCTCGAACCTCGAACCTCGAACCTCGAACCTATAGTCCTGAGCCTTTTATGCTTACAGATATCTCCATAAAAAACTTTGCCATTATCGACTCCCTGCATATCTCTTTCGGTAGCGGCCTGAACGTCCTTACCGGGGAGACCGGCGCCGGTAAATCGATTATCATTGACGCCGTTAATCTTCTCCTCGGTGGACGGGCTTCGGTTGATCTGATCCGCTCCGGCGCTGATGAAGCAGCCGTGGAGGCGATGTTCTCCATTGGCGGCGATACGGCGCTCCTGCAGTTTCTGGTTGACAGGGGAGTAGATGCCGACGACGAACTGCTGCTTAAAAGGGTAATCTCCCGCTCCGGAAAAAACAGGATCTTCATCAACGGCTCCCTGGCGACGCTGGCGACGCTGGCAGAGATCGCCTGCCGCCTGGTCAATATTTACGGTCAGCATGAATCCCAGACGCTCCTGAAAATCGAGAACCATCTTGAACTGCTTGACGGTTATGCCGCTCTGGGGGGGCGCAAGGGAGAATTCGCCGTTACCTGGCGCGTTTTCAGAAAAGTCGAGGAGAAGATTGCCATCCTCGAAAGCGGCGCTCGTGAGGCGGAACGGCAGAGAGATATTCTCTCCTACCAGCTTGAAGAAATTGCCAAGGCAGAGCTTGTCCCGGGGGAGGATGAAGAGCTGGAGCGGGAGCGCAACCTCCTTGTCCATGCCGAAAGACTGCTGCAGAAAACCGGTGCTGCCTATGAGCTCCTCTACGGCGCTGAAGAGGCAGCTCTCGGAATTCTGGGAAGAGTGAGGGCTTCGCTGCTCGATGCGGCCGGGGTTGACAACTCTCTGCTGCCTTTGGGTGAAACCGTTACCGCCGCAGTTTTACAGCTTGAGGATGCAGCACTTACCCTGCGTGACTACTTTGCCAGGATTGAATCTGATCCGGTCAGGTTGCAGGGTGTTGAAGAGCGTCTTGAGCTGATCCGCAAGCTGAAGAAAAAATATGGTGCATCTATTGCCGAGATCCTTACCTGCCACGACCTGATGGAGGCGGAGCTGCTTTCGTTGACAGACCTGGAAGGCTCCCGCGCTGAACTTGAATTGGAGGCAAAGCGCCTGCAGGAGCTTTTACGCCAACAGGGGGAGTCGCTTTCCGCCCTGCGCCGGTCGGCTGCCGCAAGACTGCAGGCGGCGCTTGAAAAAGAGGTGCATCAGCTGGCAATGAAGCATGCCGCATTCCTGCTCAGGTTTGAGACGCTTCCCGAACCGCGCGAGTCTGGTTTTGACCGGGTCGAATTTCTTTTCTCACCAAACCCCGGAGAACTCCCTAAACCGTTGGCAAAGATTGCCTCCGGCGGCGAGCTCTCCCGCATCATGCTTGCCGTGAAACAGCTCCACCCTGAGAGCGACGTGCCGACGCTTGTTTTTGACGAGGTCGACAGCGGCATCGGCGGCGCCACCTCCTCGCTGGTCGGACGCAAGCTTAAGACTGTCGCCACCAGACAGCAGGTGCTCTGCATCACCCATCTGCCGCAGGTCGCCGTCTTTGCCGATCAGCACTATCTCGTTGCCAAGACTGTTGTGTCCGGACGGACAGTAACATCCCTGCAACTACTTGGCGGGGAGAGCCGCATAGAAGAGATTGCCAGAATGCTCGGCGGGGTGACGATTACCGCCAAAACTCGTGAACATGCAGCGGAGATGATCGAGGCAGCTGAAATCGTTGAAAAAGAACATCTGCAAAAACCGTAGAACTTCTGGTTTAAATGTCGCAACTCAAACCGTATCAGATTAAGGGGTTATTACCATGCTGCGCAAAGCACAGATAAACGACGTCAAGGAGATCCAGAAACTCCTGACTCATTACGCCAGTCGCGGCGATATGCTCTCCCGCTCGCTTTCAGAGCTGTATGAAGCGCTCCGTGACTTCTTTATTGTTGAAGACGGTGGCCGGCTGCTGGGGGTTGCCGCGCTCCATATTGTCTGGGACGACCTTGCCGAGATCCGCTCCGTTGCTGTTGCCGAAGACGCCGGGCGCAAGGGGGTGGGGACGGAAGTGGTCAACTCATGTATTGCCGAAGCGCGGGCACTGGGGCTAAAACGCCTTTTTTGCCTGACTTACAAACCTGATTTTTTCGCGAAATTCGGTTTCAGGATAGTTGATAAATCCGAGCTACCGCACAAGGTCTGGGGCGACTGCATCAAGTGTGTCAAATTCCCTGACTGCGATGAAATTGCCATGATAATGGAACTTTAAGGATGACGTATGAACATCAGTGAGCTTGCCGATAGTGTCGAGCGCCAGTTGCAGGGGCGCTCTCTTGATGCCTGGGAGATTATGACCGGTCACTCCCGAACCCTGTCGATCGAGGTGAAGGAGGGGGGGGTAGATACCTTCAAATCTGCCGAACCGGCTGCTGTCAGTATCCGGCTGCTGAAGGACAACGGACTAGGCTTTTCCTACTCTTCCAGTTTCGACCCTGTCGATATCGAGAGAATGGTCGCTTCCGCCCTCACCGGAGCGCAAGTGCAGACCCCGGACAGCTGCAACCTGCTGCCGCTGCCGGCTGCATTCAAAGCCATGCCGGAGCTGTTTGACCCACTGCTGGCAGCTCTGCCGGTTGCGGCAAAGATTGCCCGTGCCATAGAACTTGAGCGTCTCGTATTAGCGGCGGACAGCCGGATCAAGCGGGTACGCAAGGCGGTCTACGGGGAAAACAGCTATGAAGTTCATCTGCGCAATTCGCTTGGCATCTGCGGCGGCTATCAGGGGAGTTCTGTCTCCTGCAGCGTGGCGCCGCTGGCCGAAGAGTCGGGTGAGGCGCAGCTGGGGTGGGATTTCTCCTTTGCCAACAGTTATGACGGCATTGATATCGCGGCGACAGCCAGGGGGGCGGCTGCCCGGGCAACCGGCATGCTCGGTGCCCGCAAGATACCTTCCATGCGTTCTCCGGTGATCCTCGACAGCCGGGTGGCTGCCGAGTTTCTTGAGCTGCTTGCCCCGTCCTTCAGTGCGGAAAATCTTTACAAGGGGAAATCTCTGCTGAAAGGGCGTGAAGGGGAGCGGCTCTTCCCGGCATTCCTCAACATCAGGGACGACGGCACGCTTGGCAGTGGTATGGCTACGGCACCGTTCGACGGTGAGGGTGTTGCCATGCAGAATACAGCACTGGTTACCGCCGGAAAGGTCAAAGGTTATCTCTTTGATACCATTTATGCCGCCAGAATGGGCGCGGCGACAACTGCCAATTCAGGTCGTTCCGGAGTAAAAGGGCTGCCGCATCTTGGCATCAGCAATTTCTTCATCGAAAACGGCACGGCAGCGCCGGCTGCACTTTACGCCGGAATCTCCAGAGGGATGCTGCTTACCTCGCTGGTCGGCATGCACACGGCAAATCCTGTTTCCGGCGACTTTTCTGTCGGTGCTGCCGGCTTTCTGATCGAAAACGGGCAACTGTCTCATCCGGTAAAAGGGGTGGCTATTGCCGGAAATGTGCTTGAGCTGTTTGCCAATATCGAGATGATCGGCAATGACCGCCGCTTTTACAGTGCGGTCGGCTCGCCTTCGCTGAAAATATCTTCGCTGGAGATCAGCGGTGATTAATTAAGTGCATAAATTTACCACCCCCAGCCCCTCCTGAAATAGTAGGGGAGCAAACTCCCCCTCTTTGGTTAGGAGGGGGTTGGGGGGTGGTCGATGAAGTTGAAGTTATTTAGAGGAGCTCAGCATGTATGTTGTCATTTTGGCCGGAGGGTCAGGGACCCGCTTCTGGCCTCTTTCCAGGACCAGAACACCGAAACAGCTGATGTCGGTTTTCGGCGGGAAATCGATGCTGCAACGGACGGTTGAGCGGGTTCTGCCGCTTGCACCGGAGCGGATCATGATTGTCACCAATGCCGGGCAGGCGGCTGAGACATCCAGGCAGCTCGCCGGTTATCAGCAGTGCCCGCTGGACATCGTTGCCGAGCCTTTCGGCCGCAATACCGCTCCGGCGATAGCGCTGGCCGCGGCGATCATCGGCCGCTACGATCCAGAGGCGACGATGCTGGTTCTGCCTGCTGATCACTATATCAGGAACGAGGCGGAATTCTGCCGGGTGGCGGCTGTCGCCGCTGAAGCGGCCGCAAACGGGGCGCTGATTACGCTCGGGATTGAACCGACCCGCCCGGAGACCGGCTATGGCTATATCGAGGCGGAGGCAGCAACAGCAGCAGAGTCTGCCCGGTCGGTGAGGCGCTTTGTTGAAAAGCCGGATGCAGCCAAAGCTTTGGAATTTCTGGCGGCAGGCAATTTTTACTGGAACAGCGGCATGTTTATCTGGAAAGTCTCAGCCATCCAGCAGGAGCTGACCAGGCAGATGCCACAGCTGGCAACGGCTGTCAGTTCGCTCGAGTTTGCGGCTGGAAGCTGGGAGCTGAATTGCCTCAGACCACAGATAGTTGTCCTCTATGAGTCGCTCAATAACGAATCCATAGACTACGGTGTCATGGAGAAGGCAGCGCAGGTAAAAGTCATTCCGGCCGCTTTCGGCTGGAGCGATGTCGGCAGCTGGAGCGCACTGCCCGAAGTTATCGACCCGGATAGCGACGGTATTGTCGCCATCAACACTGCCGGCCTGCTCGCCATAGACTCTTCAGACTCGCTTGTTTACGGCGGCGGCAAGATGGTTGCCCTGATCGGGGTGGAAAACCTGATTGTTGTCGATACGCCCGACGCGTTGCTCATCTGCCTTAAGGAGCGGGCGCAGGAGGTGAAGAAGGTGGTGGAGAAGCTGCAGCAGCAGGGCCGCAAGGAGTATCTCTAACCGATGAAACTGAAAAAAGCATTTACCCACGCGACGGCGCAACGAACGCAACGAAATGCATCTGAAATTGCCAATTACCAATTCGATGAAATATTTTGGTCATCAAACCGGTTGGTTTCACGTTGCGTTCGTCGCGTTCGTTGCGTGAAACAGCTTTGTCTTTTATGAACGGCTGGAACGGAAAAATTCTGCGGGTTGATCTGACTCAAGGCACCGCAATTCGCGAGGACATCCCGGTGGAACTTCTCCATGCCTATCTCGGCGGGAGAGGTCTCGGTGTCCGCCTGATGCGCGACTACTACCACCTCGCCCCGGATGATCCGCAAATCCCCCTGATTTTCGCCGTCGGCCCTCTATGCGGCACAACGGCGCCGACCGCTGCCCGTCTTACCGTTGTATCCCGCTCGCCGCTTACCGGAACAATCTATGACTGCTCCGCCGGGGGGCGATTCGCCTGGCGGCTGAAAGCTGCCGGCGTTGACGCGCTTTTTATCACCGGGCAGAGCAGTAGGCCGGTATATCTGGCTATTAATGACGACACCGTCGAACTGTTGCCTGCCGACCATATCTGGGGGAGCCTTGTCAAGGAGAGTGTCGCTGCTCTGGCAGCGCGTGGCAGTGTTGCGACAATCGGTCCGGCCGTGGAGAACGGCGTCCTTTTTGCCAACATCATGATGGGGGAGGGGAACTCGGTAGGACGGGGCGGTCTTGGCGCCGTCATGGGGTGGAAGAAGCTCAAGGCGATAGTTATCAACGGCAGCGGCAAGACAAAAATAGCGGATGAAGAGCTTTTCAACAGCGCCAGAGCGGATGTGCTCCGGCTCTTCAGGGCTTCGCCGGTAATTTTCGGCGAACTCGGCATTGCCGAGTATGGCACACCGGCGCTGGTCGATCTGATGCGGCAAAGAAGAATGGCGCCGACGGAAAACTTCCGCAAAACCGTCTTCGAGGAATCCGCCGCCTACTCCGGCAGCGCCATCCGCCGGGATTTCGGCGCCAGAAATGACGGCTGTTACGGCTGTCCGATCCAGTGCAAGAAGAGCACTCCTCAAGGCGAGCACCTGCCTGAGTACGAAACTGTTTCCCATTTCGGCGCTCTTAACGGCATCGCCACTCTTGGCTCCATCGTCAAGTCCAACACCCTCTGTAATCAGCTCGGCATGGATACCATTACCGCGGCGGCGACGCTCTCAGCCTGGGGGGAAGCGCGCGGCCGCTTCCCGTCACCGGTGGAGGTGGAGCAGCAGTTGCACGCTATCGCCCTGATGCAGGGTGAGGGGCGGGAGCTTGCCGCCGGGTCGCGCCGCTTTTGCAAAGGGATCGACAGACCGGAACTTTCCATGTCGGTCAAGGGCCTGGAGCTGCCGGCTTACGATCCGCGCGGCGCTTACGGTATGGCGCTTGCCTACTGCACCAGCAATCGCGGCGGCTGTCATCTGCGGGCCTATCCGATAGCGCATGAGATCCTGCGCAAACCGGTGGCAACCGACCGCTTCTCCTTTGACGGCAAGGCGAGGATCATCAGCATCGCCGAGGATACCAATGCCGCCATAGATTCGCTGGTCGCCTGCAAATTCTCGTTTTTCGGCGCCAGCCTGGAAGAGTATGCCGAACTGCTCACGGCAGTCACCGGTATTGATTACACACCGCAGTCGTTGCGGGAGACCGGCCGGAACATTTATCTGACAGAGCGTTATTACAACTGCGCCAACGGCTTTACTGCTGCTGATGATCTGCTGCCGGAGAGATTTTTCTCAGAGCCCGGGTCCAGTGGTGAAGGGATCGAAGTCCCTTCGATTGACCGCCACCGTTTTGACCGGGAGTTGCAGAAATACTACCGCATCCGCGGGTTAACAGCTGACGGTGTCTTTGCCTCCCCCGAATTTCTCTCCTCCATGAAATGAAGCCGCAGATTGACGCTTCATACCCGCTCATCAGGCAGCGCCGCTCTTTCGACATCTTTGCCTGCCTGGTTCTGGTCTCGCTCCTGTTGCATCTCAGCGCCGCGGTTATTTTTATCCTGCCGGGAAGGTTTGCCCCTCCTGGCGCGGCCGCGGTTTTTCTGGAACTGCAGAATCTGACAGAAGCTCCGGCGCCTGCCCGGAGTCAGGTTAAGGAAGAGGTCACTGACAGCCCGTCGCAAACACCGGCTGCAGAAGCTGCACCGGAGTCTGGACCGGAAGAGACAAAACTCGCACAGGCCGTGGAGAGTTCGCTACGAAAAGCGGTACAGACACCAGACGCGGTGCACGAGAGTGCCATCGGCCTCGGCATGTTCTCCGGCTATTTTGCCAGTTTTGCCGAAGGCGCCTCGCTCAAGGATGATATCAGGGTCTACTACTTTTCGCTGATGCGGCGGATTAATGAGGTCTGGTGGAGAGGCGGCGCAGCGCAAGGTTCTTTTGCCAACGCTGCCGCGGTCAATCTGACCCTCTCCCGGCAAGGGAAGATTCTCGGCTGCGAACTGCTTGAGAGTTCCGGCAGCAAAGAGCAGGACAAGGCGCTGCTTGCCGCGATCAAGGCGACTGAACCGCTGCCGCCGCTGCCGCAGAGTTACCTCTGGCCAACCTTCAACGCCCCGATCCGTTTTGTGCCGCCGTTGCGGCTGATGTTGCCGGGTATTGCAGGCAAGAGCAAATTGGGGGTAAAGCATGGAGAATGGTGAAAGCAGAAGGTGGAATTGTCGTCTCCACGCGGTAGACGCCACAGCCGGGTCTGGCCGGAATAAAGCATGAATGATGTAATAATTATTTGCAGTTTACACGGGTTTACTTATCTGCTAGCGTTAATTAACTGAATTCGGGGTCAAATGGTCTTACCGGGGTTTGACGGTGAGGTTGTGTGCAGCGATTTTGCAGCAACTGCTCCTGCCTGTTGTACCTGCCGCTGTTTTGGAGGTTACTTTGTCTGCTTTAAGAACTTTCAGATTGATATTGCTATCAGTAGCATTGACAATTTCATGTTATGGCACTTGCACCAGGTCATTTGCAAAGGAACAGGCAAACTCCGCAGCGGCAGCCGATTCGGCCGCAGCAATCGAGATAGTCTGTCATTTTGGCGTTGGCGGCAAAAATCAGCTTGATACGGTAAAGGGAACCTTTTCCTACGACATGGTAATTGATCCACCCATTGTCATCCGGCTGGCTCTTTCAGAACCGGAGCGTAAGGAGATCCTGACGGCCGCCATAACGGCCGGATTTTTCTCAATGCCCGAAATACTCCCGCTCCCGGACAGCCAAAGTACAGATACCTGCATGGGCCCATGCCGTACCTATTACCTTTCAATAAAAACAGCTCAATATAGTAATGCAGTTTCCCTGGACAATTGTTATTGTGCAAGGAATGCAGCCGAGAAAAAACTTGAAAATCTGCTTGCATTAATAACTTCCATTATCAGCGCAAAACCGGAGTTCAAGGCTTTGCCAAAACCGAAAGCGGGCTACCTCTGATCTCTTTACGCTGTTATTTGAGCCGTAGAGGCAAAACAATATCCGGTCGCAGTACAGCGATCTGCCGCTTCAGATTTCCACGTCGGGATTGAAGCGGAAGCAGGATTTTTCGATTCTGGTATCTACCCCGCTTAATTGTTCATAATCTGCTCAATTGGAGGCCATGTGAAAAAAATCAGTTTGCAAAATCTGTCAGCCGGAGTCGTTATTGCCCTGTTTCTGGGAGCATTGCTGCCATGGCAGACTCAAGCGGCAAAAATGCCCGCATTGCAGAATGCGCAAGCAACCATCACGGTTGTTCCGCTCATGGCCGATCCTAATCCCAACTACAACCATATCAGAAGTGCGCGCACAATCAGCGAGTTGAGCAGCCTGGAAGCGCTAACCAGCTCTTTTATTATCAACTATCTCCCCTCAGGGTCAGATCCCTATGGCGTAGGCGATAACTGTACCGCCTGGCCTGCTGCCGCACAGACCGCCTTCAGCGCCGCAGTCGGTATCTGGGCCAGCAAACTGACTTCTTCTGTACCGATCGTAATTGATGCCTGCTGGGCTACCAATCTGGACCCCGGCGTCCTCGGACATGCAGCAACGATAGCCCGTTTCAAGGATTTTACCAATGCCCCCCTGGCGGGTACCTGGTACCAGTCGTCTCTGGCCAATTCTCTGGCAGGTTACAGGGTTGGTAGCAACAGCGCCGATATGTATATAGCCTATAGCAACGGTTTCTCCTGGTATTTCGGGACAGACGGCAATACGCCGACCAGTCAGTATGATTTTATTTCGGTTGTTGCGCACGAAATTGCTCATGGGCTCGGTTTTGCCGGGAGCATGAGGGTAGCGTCCGGTCAGGGATCATGGGGCGCGGGTACCGGATATCCGTATGCTTATGACAGGTCGGCGGTTGACAGTTCCGAACAACGGCTCGCTGATACCGCGGTTTATCCCAATCCATCAACTACCCTCGGGAGCGCTCTTACCGGCAACGGAATCTATTTCAACGGCGCCAACGCCAGCGCTGCCAACGGCGGCACCAAGGTCAGGCTCTATGCTCCTTCAACGTGGACAAGCGGCAGCAGTTACAGTCATCTTGATTACAATACCTACACCAATACGGCTAACGCCATGATGGTTTATGCTGTCTCCAACGGCAGGGCCATTCATGACCAGGGCCCGGTCACCATGGGGTTGCTCAAGGACCTGGGATGGCAGGTTTCCTATGCCGCCACCGTACCCGGCACTCCGGCCATCGGCAGTGCCACGGCAGGCAATGCCGAGGCGACCATAACCTTTTCCGCTCCCGCAAGCAACGGCGGCAGCGCCATACTTGACTACACGGTGACTTCAAGCAGCGGTCAGAGCGCCACCGCTGCCAACAGCCCGATCACCGTGACCGGACTTGCCAACGGCACAGCCTGCACCTTCACCGTCAAGGCCAGAAATGCCATAGGCCAAAGCGCGGCTTCTGCCGCTTCCAACAGTGTCACGCCGTCGGCTTCTGCCACCGTGCCCGGCGCTCCGACCATCAACAGTGCCACGGCAGGCGATGCCGCGGCGATCGTTACCTTTAGCGCTCCGGCAAACAATGGCGGCAGCGCCATACTTGACTACACGGTGACTTCAAGCGGCGGCCAGAGCGCCACCGCTGCCAGCAGCCCGATCACTGTGACCGGGCTTGCCAACGGCACTGCCTACACCTTCACCGTAAAGGCCAGAAATGCCACCGGCCAAAGCGCAGCCTCTGTCGTTTCCAACAGTGTCACGCCATATGCGCCGTCGGCCGGCGGAACAGAAAATATCATCCTGAACCCGGATTTTGAGTCGGGAACCGTAAGTTGGGGCGAATATAGTAGTGGCGGCTATGAGATAATAACCAACCAGGCCGGGACTGGCAATAATGGCAGTAATTGGTTTGGCTTTCTTGGCGACTACGACAGTGCAGACGAATATATCTATCAGGATGTCGTCATCCCGGCAAATGCGACCAGCGCGAAGCTGGACTTTTATGCGGCAGTCTTTTCGACTGACAGCACAACTGTTGAGTACGACTATCTTTCCATCGCCGTAGCCGATCCTCCAACCAATACGTCTTTGACGACAATTGCCTACCTGAGTAACAAGAACCAGTCCCCTTACTGGCAGCATTTTATTGACGTCGACCTGAGCGCCTACAAGGGGAAACCGATTCGGCTCTATTTCCATTCGACCACCGATGCATCAAAACCGACCGGTTTCTATATTGATGATGTGACCCTGGCGGTAACGGTTCCGGAATCCGGGACCGTACCCGGCGCTCCGGCCATCGGCAGTGCCACGGCAGGTAATGCCGAGGCGACCGTTACCTTTACCGCTCCGGCAAACACCGGCGGCAGCGCCATACTTGACTACACGGTGACTTCAAGCGGCGGTCAGAGCGCCACCGCTGCCAACAGCCCGATGACCGTGACCGGACTTGCCAACGGCACTGCCTACACCTTCACCGTAAAGGCCAGAAATGCCGCAGGCCAAAGCGCAGCTTCGGCTGCATCCAACAGTGTCACGCCGGCGGCTTCTGCCACCGTACCGGGTGCTCCGGTTATCGGCAGTGCCACGGCCGGCAATGCCGAGGCGACCGTTACCTTTACCGCTCCGGCAAACACCGGCGGCAGCGCCATACTTGACTACACGGTGACTTCAAGCGGCGGTCAGAGCGCCACCGCTGCCAACAGCCCGAT
>JBBRBA010000034.1:0-30054 GCA_038206285.1 Geobacterales bacterium
GGGATGCGGCAGCTTCTCGCCCGCTATCCCTTCAAAAACCACTATGCCAATGCCGATGACCTGCTGGTGACGGACCGGACCTGGCTGCTGGAACAGTGGCAGAAGGCCCAATTACTGGGCGATGGCACTTTGCTGGTCATAGACGAAATCCAGAAAATTCCCAACTGGTCCGAAACACTCAAATCATTGTGGGACAAGAATCCCCGCACACTTCGTGTTGTTGTCCTCGGCTCAAGCTCTTTGCAAATCCAGACCGGATTGACCGAGAGCCTTGCCGGACGTTTTGAGCTGACGCGGATTTACCACTGGACCTACACGGAGTTGCAGACAGCCTTTGGCTATGACCTTGAACGTTATCTTTTGTATGGCGGCTATCCCGGCTCAGTGCCATATGAAAGCGAGTATGACCGCTGGTACGCTTATCTGAAAGATTCGATTGTGGAAGCGGTCATCGGCAAGGATATCCTGCAGAACCGGAATGTCGGCAATCCTGCCCTGTTCCGGCAGGCATTTGAAATCCTCTGCCGTTATCCGGCACAGGAAATAAGCTATACCAAGTTGCTGGGGCAGCTCCAGGACAAAGGCAATACCGACCTCATCAAGTATTACATCGAACTGTATGCCGGAGCATTTCTGCTCCATCCACTGGAAAAATATTCGGTAAAAGGATGGCTGACCCGTTCCTCCAGCCCCAAAATCATCATCTCCTGTCCTGCACTGTACACCATGACTCAAGGCCCGGGGGTGATTGCTGATCCCGAGAGGCGTGGACGGGTATTTGAACTCGCTGTGGGGGCAGAGCTGCTGCAACTGCCCGGCGAGCTTTATTACTGGCGGGAAAAAAATGCGGAGGTGGATTTCGTCTATCGTTATCAGGGAAAGCTCTACGCCATTGAAGTAAAATCAGGCAGACGGAAATCCGCAAAAGGTCTTGAAACGTTTATGAAGTATTTTGCCGAGGCCCGTCCCGTCATTGTTAGCCCGGACAACTTTCCGCTTTTCTCGGAAAACCCCAAAAAGTTTCTGGCAGCCCTGTAAGTATGCGAGCATAACTGTAAACAGTGCCAATCGGAATCGGAGGACAGCATTCCTAAGTTTATACACACCGCCGACATCCACCTCGGCAAAACCTACCGCACTGCTTCTGATGAGGCGGCCCGCTACGAAGACTTCTTCCGCGCCTTAGGCAGGTGGTTTGGGGTCGGACCAAGTTAATATGCTGTAATTATTTATTGATACGCTAAAATACGACCCTTTTTAAGCCTTAAAGCTTCGTTTTTGATGCCGAAAAAGGGCCTTTAAGAGTGGGATCGCAGAAGAAAGTTGCCAACCAGGGTTACGACCCGCCCAAAAACAAGTCGGGTCAAACCCATGCACGTTCGGTCAATAATAACGCCAGAATGGAATTTAATTGCCGGAGGATTTCCTGGATACCCAGACCCAAAACGGAGCAACCATGTCTTTTCTTGACCTAGTCCACCGCCGCCAGAGCGACCGCGGCTATTCGGCCCGGCAGGTGGAGCGGGCGCGGATTGAGCGCTGCCTGGAGGCGGCGCGGCTTGCTCCTTCGGCCTGCAACAGTCAGCCCTGGTTTTTCGTGGTGGTGGACGAGCCGGCGCTGCGCACGGCAGTGGCCGATTGCTTGCGGGACGCGGTCATGAACCGGTTTGCCTCATCGGCGCCGGTACTGGTGGCGGTAGTGGCGGAAGAGCCGACGCTGCTGCCGCGGCTCGGCGCCCTGATCAAGGATAAACCTTACCACCTGCTGGATATCGGCATGGCGGCGGAACATTTCTGCCTCCAGGCGGCGGATGAAGGGCTCGGCAGCTGCATCATCGGCTGGTTCTTTGAATCGGGAGTGAAGAAGCTGCTCGGCATCCCCAAGGGGAAGCGGGTTCCCCTGGTCATTGCCCTCGGTTATCCCGCAGACCCGGTGACCCGTCCCAAGGTGCGCCGGGAGCCTGATGCAATGCGGTCGTACAACGGTTACCCGGAATCGCGCTGATACCGCAACGGATTGGGGATCCGGAGACACAATGCAATTTCCACATTTCCTTCGCGCGTACAATACAACCTTTACCTTGGTTTAAGGTTATATAAGGTTGTAATATATCTGTGATGAATATCATCTGGCAACCAAAGGCTTTAAAACAGCTCAAAAAGATCGGCGAGCGTACGGTTCAGGAACGTATTCTGACGGCCACACGCGGCTTGGCGGACTTTCCGGCAGGCCCCAACGTCTAGTGGTTGATTGATCACGAGTATACGCAGCGTCTGCGCGTTGGTGACCGGCGGATAATCTTCAACGTCTTTGAGGAAATCAGCATTGCCAGCATTTAAGAGGTGAAAAAACGGGGTGAGAACACATACTGATTATCAGACCATTGATTATCAAGGAAGCCCGGCATTTGTACTGGTGCCATGGGAACAGTTCAAGCGGGTCCAACCATTGCTGGAAGGGGATAAGGCCCGCTCAACCGGCATACCGCAAGCGGTTGTCGAGGCGCATATTCTGGGTAATGTGCCCATGATCAGGGCCTGGCGCGAACATATCGGCATTACCCAGGGGGAACTTGCCGCTCGCATTGGAGTGAGTCAGGCTGCTGTCGCCAAGCTGGAAAAACCCGACGCGAAACCACGCACGGTTACCCTTAAGAAAGTGGCTGATGCGCTTGGAATAGCAGCGGCGCAACTTGATGTTAAGTGAAACGAACCGGAGGACAGTATTCCTAGGTTTATCCATACCGCCGACATCCACCTCGGTAAAACCTGCCGCACTGCAACCGATGAGGCAGCACGCATCCCAGTTTTCTACAAAGAGAGACAAACCCACTTGAACAATCTGCTACCTTAGGTAATAATCATGCCTGCAAATATTCATTAAAGAGGTGTAAATTATGGGCCATACAGCCCGTAAAGTAAATTTCATGCTCAGAAACGATATTGTCGACGAGCTTAAAAGAGTGGTGCCCAACGGTAGCAGAAGCGAATTTGTGAATAATGAACTGATAAAGGAACTTGCTCTGTACCGGCGTAAACTGCAGACGGAAAAGCTGTTCTCTCTGCGCCGCAGAGCACCGGTCATGACCGATGATGATCTTATTGCTACCCTCAATAATGACAGAGAAAGGGTGGTATGATGAAATTTATCACGCTAGGCTGCGGCAACATTGCCATGCTGGCTAATATATGAAGATCCTCCTCATCAATCCCCATAGTTCCAACTGGACCGAAGGCTCCAGCGACCGGACGTCAATCGCCGTGAGAATGGCCCCGGTCGGCATCCTCTCCATTGCCACTTTCCTGCAACGGCTTGACCATGAAGTGAAACTCCTCGATCTGGGTGTGCTGTCGCCTGCCGCAGCAATCCAGCAGGTCGAAGTAGCAGTCGGCTCATTCCGGCCGGCTATCGTCGGTTTCACTGCCGTCACTTCCAACTTTCTCAATGCCGTTTCTCTGGCCGCAGTGGTCAGAAAAATCGATCCCGCCATCAGGACGGTTTGCGGCGGGGTACATGTTTCGGCGTTGCGCGGCAGAATTCTTGAGCTGTTCAGCGACCTCGACCTGGTTGTTGCCGGCGAGGGCGAGGCTGCCCTGGCCGAAATTGCTGCCGGTGCGGATTACTCAACCGTGCAGGGGCTCATTTACCGCGATGGCGAAGAGATCAGGGACAACGGCTCAAGGAGTGCCGTCTGCACTCTTGATGAACTCCCTTTCCCCGACTACCGCCTATTGGAAGGTTTTCCGCAGCAGTACGCCGGTCCGCTCTTCAACTATCCCAAGGGGCCGACGGCAACGGTCATAGCAAGCCGCGGCTGCCCCTACAACTGCTCCTACTGCGACCGGTCTGTTTTCGGCAGCAGCTTTCGCTTCAATTCGCCGCAGTATCTCTACGCACATATGGCCTTCCTGCGGAACGAATTCGGCATCCGCCATGTATTTTTCTATGACGATCTCTTTACTTTTAACCGGCAGCGGGTGGCGGAATTTTGCGAGCTGCTGCGGCAGAAACCGCTCGGCATGACCTTTAACTGTGCTGTCCGCGTCGGCCATATCGATGATGACCTGCTGGCGATGCTCAAGGCTGCGGGCTGCTGGATGGTCAGCCTCGGCATCGAGTCGGGCGCTCCGGAGATACTGGCACGGCACAAGAGCAGCATCGAGTTCAGTGAGATGAAAAAGAGTGTCAAAATGATTCAGCAGAACGGGCTGCGGGCGAAAGGGCTTTTCATGATCGGTCTACCCGGTGAAACAGAAGAGACGATTCAAATGACCACCGAGTTCATCACCCGGCTCGAACTTGACGACATGAATATGACGAAGTTCACCCCGTTTCCGGGCGCACCCCTTTACCGGACAATCCAGGCGGAGGGTGTTTTCGAGGAGCGCTGGGAGCTGATGAACTGCATGAACTTTGTCTTTGTGCCGCGCGGTATTGCTTCAAAGGCCCGACTGGATGAGATCTACCGGAAGTTCATCAGAAGTTTCTATACCGGGAGAAACTGGACAAGGAAGTTTCCCGGGTTGATGCTGAAGTCGCCGGACAGCGTCAAAAGAGTGCTGCGCAATCTGCCGTCTTTTCTGAAAATAAGGAAGGAGTTCACTTAGGAGCAGGCAGCCGGATTATATCGTTGCTGCTGGAAAGAGATTATGATATTTTCTGGCATAATTTCAAAAAGGCTTACAGTTAAAATATATTAGTGAGGAGACGAACATGTATCCAGAGGGAATTATGAATTCACGGATTCGATTTGCAGCGAAACTTCTCGTATTTTCACTTTTTTTACTCATGGTCTCCCCTTTGACTGCCCTGTGTCGCTCCGACAACTTTGTTGACAGCGACGACTACAAGAGCAAGGATTTTAAAAAAGGAATCCTGGTTGACTACAGCGAGCTTAAAGACGGTAAAGAGGTTGAGTGGGCATGGGTAGCTTCAGGAATAAAACTTGCTGACTACAAACTCTCAATCAAGAGCTTTGACGATGCTACCGATGATGTTGGTAAAAGTCAGCTCAGCAGTCTTAAAACTATTTTCATTGACGAGCTGGATAAATTGAAAGGTAGCAAGGGGACACTGACAGCAAAAATCAGTATCCATGATATTCAGAAATACTCTCCCGGAAAAGCATGGATACCCTTTGCCGGCGGCCATCAAATGCAGGCAGGAGTTGGTGTTGAGGTTCTTTTTCAGGACAAATCGGGGAAAACTGTCGGCAAAATAAGGCATTTTGCCCGTGAAGGTGTTGCCCTTGAGTCAGCGGCTCAGGAGTCAGCTGAAGATATCAGGAAGTTCATAAACAAGAACTAACCGATTATGGTTGTCGGGAGATGTTTTTTTAAGAAGCGACCATGGCGTGCCCTGGTCGCTTCTTGCATTGGAGCAAGACTCGTTGCAAAAGACAGCACTCATATACTCCCATAGTTTCGATCAGTTTTCCTATGGTGAGAGTCACCCTTTCAAGGTGCAGCGCTTTCGCCTTGCGTATGAGCTGCTCGCTGCCTACGGACTTGACCGTCTTTCTGGCGTGACTGTCTGCGAAGCGACAGCCGTTACCGAAGAGGAGCTCCTTACCTTTCACGACCGTCGCTATCTCGACCGGATGAAAGAGTTCAGTGCGTCACTTTCGCCGCGTGCCGACTTTCTCTACGGTCTCGGTGACACAGAAAATCCCGTATTCCCCGGGTTTTATGACTGGGCCTGTCTCGGCACCGGGGCAACTGTCGAGGCTGCCCGCCTGGTTGCCGATGAAGGGTATGCGGCTGCATTCAACCTTGCCGGCGGCTATCATCATGCCCATTGCGCCAGGGCATCCGGTTTTTCGTATATAAATGATGCGGTGATCGCGATCAATACGTTGCTGGCACGAGGCAAACGGGTCGTTTATCTCGATCTGGATGCCCATCACGGCGACGGGGTGCAGGAGGCCTTTTATGACTCCGATCAGGTGCTGGTGATCTCCATGCACGAAAGCGGCATCTATTTTTTCCCCGGAACAGGTTTTGAGACCGAGACCGGCACGGGGAAGGGGTACGGTTATACCGTCAATATCCCGCTGCTCGCCCATAGCGACGATCCTCTCTATATGAAGGCTTTTGATGAAGCGGTCTATCCATTGATAGCTGCATTTGATCCCGATATTCTCGTTACCCAGCTCGGCGCCGACACTTTTCGGACTGATCCGCTCACCCGACTGGAGATTACCACGCACAGTTATTCCTATATTCTCAGGAAGTTAAAGGCTCTGAAAATTCCCTGGGTTGCCATGGGTGGCGGCGGTTACGATCTGATGAATACCGCCAGAGCCTGGACAATTGCCTGGGGAGTTATGAACAGTGTCTCTTTACCGGCGAAACTGCCGGAGAGCTTTATTGCCTCGATCGCTGCCATGGGGTTTCCGCACAGGATGCTGGTTGATGCCATGCATTGGGCCGAAGAGGAGGAGCGCAATTTTGCGCTTGATGCTGTCGAGAAAAGTATTGCAGCAATACGTAAAATTGTTTTTCCGCTGTTGATCGGTTAGGCGCAGCAAAAGTATATTGTCAAAATCTTTGGCCGGCGGTTGTTGCGGCGCAAAGAGCTGGAATCTGTATTGACCTGATGCGGTATTAAGGCATATATTCCACTCTGTTTCCACCCTTTGCAGTTGAGGTGCAGAAAATGTCAGTCGAACA
The DNA here is from genome assembly GCA_038206285.1 of Geobacterales bacterium. Taxonomy (GTDB): domain Bacteria; phylum Desulfobacterota; class Desulfuromonadia; order Geobacterales; family DSM-12255; genus VEOV01. Next base: position 6,673 of record JBBRBA010000034.1, read on the forward strand.
ACAATTAACACCACGAGAAATTCAGGGGATCAGCTACTACTACCCGGCTGCTGCAGCCGTACTTGCAGGCCGTGACGGTAAAGTTGCCATACCTCTGGGTGAATTCCCGTTACCTCTGTTGCATGAGGATTCAGCCGTCGCCCCCCCCTCATACGACGCTGTCGGCCGTGGTCTTTATCATCTGCTGCGGCTGGATCCTGACGCTCCTTTTGCCGACCGTTATGCGGCGCTGCTTAAAGATGCATATCCTCACCTGCTTGCCGAGCTGGCAACTCATCTGGTAATGCTTGACAACAAAGATGTGGATCTGCCATATCTCGACCGCAAAATCAGTTATCTGAAAGTATTCGCCCTGATTGAACCGGACAATCATCGCTTTCCGCTTGAAATCGGGTCAACCTTTGTCGATAAAGCGCTTACGCTGGCTGCACTCGGCAACACCACCGTTCACCTCTTTACGGCGGAGAGATATCTGGCCAGGGCTTATCAGTTATGCCCTGATGATATCCAGACGAGACATCTCGCGGGTGAGATCAGTTTCCTGCTGGGGAAATATCATGATGCCATGCAGTTCTGGAGCAATATCGGCGTCAGCCTGCAGGCAGATGATGCGGCAAGGATTGCCCGGCGATGCGCACAGATAGAGGAGAACAGGATGCCTGCTGTCCCGTTGGTAGACTATCTGCAAGCGGTCGGTGTCGCTTTGGAGGCGTATGAAGCGGCTGATTATGAAGAGGCTGCCGCCATAGTTCTCGATGTGATTGATGCTGTTTCTGAAATAGAGGGGTTGCCCCTCGCTGAAATCTACTACCTGTTAGGGCTCTGTTATGTCAGGCTTGACATCCCGCGGTATGCGGAGCAGTATCTCCGCCAGGCGGTGCAGCTTAATCCCGGATATGATGAAGCCTTGAATGAACTTGCCAAGCTTGGAGTTCTCTGATGCCAGCTTTTACTATGGGTGACTGGATATTTATTGCCGGGGTGATGATCGTTATTGTAGTTTGTGTGGCTTGCAGCGATCTGAGGATGAAAAAGTGATCGAGGCAGAAGATAACGAAACCAGACGCCCTTTCGGGTTGACCCTGCTGACCGGCCTGTATCTTTTCTTCTTCCTTCTCTCCCTGTCAACTTATGGGAACCCTTTTCCGTTCATGGGGAGGATTTACCAGAACACCCCCGCAAAGGTGCTGGTTTTTTTCGATTCACTGATCTGTATCTATCTTTTTATAGGTATCTGTAAGCGTCAGACTCTTACCTGGTATCTTCTTCTCGCTTACAATCTGTTTGAAATCATCAATACCATCGTTAATCTGACTTTCATTCCCGCTGAAGAGATTGCCAAACTGGTCGGTTCAAACATTGACCGGAATGCTCTTGTTGTTAATAATATTGCCGCTGCCCTGGCAATTCTTCTGCTTTCACAGTTTATCTATCGTAACAAGGGGTATTTCAATAACCAGGACAAGTTCCTTTTTTAAACCCCGGGTTGTCTTCGTAATTACAGTAATATCTCGGAGTTTCCATGGCTTTTCTGCCTGAATTCATGAAGCTTAGCGGGGATGGCGGCATCATCGACAAGATGATGCACGGGCTTACCCGTCCCATTTTCGGGAATGCCGACAAAGTTGAAGGTTGCCAGGTGGTTCTTTACGAAACCAGGGGCGTCGGCATTAGGATCGAAAAACTTAACAAGTTTTTCGGTGACAAGCATGTGCTTGACGATATCGATCTGGAAATACTCCCCGGCGAAACCTTCTCGATCATTGGCCCATCGGGCACCGGCAAGAGCGTTCTCTTAAAGCTTATTGTCAAGCTCGACAGACCGGACAGCGGCGAGATTTTCATTGACGATCATCCTGTTTTTAATCCTTCTGACCTGGACCCACCCAACTACCGATACAGCATGGTGTTTCAGTCTTCGGCTCTTTTCAATTCACTGACAGTCGGCGAGAATATCGGTCTCTGGCTGCGGGAGAAGCGTATTTGCAAGGAACAGCTGATCCGGCAGATTATTCAGGAAAAACTGGCACTTGTCGGCCTGGAGGGACAGCACCGCTTGCAGACGGCAGAGCTGTCCGGTGGCATGAAAAAACGGGTGGCGATTGCCCGTTCCCTGGCAATGAACCCGGATCTTATCCTTTACGATGAGCCGACCGCCGAGCTTGACCCGATAAATACCGACGACCTGGCAAACACTATTCTCAATTTGAAAAAGAATACCAAAAATACTACTGTTATTGTCACGCACGATCTTAATTTTGCATTATACATTTCGGACAGGGTTGCCATGCTCTCAGGCGGTAAAATCGAAGCTGTCGGTACCCCTGCAGAAATCAAGGCAAGTGAGAACCCCGTTGTCAGACGTTTCATCTACACCACCACTAAGGGTGTCAAGTAGTTTAGGTCTTTATGGGAAAAGTTCTGATTATAGATGACGACCACGCTTTCACCGGTCTCCTTGAGTCATATATCCGTGAAATCTGTCCCCTGCTCAGAATTGAAATCTGTAACAATCCCTTGACGGCATTGGCACTGATCAAAAAAGGCGACAATGATCTGGTATTGATTGACCTTGAAATGCCCACTCTCGACGGGATGAAAGTCTACAGATTTGCGACCGAGACAGGCGTACAGAAAAGCAGAATCGTCATTCTGTCGGCGCGTGAACCTGACTATCTCCGCGAGTTTTTCCCGATGGGAAGCTGTCTCGCCGTTCTCAACAAATTCGAGGTGCGGCAGAAAGAGGTATTAGGCATGATCCTCAAGTCTTTGCAAAGCAAACTATGCGGCATGGCAGCAGGTTAACCCGATGACAAAGAAAAAGCTCATGCTGACGGTATACAGCCAGAAACGGCTCCGGGATGACTGGAGAGTTGATCTTGATGGCGAAGATTTCTGCCGTTTTGTCTGCCAGCTCCGCAGCGAACTGGCTGCTTTCGGCATGGATGTTGACAGCAGCAGAAACGATGCGGTTACGGTGGACGTCAACAGTTATGCCGACCTGCTCAATGTCGTCCGTATCTCATCACCGGCTGACGGCTTTACCAACAAATGCATTGGACATATTATCGGCAAGAGCCAGAATCTGGATTTTTTCGAAGATATCAGGCGGGCTGTCAATCGGGTGGCATTTGCTCCGGAGACGATACCACCCGATGACCATAACCGGAAGGTATGTCATAATTGTGGCTGCGGCTGTTAGGAAGTTTCCGGCCGGGCAGGTTTCTGTTACGGCAGATAGATAATTTCTGCGCTGACCGCGTCAACTTTTACCGTCAGTATGGCATAGCTTTTTGCGGCGTTACCCGCCATGAGGGCTCCGGGATTCACCAGCAGAATACCGTCCTGTTTATGGACATACGGAATATGCGTATGTCCGAAGAGGACAACGGCAGCTTTTTTTTCCGTTGCTTTTCTGACGAGGCTCTCCAGCCCGTTCTTGACACGATATATGTCACCGTGGGTAATAAAAAATCTCTTGCCGGCGATAGTGACGACGAGTTCTCGCGGCTCGGTTGCGCCAAGATCGCAGTTTCCCGGAATCTTGATAAGAGGAATATCGAGCAGTGGTTCGATAAATTTCGCATCGTTTATTTCGTCACCAAGATGAATAAGCAACTTTGCACCTGTGCCGTCAAGCAGCGTCAAGGGTGCAAGGTTATTGCCATGCGTATCGGAAACGACCATTATTCTCATGAGTTCAATAATAACAGTTTGATTACTTTTTCGTCAACTGCCACATTGCATTACTGGAGTTACTTATGAAAAGCCGCTGGATATGGATAGCTGTCTGTGTGGGCGGCATTTTCATCAGCTTTGTGGTTTTCGGGCTGCTGGCGCTGGCGTCGATTTTTACCGACAGAAGCGAGCTGACCGTATCTACGGGAATCGGTCTGGTTGAAGTCAGGGGCTTGATAATTGATCCGCTGGAAACAGTCAAGCAGCTGCATGATTTCGGGAAGAATGACAAGGTCAAGGCTGTTGTTCTCAGGATTGATTCGCCCGGCGGCGTTGTCGGTCCTTCCCAGGAGATATGGTCTGCGGTAAAAAAACTCAGGGATAAAAAACCGGTGATTGTCTCCATGGGGAGTGTTGCTGCTTCAGGTGGTTACTATATTGCTGCACCGGCAACACTGATTTATGCAAATCCCGGCACTATTACCGGCAGCATCGGCGTGCTGATGAAGTTTTCCAACCTTGAAGGGCTGATGAACAAGGTCGGGATGAAATCCTTCACTCTCAAAACCGGCAAGTTCAAGGATGTCGGTTCTCCGGTACGGAGCATGACCGCAGAAGAACGGGCTATGCTCCAGGCTGTGATAGAAAGCACCCACAGTCAGTTCATCAAAGCTGTTGCCGAGGGCCGCAGGCTCCCGGAAGAGCGGGTGCGGGAGATAGCTGACGGCAGGATATTTTCCGGTGAGCAGGCTTTGAACCATAAACTGGTTGACCGTCTCGGCACCATGCAGGATGCAGTTGTTGAGGCGGGGAGGGCAGGGGGCATTAGCGGCGAACCACAGGTTATAAAACCGCCGAAAAAGAAGCGATTGCTGCTCGACATGCTTGTCGAGGAGAGCGCCGGCAAGTTTGGCAGCCTGATGCGCAAGGAGAAGGGCTTTACCCTCAACTACGAACTTGAAGGGATGGAGGAGTAGCCGCGAAGATGTTTGCCTACCTCCTGAAAAGAGTTTTCATGTTGCTGCCGCTCTTTATCGGTATTACCCTGATAACATTTGTGGTAATCCATCTTGCCCCGGGCGAGCCGGTAGAGATGCAGACAGCGCTCAGTCCGAAGGCTTCAGCCAAGTCCAGGGAGCGGCTGCGTGAATACTACGGCCTGGACAAGCCGCTTCATGTGCAGTACATCTCCTGGCTCGGACGTCTGTCGAGACTCGATTTCGGCCGCTCTTTTTCTCCTGACGGCAGACCGGTCATCGACAAGATAAAGGAGCGGATTCCGGTCACCCTCTCCATCAATTTCATCGCTCTTGTGCTTGAATTCGGCCTTGCCATACCGATCGGCATAATTGCCGCTACCCATCGCAACAGTCTCATCGATAAAGGGATTACCTTCCTGGTTTTTATCGGTTTTGCCGTGCCCACATTCTGGCTTTCGCTGCTGATGATGTATGTTTTCGGGGTAAAACTCGGCATCCTGCCGATTTCCGGTCTGCACTCACTGGGGGGCGACCGATTGACCGGCTTTGCCTGGTTGCTTGATACCGGCAGGCATCTGGTCCTTCCTCTGGGGGTGGCGACTTTCGGCGCTCTTGCCGGACTCTCCCGCTATACGCGCGCGACGATGCTTGAAGTGCTCGGCCAGGATTACATTACCACTGCCAGAGGCAAAGGCCTGCCGGAGCGGGTGGTGATCTACCGGCATGCGCTGCGCAATGCGCTGCTACCGATCATCACCATTCTCGGGTTTTCTCTCCCCGGACTGATCGGCGGCAGTGTGATCTTTGAAACCATCTTTGCCATACCCGGTATGGGGCAGCTCTTTTATCAGGGGGTAATGTCACGTGACTACCCTCTTGTCATGGGAATCCTTGTCATTGGCGCTCTGCTGACTCTTGTCGGCAATCTTCTTGCTGATCTCCTCTATGCTGTTGCCGACCCGAGAATCAGGCACGGCTGAAGCTGTACAACACTTTAAAGTAACGGTTTGATATGCCACCTGTAAAAACCTATTATTCCAGAGAAATATTTGACAGATTCAGCGCTAACCGCTTTGCCTGTGCCGGTGCACTGATCGTTATTGCCCTGTTTGTCATCTCATTCCTGGCCCCTTACATTACGCCCTACGCTCCGGATGACCTTGATGCCTATCATGTCCTCCTCCCTCCTTCGTCTCTTCACTGGATGGGTACTGACGAGCTTGGACGTGATGTTCTCACCAGAATCATCTTCGGCGCCAGAATATCGCTTAAAGTCGGTTTTGTTGCTGTCGGCATATCTGCTGTTGTCGGTACGGCAGCAGGACTTCTTGCCGGCTATTTCGGCAGATGGGTTGATCAGCTGCTGATGCGTCTGGTTGATATCATGTTATGCTTCCCGACGTTTTTTCTGATTCTGGCGGTCATAGCGATGCTGGAGCCTTCAATCTGGTATATCATGATTGTTATCGGTCTGACCGGCTGGATGGGGGTGGCCAGGCTTGTCAGAGCCGAAGTCCTCTCGCTGCGGGAGCGGGAATTTGTCCTCGCCGCCAGGGGCATCGGTGCTTCCGACCTGAGGATAATCTTCCGCCACGTTCTCCCCAACGCCATGTCACCGGTGCTGGTGACCGCAACGTTAGGGGTCGCCGGAGCCATTCTGACCGAATCCGCCCTCTCTTTCCTCGGTATCGGTGTGCAGCCGCCAACGCCAAGCTGGGGGAACATGCTGACAGCGGGGAAGGATTATCTTGAGTTTGCCTGGTGGCTCTCCCTCTTTCCCGGACTGGCGATTCTGGTTACCGTAATTGCTTACAATCTTGTCGGCGAAGGGCTGCAGGATGCTCTTGATCCGAGAATGCCAAGGTAATAATGACCGTCGGGAGCTACCAAAGGCTTTCATTACGGCCGCCGCCGACTGCCATTTTGGAATAGATCCTGATTTTAGAAAGAGAGAACTGAATGAAGTTAGTCAACTGTGATTTCGAAATAGCATCTCTGGAGGATGAACTGCGGGTTGATGCGCTCTGCCGCGAACTTCTGCTCGCCTTTTATCACGAACGGATCGGGGCAGGCTTGGATGAGCATGATGCCACGCTTCTGGCAAACAGCGCCGATTATTTTATCCGCGACTATCTGATCGGTGCCCGGCAAATGAATATTCTGGAGACCGGTCCAGGTGCTGTCAGAAAATTTGCCGGCAACTGGTATATAGTCAACACTCTTGAGCCTGACATCAGCGAACTGGAGGTCCATCTCAAAGGGATCTGTGAGTTCTATCGTTTCCTCGCCGATCAACAGGCAATCACTCCTGCTGCTTTAGAGGCGATAGAGAACGACTGCCTTGATGCTCTCTTCTACAGGCAGAGAATCGACAGTTTCTGGGCTATAGCCGGGGACGGCTATTTTGCCTGGGAAGCAGCGTGTTCTCTGAAAAACGGCTGACAAGTTCACTATCATCCGTTGCGCCGCCGCTTTGTCGAGACCGTGTCGCGTTCAACAACGCGCTCAACCGGACGCGCCAAGAAGCAGGAAACCGGTTAGCGCCGGGGCCGTTGCGTCACAAAACCAATCAGACAAGGCTTTTCAGCTCTTTAATCAGCTCGGCCAGAATATCATACCCTTGCTGCCAGAAACCTTCTTCATCAATATCTATCCCTGCCAGAGCTGCAGTGTCAGCCGGTGAGAGCGAGCCGCCGCTGGAGAGGATGGCATCATAACCGGCCAGAAAACCCGTCCCTTTCAGCTGGTACTCACGGTAAAGGGCAAGCACCAGCAGTTCGGCAAAAGTGTACGCATAGCAGTAGAAGCGGGTATGAATGAAGTGTGAAATATAGCTCCACCCCCACTTGTAGGCCTCGATCATTTCAACGTCGTCACCGAACAGTTTGCCGTTCTCTTCCAGCCAGATTGCACATATCCGCGAGTCGGACAGAAGTTCATTGCGCCGTTCAAGGTGGAGGCGCTCTTCAAAACGGGTCAGGACAACCTGCCGGAACGTCGTGGCGATGATATCCTCTATTTTTGCGCAGAGCAGCGCAATCTTGACGGCAGGATCAGGCTCCGCGTCGAGCATCTCCCGGGTAAGGAGCATCTCGCCGAAGACTGACGCTGTCTCGGCCAGCGGCAGCGGTGCATGGTAATTAATAATGCTCTGTCTGCCGGAGCGGATGAAATGGAGCGCATGCCCCAGTTCGTGCGCCATTGTGGCAACATCGCGCAGATTGCCGGTATGATTGAGCAGCAGGTAAGGTGTCAGGTCCGGGGAAATCCCCATGCAGAAAGCCCCGCCACTCTTGCCGTTGCGCGGAAAGGCATCGATGTGACTCTCGCTGAAGACCTTTTCGATCAGCGGCAGGTAGTCAGGATTGAAGCTGGCGTAAGCCTTGAGCACCAGCTCTTTCGTTTCCCCAAAGGAGTATTTTTTCGGGCTTTCCGCCAGCGGCGCATAGATGTCGCTGTTTTTGAGTTTTTCAAGGCCAAGCAGCCTGGCTTTGAGACGAAAATACTCCTGGGCAAGCGGATAATTGGCTTCAGTGACACTCATCAGCCGGACAACGGTTTCGTCAGTCAGTTCGTTGCCGCAATTGGTTGACTGCATCGGGTGCGAATAGCCGCGCAGTTCCATTTCCTTGGCATGATCAAGGGCGATAGTGTTGAAAATTGTCCCGTAGACAAGGCTCTGCTCGCCATGACGCTCAAGGAAGATGCTGAACGAACGCTCCCTTATCTCCCGATCCGGGTGATGCAGCTGCCCGAGGAGCTCTTCGCCGGCATATTCCCTGCTTTCACCGTTAATCTCCATGGTGAATCTGAATGAAGCGGAAAGTTCATCGAAAAGCCGGGTGAAGGCGGTAACGCCGGTAAGGTCCTTGAGTTTCAGCAGCTGCTCTTCGCGTTCCTTTAGTGTATGCGGGGTGAACTTTCTGATGCTGGACATGTAGTGGCAATAATTTGCCAGAAGATGGTGACTCTGGAAAATATTGAAGCGATCTTCAGGCAGAGCCATTATTTCCAGATCGAAGAAGATGAGCTCCCGCGAAAGAAGGTTGCCGGCTTCGGCAGCCTGCTGGGAGACTTTTTTGGCGAAATCTTCTCCGGAATCTTCGGCAAAGAGCAGATGCGCATAGTACTGTGGTTTCAGGGCATCGTTCTGCAGCTGTTCATAACTGATGAGGGCCGCCAACAGCTCTTCAGGTTGAAGAGCGGCAATCCTGCCACGGTATTTTTCAGCGAAAACCACGGCTGAGGCAACAGCCCGGTCAAGTTGCGCGGTAAAGTCTTCAGCTGATGCGGGCGCAACGGGTGAAAGATCCCACCTGATGTCACTGTTTATCTCCATGTTTTTCCTCCTGAAACAGATAAAGGGGACAAAAAAGTCCCCTTTAGTAAGTAAGCCAGCAATAATTATTTGCAGCGGTTAAAATCGTTTCAGATGAAAAGCTGGTCTTCCTGCTCATCAGAGGAGAGTTTTGCCTCTTTACCAGCATCAATAAGCAGTGCAGCTGCTACGCCGGCGGCAACTCCGGTAATGAAAGAGAGCAGCAGTGTTCCGGTGCCGATACCATCCTGTTTCTGTTCCACTTGTCAACCTCCAGTGCTGTAAGTAGTATGTTCAGCTTTGAAGCAACAACTTCTAAATAACAGAATAATTGAGCGAAAGTAAAGCAGGAAGTGACATCATTTTTTGAAATTATCCGCGGGCCGGCGTTTTTTGCCGGCAGAAGCGCCAGCTCCGGCCCTGCTTTTTACCGGCTTCTGCTCGCGTGCCTCGGAAACAGCAATGATCCGGTGTTCAATAGTGGCGCCGTCAAGCGAATTAATTGCCTCTTTTGCTTCGCTTTCCGTGGTCATTTTGACATAACCGCACCCCTTTGATTTACCGCTGTCACGGTCGGTGATGATATGCACCGACTGCACATTCCCGGCAACCGCAAAGATGCGGCGCAGATCTTCTTCAGTAGTTTCAAAAGGGAGACCGCCCACATAAAGTTCGCGTCTCATGATTTCCACTTCTCATAATAGACTATTTCGTCCAAAGATATTCTTGGTGGCCCTGCTTTCGGCTCGGTCAGGGCATAACCGAGCGGGAAGAGACCGACAATCCTGACGCCAGGCGGAATGTCAAGGAGGTCGCCAATCTTCTCTTCATCAAAAACGCCGACAAAAACAGTTGCCAGACCAACAGCGTGAGCAGCAAGCATCAGGTTTTCTGTAGCAATGCCGATATCGGTCAGGTAGTACGGTTGCCCCCCCATCTCTCCGGAGCGCTCGGGAACAGCACAAACTATAATGACAATCGGCGCGTCAGCCAGTCCTTTCTGTGCCGGATTGGTCTTGTAGCCTCGGGTTGCAAAGAATGACTCGACATAGGAGAAGTCGCTTATTTTTGCTTTTGTTTCTGCTGACTGGACCACAACCAGACGCCAGCACTGCATGTTAGACCAGGAAGGTGATGCCTGCACGGCTTCAAGAACGGTCTGCAACTTTTCCGGTTCAACAGCCTGGTCAGAAAACTTGCGCACGCTTCTTCTGGTTTTTATGGCTTCGATAGTATCCATAGGCAGCTCCTTGTTAGTCCTGCTTGTTACAGTTCCTGAATTATGCCACGTCTGCGGCAGTTTGCAAAAGTTATAATTATAATGAGCCGATTATGCAGCTTACGAGTTTGAACTTTAAGAACAAATGCTATCGTTTTCTTTAAGGACTGATGGTATCTTTATCTGCTCGAACAGGAGCAGACAGCTTTCTCAGGGGGGCAGCACCGGTTATGCTGGCGGTAACTTACGCCTGCTCAAGGAGCGGATTGCTGCCGGAGAGATTGATCTCCCATAGAAAAATATTTAAGATAGACCACCTAATTTCAGGATAGTGTCAAAAGTTCTATGAAAAGCCCGGATGAATAAATGAAAATCGAGTAACAGCTCTTTGAAATCAGTAAGTCAGGCAGCAAGTGCGAGAATTTTTGTCCATCTGGCCTGTATGGTTGGCAGTGTCTTTAACTCCAGCATCTGAACAGGTGGCTGGTACTTGAGAGACATATGTGGCCTGAGGAAGTTGTAGTGCGTCACAAACAGCGTTGTTAGGGCTACTGCGCCGTTTGTGCAGTTAAATCCGGCAGCCGGTCGCACGTGATACTTGTAGGTTCTGTTGAGCCGTTCAATAAGCTGTTTGAACGACCTGAACTCTTCTGACTCAGCATCGAGATTTTGTAGCCCAATGACTTTCTTGTGCTTGACATCAGAAGAGCCCTCGGACTGGGCGTTGATGCAATGGATACCTGCTGGATAGGAAGGATTCCCATCGCTGACAAGAGTGATCTCCTGATTATCAGATGCAGTCCTGATGGCTTCGTTCATGACGATTATTGCAGGCTGTGCTCCTCTGTTATCGGCCACATGGTATGCGGTTATTTTCAGGTTTTTGGACGAAATAAAGAAGAACACATAGCGGAACTTGCCCAAGACCTTGATGTACGTCTCATCGCCAGCAGAGATATCGTCAATCAGACCCTTATGCTTGAAGTTAAAGCGGTGACAGTGCCAAGCGGCACCGGCTGCATAATTAAGGATAGTCTGGTGTGAAACCTTTATACAGAAAACATCGCGCAGTATTTGGGCAGTCTTTCTGGCTGGAACGGCAAACGAAACATAGAAGGTCAGAATCAAGCCAAGAACATTTTCGCTATTGTGGATCCTTGCAAGCTCGACTGGCGGCCTGTCTGGAGATGAATGCTCCAACTCATCAGGCCTGAAGTGGTATTCCCGGTATTGGTAATTGATTTTGAACTGAGAGCTTTTCTTTTTCATCAGCTCCAATTCAGCTTTATTCAGCTTTCCAATCGCCTGGATTCGATGAGGACAGTTATCGTTTGAGCACTTATGGATCGTCACCTCTTTCAATGACTTCCAGCGAAAGAGAGCCAACCCGCAGTGAGGGCAAAAGAGGTTTGCCTTTCTGTTGGGTCTGAAGCGCTGCTGAACCTGAAAAAGATGAGAGCAAACCTTACAAAGGATTTGGGATCGTTTTTTCCCGTCGTTAAAGTAGAGGTAGATGCTTGGCGCTCCGCAACAAGGGCAGACGACATGCACTGGAACCGGCGACGAACTTCCTCGCTGTTTAACCTTGGCAAGAGGTTTCCCGTGAACTGCTTCGTACTTTGTTAGTAACTGCCGGTAATCTTGCAGCCCGAGGACTTTTTTTTAGAGTTAGGAGGTTCGGTCAGAGGTGGCTTGGGGTCGACAATGAAGCTCCTGTAGTTCGGATGTTTCTCCTTGAAATCATCCTTTGGCTTCACCTCTGGATTACGATTTTCAAGGACATCTGACAGACCGATAACAATTTCTTCAATTTCGGTCTTTGTGAACTTAGAACAAATCCAGATAACAAATCTGGCTATTTTTGATTGGTATGACATGAGATTGCACCTCCATACAGAGGTTTTTAACCGGTATTTCCGGAGGAGGCAAGTCTTTGGTTCTTAATTCACTGAAATTAAACTAAAAAACAGAAAAAAACGTCAAGAAGTTTGACATAACGAATTTCAGTTAAAGGAGAGTAAGAATGAAAACCAGAGTCAGTGCTGTTATTGTCGCTTCAGTTTCCTGCATGTTTCTTGGCGGGTGTGTCACTTCCGGCACCTATCAGGCAAAAGAGCAGGAGAGGCAGCAAGTTAGCAGAAATCTGCAGGAGACAAAAAACTCTTACACTGAGCTGAAGGAAAAATTTGGCAAACTTGAAGAGGCTAACAATGAGCAGAGTGCCGGGCTGAAAAAGCTGTCAGCCGAAGCTGTTGAAATGAAGATGGAAAACGCAAAGTTTGCCGAGGCCAATAACGAGCAGAGTGCCAGGCTGAAAAAAATGTCAGCTGAAGCTGAAGAAACGAGGCTGGAAAATGCCAGGCTTGCCGAGAAGACCCAAAAGCAGAGCGAGAATCTGAAGATGATTTCGGCTGAATTTGTCGAACTTAAATTGGAAAATGCAAAACTCATTGAAGCAATAAAACCGGAAAATATTCTGAAGACGCTAGCCGAGACAATTACAGTACAGAAACAGAAAATTAAAACGCTGACGGATGAAAATACTAAAATCAGGCTGAAGCTTATTTCGCTGCCCAAAATGCAACCGGCTGAATCACCGTTGAAAAAAACAGCGGTTGACATTGAGCAGCAGCCTGTTCCGTTGCCACCGGCGATAAAAAAGGAGCTTGCCGCAGCGCCGGTTGGAAAAGCGCCGGCTGGGAAAAGCGGGATTGAAGCTGCTCCTGTTCCCGCTACAGGGCCGGAGTTAACTTTTGAACCGGGCGGGAGCGCTCCTGGCGAAACAGGGGAGAGTGCTGCCGATCCGACCGCTGCGCCGGTGAAAAATTAACAGAATCTGCAGTTTTTGCGCATGGCGAAACATTTCAGCGTGGCAGATAAACCGGGAATGGTCTTGGCAGGAACGGTTCATAGCCGTAGCCGTAATAATATGGCTCGTACTGGTAAAAGGGGGGCGGAACCAGATAACCTGAACTCTGGTCTGAACCGGGCCAGAGATATAACTCTCTTATGGCGATAACAGGGTAGGTATAATCCATGTCGTCAAGTCTGCTGGTCTGTTTCCCTTTTACTTCCCCAACAAGTGTGATCAGCATGCCTTGCCGGTAGATCAGCGGCTCGAAATATTCCGGCGAAGCGGCGATGAACCTGCCATAAGAGCGAAACGTATTCAGCGGCGCACCGAAGGAGTCGAGCTCAAACTGGACAATTTCAAGTTTAGCGCCGCTTTGACTGTTTCTGATATTGGCAATCCGCCCCCCCACAAGCAGATGTTTGCCGATGTAGACCTCCGGAGTTTCCCGGAGCTTGCTGAAGTGGACATCCGTATCGACGAGCTTGCGTGACTGTTCACTGATGATGGTTGTGCAACTGCATAATAAAACTGTTGCTGTAATGAGTGTCGGCAAAACCAGGCGCATTTCCCCCTCCTGAAATAATATTTATGAAATTATAGCAGCCATTAGAGGTTTGCATAGATAGTGAAGTATACCTGATCCTCTCCGCTGTTCCTGTCAAAGCCGTGAGCGTAGCCGATTGCCGGGGTGATCTTCAGCCAGTAGCCGACTGTCAGGTCAAACCTGAGTTCACCACCGGCGCCGTACAATATATCATCGCCCTTGAACGCCAGTTTAGTGCACCAGGCTTCGCCGGCATCGACAAAAACCGCGCCGTGGAGCCGATCGAGAAACAGGGGTTTTGTTGAAAAACCGCGCAGGAAATAATTGAGCGGGAATCTGTATTCAACCGTAGCGGTGGCAATTCTGTCACCTGTGGTAAAGAATGAACCGTAGCCTCTCAGCCCAAACGGGTTGAGTAATGAGGTTAAACCACCAAGCCGGAAAGAGGCTTGAGGCGACTGCTGACCGTCTGCCAGTCCGCCACTGACTCTTGCCAGCAGGGTATGGTGTTCGTGGAGGCTGATATGCTCCTCCCAGAAGGCGGTATACTCTCTGGTTTCAAGTTCACTGCCCGTCTCCCTGCCGTAGTATTCAGCCTTGAGCGAGACGTTGCGCCCCTCTTCAGTGGTTACAGACCAGGGATATTTGATAGCCGTGGCAAAGTCAATTCCGGCAAAGAAACTGTCACGTCTCCCTTCAAAAACCGGCCTGCCGCTAAAAGAGAGTCCCGGCGAAGGGGTGAGTCGGGTCTGCTTCCTCAAGTGGTAGCCGGCATTGATCGAGAAACCGCCATCAACAACCTTGAAAGGCATGGTGCCCGTGGCGATGCCCCCCTGCTCAAGTTCGCTATAATCTCCGGAAACCAGAAGGTTGTCGTAGGTGGATGGCAGCGCATAGCCGTAAAGGGAGAATACCGGTATATGTCTGCCGTATTTATAATTGAGGTCGAAGTAGCTTTTATTGAAGCCGCTGCCGTACATCACTCTTGTCAGAAAAGAGTGGTAACCGAGAATGTCCTGGCCGCCGGTCATTGCCCCGACAGCAATATCTGCTGTCCCTTCCGGCATTGTCACCGGCAGCCAGAATTTCGGCAGGAGTGTTGCCAGGGGTGAGTAGTCTTCTGCTGAAGACTGATATACATCTGCGGCCGGCTTTGTGGCGACGAGCGTTTCATTGACCGGGTAGAATTGCGACCTGATCGAAGGCAGGGGAGGGGAGCCGCTACTCCGGTCTTTTTTAGCGACCAGTCCGATGGCAAACCCTTGCGCGGTATACTTGCCGATTGCCAGGGTTTCATCCTCTGCGGCAACGTCAGGGGTGAAAGCTCCGGAGAGCAGATGCGTTACCGGTGCAGCGCTCCTTGCGTCGATGTCAAATCTGTAGATGTTGTAAACGCCGCTTTCATCGGCAGAATAGAGCAGAGCCTTGCCATCAGGGCTCCAGACCGGGGCATCGATGGTGTAAGAGGTGGTCAGCAACTTGGTGGTCCTGGCTGAGAGTGGCTCTATCAGGTTGAGAGCCGTTTTGCCGGCCATGTCGGTTACGCTGAAGGCGATGCTTTTCCCGTCCGGTGACCAGCGCGGCGCTGAGAGGCGATGCTCGGTAAAGCCGGTCAAGAGCTGCGGCTTGATCTCATCTCTCCCTGAAAGCAGCTCCGGAAAGTCAATCAGCGCCAGATTCTCTCCACCAAGTGCGCTTATTCGTACGGCAAGCTGTTTGCCGTCAGGAGACAGATCCGGGTTGCCAGCCCGCATTCCCCATGTCAGCCTGTTAATTTTTTTAAGGGATATGTCGTAGAGATAGATATCCTGATAGTAGTTCTCTGCTTCTGTCACTCTTGCCTGACTGAAGATAATCGCCTGATCGTCGGCACTCCAGGCAATACTGCCGTCCCCGTTGAGACGACGGAAGCTGGCAACCTCTTTGCCCGATCGCTCCGTGATTACAATCAACGGATAGCTGTGGCGATCATTACGATTGAAGGCGATCATTTTTCCGTTGTGCGAAAAGCGGGGATTGGTTTCGGATACAGCCGGCCGGCCAATGGTGGTGACGTTGGTAAATGGTCTCTGGGCAAGCCGGGCAAGCCTGTCTCGCTGCTCGGATTTCATCCGGGTGAGCATCTCTTCATAAAGAACAGGATACCCTTTGCGGTCGAGATGTTCCTCCGGAGATCCATTGATGAAGTAAGGGAGTCTGCCTGACTGCTGCTGCGAAATACTGCCAGGGATGTTTTGTCCATATTTTGCGGCTATATACTGGATAAAACCTGAGCCAAAGATATAAGGTGAGTTTGCGGCCGGCCAGTAGGGGATATCCCCGTTTATCCTGTCAATTGTCAGGAGATTGTTTTCGGCAACGGCAGTTCTGTAGACCATCTGATAATAGCTGCTCCTCCCTCTTCCCGAAGAGGTCAGCTCCGTCTCGGCCCAGGTTGCCATCCCTTCATGCCACCAGCGTGGCATCAACACATTCGGCGGACCGGTAACGGCAAAAACAAGCAGATTGAAGAGGTCACCCAGCGGCACGACCTTGCCGAAAATCCGCCTGGTCAGAGCGCTGTAGCCACGGACAGGATCTGAAGTAAGTACGTGAGCATATTCATGGATGATCAAGAGCCGCAACCAGTTGTCATATTCGCCCAGCGATGACGAGACAGCCGGGGGGGCTGCCTGCAGATAGATTGCATTGTAGGGCACAACCGTAGTCAGGCCGTTGGCAAAATCGGAATTGTCGGCGATGACGATATGTGTTTTTTGCTCCGGCTGCCATTGCAAGAGATCAACAAGCTTTTGCTCCACCTCTTCAGCAATCGTTGCCGCACGTCTTGCCATGCCTTCCAAACCCTGGTGATAATAGATATGAAAGTGTGTTGTTTCTATCTGCTTGAAGGAGAAAGCAGGATCAACCATTGCGGTCTTCGAACTGACCGGAAACAGTATTAATAAACAGATAACCAGCAGTAATCTTTTCATATAACAGGCTCCTGACGGTCAAGAATCATGCATTGACAAAAACGAGATTTATTCGTATACAGTATACACATTTTAACCTGTCAGGATACAACTTCACGAATCTGTGATACACAAATCAAACGAGGAGGAGAGAGATGATTGAAGCCTACCTGAAACACGATGAAGAGCGCAAGTCGCAGGGGATCCCGGCGCTTCCGCTTACCCCGGAGCAGACGACAGAACTTTGTAAACTGCTGGAAAATCCGCCGGCAGGCAAGGAAGAGTTTCTGCTGCACCTGATCAAGGAGCGGGTATCTCCGGGTGTCGACCCGGCGGCTGAAGTCAAAGCGGCATTTCTGGCCGAGATCGTCAAGGGCTCCAGGAAATCTTCGTTGATTTCAAAGGTTGAAGCGGTCCGTCTTCTCGGGACCATGCTGGGCGGCTACAACGTCTATCCGCTGATTGATGCCCTTAAGGATGCGGCGCTTGCTGAAGAGGCCGCTAAAGCCCTTTGCGGCATGACCCTTGTGTATGACGGCTTCGACAAGGTAGTGGAACTCTCCAAGTCCAATGCTGCCGCCAAGAAGGTACTTGTCTCCTGGGGCAATGCCGAATGGTTTACCAATCGTCCCGGTCTCCCCGAAACCATCAAGGTCAAGGTGTTCAAGGTCGAAGGCGAAATCAATACTGACGACTTCTCGCCGGCAGGAGACGCCTGGAGCCGTCCTGACATCCCGCTGCATGCCCTTGCCATGGGCAAGACCCGCTTCCCCAACCGCCTGAAGGATATTGCCGCCTGGCGTGCTGCCGGCCACCAGGTCGCCTTTATCGGCGATGTTGTCGGCACCGGCTCCTCCCGCAAGTCCGCCTGCAACTCGGTGCTCTGGCATATGGGACAGGATATCCCCTGCGTTCCCAACAAGAAGACAGCCGGCGTGATTATCGGCGGCGTCATCGCCCCGATCTTCTTCAACACTGCCCAGGATTCCGGAGCGCTGCCGCTCAAAGCCGATGTCGCCAGGATGAACGACGGCGATGTGATCACTATCAATACCAAGAAGGGCGAAATCAGCAATGACAAGGGTGAAGTCGTCTCCACCTTCAAGATCAGCCCGAACACTCTGGCTGACGAATTCCGCGCCGGTGGCCGGATTCCGCTGATCATCGGCCGCGCCGTAACCGTGAATGCCCGCAAGGCTCTCGGTCTGGGCGATACCGATGTCTTCACCCTGCCGGTAAACCCGGCACCGAAGGCTGATCAGGGCTTCTCTCTCGCCCAGAAAATGGTCGGCAAGGCCTGTGGCGTTAAAGGTGTCCTCCCAGGAAGCGCCTGCGACCCGAAGATGACCACCGTCGGCAGCCAGGACACAACCGGCCCGATGACCGCCGACGAGCTGAAGGAACTGGCCTGCCTCAAGTTCCTCTCGCCGATGTTCATGCAGTCATTCTGCCACACAGCCGCCTATCCGAAACCGGCTGACGTCAAGATGCACAAGAACCTGCCGAAGTTCATCACCGACCGTTGCGGCGTACCCCTCAAGCCGGGCGACGGCGTTATCCACTCCTGGTTGAATCGTCTGCTCCTCCCTGATACTGTCGGCACCGGCGGCGATTCTCACACCCGTTTCCCGATCGGCATCAGCTTTCCGGCCGGTTCCGGTCTGGTTGCCTTTGCCGGCGCCATGGGCTTCATGCCACTGGATATGCCCGAGTCTGTCCTCGTCCGTTTCAAGGGAAAGCTGAATCCCGGCATCACCCTGCGTGACGCGGTCAACGCCATCCCTTACTGGGCCATCAAACAGGGGAAACTGACCGTACCGAAGAAGAACAAGATCAACATCTTCAATGGCCGTATCCTTGAAATGGAAGGGCTCCCCGACCTGACCGTCGAGCAGGCGTTTGAACTGACCGATGCCGCTGCCGAGCGCTCTGCCGCTGCCGGTTGCATCCAGCTCTCCACAGATTCAGTTGCCAAGTATCTCCGTTCCAACGTGGCGTTGATGAAGAAGATGATCAAGGATGGCTACCAGGATGCCAAAACCCTGCAAAACCGCATCGACGCGGTCAATGCCTGGCTGGCTAAACCGGAACTGCTTGAGGCTGACAAGAATGCCGAAGCTACCGGCGCCTATGCCGACGTGATCGAGATCGATCTGTCTGAAATCACCGAACCGATTCTTGCCTGTCCGAATGATCCGGACGACGTCAAGCTCCTCTCCGCTGTTGCCGGCACACCGATCCAGGACGTGTTCATCGGTTCCTGCATGACCAACATCGGTCATTTCCGTGCTGCCGCCGAGATCTGGCGCGGCCTCAAGTTCAATCCGAACGTCCGCACCTGGATCTGCCCGCCGACCCGGATGGATCAGACTCAGCTCAAGGACGAGGCTTACTTTGCCGTTTACAGTGCTTTTGGTGCCAGAATCGAAATTGCCGGCTGCTCCCTCTGCATGGGTAATCAGGCCAGGGTACCAGACGGGGTCAACATGTTCTCCACTTCTACCCGTAACTTCGACGACCGGATCGGCGACGGTGCCAAGGTGTTCCTCGGCTCTGCCGAACTGGGAGCAGTAGCTTCCACCATGGGCAAACTGCCGACAGTGGCCGAGTTCATGGCAGTTTACAAGGAGAAGGTTGAACCGAAGAAGGAGCAGATTTACAAGTATCTGCAGTTTGATGAGATGCCTGAGTACAAATAATGGTGGCAGTGCGTAAGGCAAAGCTGCTGCAGTTATGACAAAAAACCCCCGTTCGGGCCTGCCCGGGCGGGGGTTTTCTTGTATATCGTATGTTAATATGTAAGGTAATGGGAAGCCGGCATGTTTGAATCACATTATAACGACGAAATGGAAGCAGCGGTAAGGCGGCTGGAGGCGAAACAGCGGGCTGTTGCCGCTTTTCATCCGGAGTGGCTTAACGCCTGCATCAGCTGCGGCAAAGAGCTTGAATCGCTTGAGATCGAGACTTGCTGCCAATGCCTGTTAAAGAGCAGGTCACATGAACAGCTGCTTCGCTGACCGGAACAGCTGCCAAAGAAGCTGAAGCAACCGTCATTCAGCCCGCGTATTATCCTGCCGCTACTGCCGCCAGCCATGCCGCCACGACAATCGCTCCGCTAAGCACCGCCAGTGAGGCATTCAAGACAGTGCCTGGCTGGCCATATCTCTCGATCAATCGTTCAGTCAAAAGTCCAAGCACTGTTCCACTCAGAAAACCGAACAGGTGTGCTCCGAGGTCGGTCTGTTTCCCCTCGGTACCGAGAATTGCCAAAAGGGCCAGGGCGGCGGCAATTGGCAGCGCCCAGCGCTTTTGGCGGTGATGACGATGGCGAATGAGGCTGAGCGCCGCCAGAATGCCGACCGCGCCGAATACTGCCGTCGAAGCCCCGACCGAAATATGGCTGGCTGACTGCATGAATGCGTTTAGCGCATTGCCGCTGACACCGGCTGCCAGCAGCAGGGTCCATGCCAGACCGGAACCCAGTTCGCGGCAGAGCAGCAATACAAAGATGCCGCCAATGGAAAGGTTGCTGAGCAGGTGTACCACATCACTGTGCAGAGTGAGAGCCGTTACCAGCCGCCACCACTCCCCGTCAACTATTCTGCCGGCATTGGCGCTGCCGCAGTCGAGCCAATCTATGTGATGACCGGCAAGAAGCGGGATATCGAGATGGGTGATATTGTGAAAAGTAGCAAGGAGCAGCAAAACCGATAGTGTTGCCAGCCTGTTTTCAGCCATTGGGCGAGGTGGCGGGGGGGGAGGCGGCCAGTAGTGGTTTTCACGTTCGAAACTGCGGATCTCTGCACATGCTTCTGTAAAACGGGAAACCGGCGTCAGTAAACACCACTCTCCTGACAGTTCCTGTAACTGGCATGGCAGAAAACGCGCATCCAGTACCAGACTCCACAAGCGTGCCCTGTCTGCGGTCAATTTGTGCTGAGAGCCGTCGATCAGCAGCGGGTCGATGATGAGCCAGTTATCGTCAACCGGCGCAATATATTCTTTGTCATTTTCCATTTCAACCACAAACACGCAGCGGCCGCATGACCTGCCATATTTAAATTGTTCCCGCGCTTATGCAGCAGGAAAGGCAGGATTCAGCCTGGGAGTTATGGACTGGATCAGGGCTTTGAGACAGATCAGATTTCGCGAATAATATAAATACTTATGTGGGCGGCCAATCGCGCCCGCTGTTGTTCGACTTAAGGATTCTCTTCTTCGGCAGGGGTTGCTTCGGGTGACTCTTCTTCGGGGGTAATGTTTTTCTCCAGCTTGCGCTGCAGTTTTTCATCGTTTTTCTTCTTTCGATCCAGCTCTTTCTGCCGTTTCTGAAACTGGAAATTGGGCTTTGCCATCGTATTACTCCTCTATTGCAAAAAAAAATGGATCGTATTGTCAATTAGCTGTTGCTGCGGCGTTTGTACACCACAGGAAGTCTTTGGCCAGCGGTTCAGTCGCTTTTGTTACAAAAAAGCCCCGGGGTGCTCCCGGGGCTTTAGGGGTTTGCTGGTGCCGGTGATCAGGCTCTGGTCACGTTTGCGGCCTGAAGCCCTTTCGGACCCTTGGTTACTTCAAACGTTACTGCATCACCTTCGGCAAGGGATTTGAAGCCGTCGCCCGTAATGGCGGAAAAATGACAAAATACGTCTTCGCCATTTTCCTGCTCGAGAAAACCAAAACCCTTGCTGTCGTTAAACCATTTTACTGTTCCGTGTACCATGTGCTCTCTTTCTCCTGATGCTTTTTCTTAGAATTTATCCGGTAAATAACCGGACTGTTTTGACAGTAACAGCTTTGTATGCACGAAGTCAATCTGCAAACAACTGTAACTAAAGATTATCTTGCAGATAAGGCCATGTTTGCCAGCTGCCATTAGCCGGGCTCTATCTGCTGCACGTCGGCAGTATGGTCTGGCGCAAGACCGCGGTGTTCCCGGATAACGGCGATGAACTCCGCTCCGTACCGTCCAAGCTTGTGCATACCGACACCGTTGATCCTGAGCAGCGCATCCGCATTCACGGGCTGGCTGAGAGCCATCTCCGCCAGGCTGGCGTCGCCAAAGACAACGAAAGGCGGCACACCGGCCGCATCGGCAAGTTGCTTGCGCAGAACACGTAATGCCTGAAACAGGTTTTCGTCGTACTTGCCACCCGATACGGTTGTGCGCAACGGTTTTTTCACAGCTATCGTCCTGACCCGCGGCCTTGCCAGGGCCAGACGCTCTTCACCGCGCAACAGCGGTCTGGCCTTATTGGTAAGCTTGAGTACGGAAAAAGCAGCAAGGTCCTGTTCAATATAACTTAGATGTACCAGTTGGCGGATAATGCTTCCCCATACGTCCGCAGAAAGCTCCCGACCGATACCGTAGGTCGAGAGTTTGTCGTGACCGAGTGACTGTATCCGCTGGTTTTGTGACCCTCTGAGCACATCGATCACGTGTCCCATGCCGAACCGCTGCCCGACCCGGTAGACACAGGAGAGCGCCTTGCGTGATTCTTCGGTGGCATCATACTGCGCCGGTGGTTCGATGCAGATATCACAGTTGCCGCAGTCTGCAGCGAGTTCTGCCCCAAAATAGCCGAGCAACACCCGACGCCGGCAGGTAACGGCCTCGGCAAAGCCGACCATGGAATTCAATTTGTGAAGTTCAATCCGTTTCTGCTCCGCGTTGCCACCGCTTTCGATAAGACCGCGGGCAACGGCAATGTCCCCGTAGCCAAATAACAGTAGCGCTTCGGCAGGTAATCCGTCGCGACCGGCGCGACCGGTTTCCTGGTAGTAGCTTTCAATGTTTTTCGGCAGGTCATAATGGACTACAAAACGGACATTTGGCTTGTCGATCCCCATGCCAAAGGCTACGGTCGCTACTACCACCTGCAGTTCGTCCCGCTGAAACGCTTCCTGCACCCGGGTGCGCTCGCGCTCGGGAAGGCCGGCATGGTATGGGGCGGCGGCAATCCCTGCGGCAAGCAGGCGCTGCGCCACCTCCTCGACTCTTTTCCGGCTCAAGGCATAGATAATACCGGCATCATCCTTAACCCGCCCGGCGAGAAATGTCGTCAGCTGCAAAAAGGGTTTCTGTTTCTCAATTACCGAATAGCGGATATTGGGACGATCGAAACCGGCCAGATGACACGTTGCCCCCTGCAAGCCGAGACGATTAATGATGTCGCCTCTGGTCTGGGCATCGGCCGTAGCCGTGAGGGCGATCATCGGCACCTGGGGGAAGAGCTGCCGGAGGCGACCGAGCTGTACATACTCCGGGCGGAAATCATGGCCCCATTGGGAGACGCAGTGTGCCTCATCTATGGCAAAGAGGGCGATTGCCATATTCTTCAGCCGTTCCAGAAACGGTTCGGACATCAACCGCTCCGGAGCTACATAGAGCAGATCCAGCTCCTGATTGTGCAGCGCAGCCAGCACCTGGCGGGCGGCGACAGCACCTAATGATGAATTGTAAAAAGCGGCGCGCACATCGTTGGCACGCAGGGCATCCACCTGATCCTTCATCAGCGATATGAGCGGCGAAACCACGATCCCCACCCCGGGACGGTGAAGGGCCGGAATCTGGTAGCAGAGCGACTTGCCGCCGCCGGTCGGCATGACGACAAAGGCATCATCGCCGCTGATCAACCCGGCAACAATCTCCTGTTGCGGATGGCGAAAGGCTTTGTAGCCAAAAACTTTAAGTAGTGTTTCCTCTGGGTTCTTATACATGTTGCTAACTCCGCCGGGCACGAATGTAACATTTTTTCAGTATTATAATTTAATCCGGTCAACTGGTGGATGTATGCACGAGTGTGAAGCAGGGATTATCTTCTGCAGCGCCGCCAGC
>JBBRBA010000035.1:0-29077 GCA_038206285.1 Geobacterales bacterium
GATGTTATTCCTGATCCGGGAGAGTTGGTTAGTCCCGGTTTCCCGGTCGTCAGCATTGTGGACCTGCATGATGTCTGGCTCACCTTCAACCTCAGGGAAGACATTTTGGCGAATATCAGGATGGGCGATGTTTTCGAAGCCAAAATCCCGGCACTTGGTAACCAGCTGATCAAGGTGAAAGTGAACTACATCTCGGCATTGGGAGAGTTCGCAACCTGGCGGGCCACAAAGACTTCGGGTGACTTCGATCTGAAAACATTCGAGGTGCGGGTTGCTCCCGTCGACCTTGTCGAAGGGCTCAGGCCCGGCATGAGTGCAATTGTAGTCCGGGGGCAGTCACGAAAATGAAGCCGTTTGGCTTGAAACATATGACCTCTACAGAAAGAGCCGGCTTTTCAGCGGTAGTTCACCGTGAACTGTCCAGAATCTTTTCCCGACTTGTCTATATCCTTCTGACCCTGATCCTCCCGCTCGTTTCATTCGGCATTATGGCAGCCATTTTTTCTTCCGGCACGCCGCGCAAACTACCGATTGCCGTATACGATGCCGACAATTCGGCTCTCTCTCACCGGCTGATCCGCCTCTTTGATGCCAACCCCGCGCTGCATGTCGCCAACCGGGTGACCGACGTTGCAGAGGGGAAACAGCTGATCCTGTCGGGCCGGTGCTACGCTCTGGTCATCCTGAAACGGGACCTGGAAAGTGATCTGGCCCGGGGGCACGGGGCACAAATTATCAGTTACTACGACAACCAGTTGATGACATCCGGAAGCATCGTCAGCCGGGGGATCAGGGAAACGGTGAAAAGTGTTTCCTCTGAGTTGAACCAAAGGTCACGTATGCAACGGGGAGAAATGACCAGAGCGGCACAGGCTCACGCAGAACCGATCAAAGTGGAGAGCCGCGCCCTGTTCAACCCCTACCTGAACTACCTCTACTTTCTGGTGGGTGCTTTGATGCCGACCATGCTCCATATCTTCGTCATCATTGTCACGGCGTATGCGGTTGGCATCGAACTTAAAGAGGGAACGGCCCGCGAGTGGCTCAGAACGGCAGGTGGCTCGCCATGGCTGGCGGTGGCAGGCAAGCTGGCACCGTATACGGCAGGGTTCCTCTTTATTGGCCTCCTGATGAACACCTTCCTCTTTCTCCATCTGGGAGTTCCATTGCGGGGAAGTGTCACCCTCATCGCGGTTGCTACCACGTTGCTGATTTTGGCTTATCAGGCCATCGCAGTGCTTATTGTCGCAATGACCTCCAACCTGCGCATGTCGCTGAGTACAGCAGCGGTCTACGCAGCCCCCGCCTTTGCCTTTGCCGGCATAACCTTCCCAATCATGGCGATGCCGCTCGTAGCAAAGCTCTGGGCGGGGATTCTGCCGATTAGCTATTACCTGATTATATTTCTGGATCAAGGGATGCGGGGCGCACCGGTAACAGTGTCGCTTCCCCCCCTTGCGGCCATGTTCGGCTTTGTCGTCATCCCTAACATTCTGGCGGTGCCCCGCCTTGGAAAACTGATGCTGGATGAACGATACTGGGGCAGACGATGAAAGAATTGTTTCGTATCTGGGCAGAGGAATACCGAACTATCTTTGCTGATAAAGCGGTGCTGCTGCTGTTTTTCGGTGCGGTTTTCTTCTACTCGATCTTCTACCCGAT
This sequence comes from Geobacterales bacterium, assembly GCA_038206285.1. Lineage (GTDB taxonomy): Bacteria > Desulfobacterota > Desulfuromonadia > Geobacterales > DSM-12255 > VEOV01. Next base: position 1,663 of record JBBRBA010000035.1, read on the forward strand.
CCCTTACTCTAACGAAGTCCTGAAAAAGGCTCCGGTGGCTCTGGTTGACCTTGATCATTCCTCCTTGAGCCGGAAACTTGCCAGGATGGTCGATGCCCATGAGAACATCAGCGTGGTTGCAAAACCGGCAAGTCAGCTTGAAGCTGAGCAACTGTTTTTTAAAAGAAAGGTTTACGGAATACTTGTTATCCCCCGCGACTTTGAACGCAAGATCCTGCGCAAAGAGCAGGCAACCGTGGCCGCTTACAGCGATGCCAGCTATTTCCTCATCTACAAGCAAATACTGACGGGGATCGCCCAGGCAAGCGGAACATTATCGGCTGGGATCGAGATCAAGCGGCTGCAGGGCGGCGGTTTTACCGAAGAGCAGGCAAAGGATGCCCGTGACCCCTTACCGCTTGTGTCAGTGGCGCTCTTCAACCCATCAGGGGGATATGCCAGTTACGTGGTGCCGGCGGTGCTGGTGATTATCCTGCAACAGACGCTGCTCATAGGGATCGGCATGCTTGGCGGTACGGCCCGGGAAGAGAACAAACGTGCGGCACCCAGTCACACGGTGGAACCAGGAAACGTCATCATAAGAGTGCTCGGCAAAGCAGGAGCCTATTTTTCCATATATCTGTTCAACGCCGCTTATTACCTCGTGGTGCTTCCCCGGCTCTACCGTCTCCCGCAGCGGGTTCACCCACTGGACTTGGCGTTGCTGGTTATCCCGTTTCTCTTGTCGGTCATCTTTCTGGGGTTGGCACTTTCGAGGCTGTTCCGTCACCGGGAGTCATCTATGCTTGCCCTGCTGTTCACTTCCCTTCCGGCCCTGTTTCTGGTCGGCTTTTCCTGGCCGAAGGAGTCCATCCCTTCCTGGTTGCGGGCAATTTCATATCTTCTCCCCAGTACTGCCGGGATTGACGGGCTCTTGAGGATAAACCAGATGGGAGCCACGCTAAGTGATGTACGCTTCGACTGGCTTGTCCTGTGGGGCCTTGCAGCTATGTACTTCTCGTTGGCTTGTGTATCAAAAAAAACGTTCAGTCTTGATTGGGAAAATAGTCAGAAAGTGCCGACGAACCGGCAGCACGCATCTTCAGGGCAACTTTGACCCACAGTATGTGCCCGCTGACGATAGCCGTCAGCAAACGTTTACTGCGGAACTGAACAGTTTTCATGATAAGGTCATCACCCGTATTGACGATGCGGAGTCTATCCTGATCTTCGGGACTGGAGCGGAAAGGATGAGCTGAAGAAACGTATCGACGGAAAGAACCTTGGTGACCGTGTAGCCGGTATTGAAACTTCAGGAATTGGCCGACGGCACCATTGAAGTGGCTGCCGTTGATCCGCTCTCTTCCATAAAGGCGATAGAAAACGGGGATCTGCAGGCCATTGCCGAGGAAATACAGTTGAAGCACGGGAAGGTAATCGAACAGTTGTAAAAAGGGAGAACTGCCATGCTGATCCAAATCAACACAGATCATAACATCGATGGAAACGAGGCTCTGACCGCTTATATCAGAAGCGAAATCGAACAGGCCCTGAACCGGTTCGACGAGCAGATCACCCGGGTGGAGGTCCACCTGAGCGATGAGAACAGCGACAAGAAGGCGGGCAAAGACGCCATGCGCTGCGCCATGGAAGTCCGCCTTGAAGGCCGGCACCCCCTTGCGGTCACTCAACAGGCCGCAACCCTGGAAAAAGCCGTCACAGGTGCGACAAACAAATTAACCAGCCTGATCGAAAGCACCATCGGACGATTACACGACCAACGTGGGCGCAGAGCGGAACCGTCTCCGGAAGAGCCGGATGAGTTTGAGGCGTGAGGTTCGACACGATGAACCTGCGCCGAAGAATGGAATCGTCCGCCACGCTGCTGGTTCTCTTCCTGCTGGCAGGCTCTCTCTTCATCTCGCCTGCCTTTGCCCAGATGCCGAAGCTGTTCGGCGTGGCTCCGGATGCACAGGAAAGCGACACAAAACCAAAAGCGGTGAGTCCCGGGCAACAACGGGAAACAACCAAAAGTGAACTGGCAAAAGCCCAGGCGGAACGTGACCTGGCACTTGCTGCCTCGGCTAACATTTCGCGTCAGGACTTGAAAGAAAAAAACCGCCTCCTCGATGGACTGGTTTATCGTCTCAACTCCCAGATTAACCTGATTGATGAACGCAAGGACTTGGGCCTCACTCTGACTGCCGCCGGGCAAAAAGCCAAGAGCTGGGCTGGCTTCACGAAACCCCCACCCTATTCGATCCTGATGGTTGACGAGATCAGGGGTTCAGTGCTGACAGCCCGTGCCAAGTTGCGGGGGCTCGGCACAAACCAGGAGCTGCTTGCCCGGCAGGTCACACAATACCGGGAAGCGGCAAAGCAGGCGCGGGAAAAGGAACGTCAGGCAAGCGACGAACTTGAACGTGCGCAAAGTTCCGAAGAGCGCTTAACCGCTTCATGGCAAAAGGAACTGGCCGGGCTACGGACGCGAAGCGCCGATGCCATGGCAGAGTCAATAGCCCTGCGCTATGAGGTGCTTGGTGAGCGGCTTGCTGTTGCAAAGGCTGAGCTGGATCTGCTGGAACAGCAACTGGCGGAAGCCAGAAAGCGGATGGTTTTCAGTCGGGCAGACCTGGACAAGGCGCTGGAACTCCTGAAGACAAGCCGCAGCAGCCTGGAACAGGAGCTGGATGCTTCAATGGTTCGCGATGCACGCAGCAGAAGCGCGCTGACACGGACAGAGCAGGAACTGGACGCCTTCACCCTCCGGCATGGTAAAGGAGGCACATCAGCGGCAATGATGGCGCGGCGCGATCTGCTTGATGCACGGCACCGTGCCGCCCTGGCATGGGTGGAGATTTCGCGCTTCGAGACCGAGGTTGTCTCGGCGCTCATCGCCATCAACAATTCGGACGCCGCCTTCTGGGAACAGCGCTATGCCGCCATAAGTGGAAAAGATGCCGAAAAACGGCGCACGATCCTCGCCAATGTGCGCACAAGCGTGGCACAGCTTAAGCCCTGGCTGGAATTTGCCCAGCAACAGCTGGAACTGTATCAGGCTGCCGAGCGCGGGCAGGAGTTGCAGCTGGCCACGATCAACGCACGCAGCCCGCTCCATGCTGCAGAAAGTGACCTGCTTGCGGCGACACGACTACAGCGGGAACTGGCCGAGCGCCAGAAAGCCGCCATCGAGCAGGCCGACATAAAACGTCAATCGTGGTTGGAAGATATTGAACGGGTCCAGAAAACGCGCAGCTTCTCGGAGAGAACCCGGGAATGGCTGGGAGCAATTCCTGAAATATTCGGCAAGGTGTGGCGCTTCGAACTTTTCGCCATCGAAGACAGCGTGGAGGTTGCAGGGCAGAAGGTTGTTACGTCACGCGGAGTGACGGTTGGCAAAAGTGTCGGTGCTATCCTCCTTTTTCTTGCCGGCTACTTGATAGCCGCGTTTTCTGGGCGCAGGCTGCAACAGATCATGGTGAGCCGCTTCCGCGTCGGTGAGCATCAGGCCAATGTCATTCGCCGCTGGCTCCTGGCGCTGACAGTATTCATCCTGGCAATCATCACGCTTAACCTGGCGCGCATACCCTTGACCGTCTTTGCCTTCCTTGGCGGCGCGCTGGCCATCGGCGTCGGTTTCGGCACCCAGACACTCATCAAGAATTTCATTAGCGGCATCCTGATTCTGCTTGAGCGCAATGTCAAGGTAGGGGATACCATTAACGTTGATGGCGTGGTGGGGAGGATCGTCACGGTGGACATCAGGGCCTCGACCGTCCTCGGTTTCGACGGTGTCGAGACGGTGATTCCGAACTCGATGTTCCTGGAAAACAAGGTGACCAACTGGACCCACACCAGCCACATGGTGCGTCGGACAGTGAAGGTCGGGGTTTCCTACGGCTCACCAACAACAGTGGTGCGGGACATCCTTGAAGAGTGCGGCAACGCACATGGTCTGGTTCTGAAGGAGCCCTCGCCTGAGGCCCTCTTCGAGGATTTCGGCGACAACGCGCTGATATTTGCGCTCTACTTCTGGATTGATTACGGCCCGGAGATAAACCCGTTGCTGGTGGCAAGCGATCTTCGTTTCATGATCGATAAACTCTTCGCCGAGGAGAAGGTCGTTCTCGCGTTTCCCCAGCGTGATGTTCATCTTGACAGCGCTGAACCGCTCCGCTTTGAGATGGTGCGTCCTCCCTTGATTAATAAACCCGCAGAGGAAACATGAAGCATAAAACAGTCATAAAGGATAGATCATATGCAGGCTGAAACAATCTCAACCCCCTACCGCCGCTACGCTCTGGGTCTGCTCCTGGCGGTGAACCTGCTCAACTACATCGACCGGCAGGTGCTCTTTGCCGTATTTCCCCTCATAAAAGCGGATCTGGCCATCACCGATACGCAGCTGGGATTTCTCGGCAGCGCCTTCATGCTCAGCTACCTTTTGCTGGCACCGCTCTTCGGCTGGCTTGGCGACCACTATAGCCGCATCAGGCTTGCCTCGGGAGGTCTCGTTGTCTGGAGCCTCGCCACGGCCCTTGCCGGTTATGCCCCGGGCTACCGGACCCTGCTCGCCGCCCGCGCCACCGTAGGTGTTGGTGAGGCGAGCTTCGGCACCGTCTCCCCCGGCCTTGTCGCCGACTTCTTTCCCAAGGAGCAGCGGGGCCGGGTCCTTTCCTGGTTCTACGTGGCCATTCCCGTTGGCAGCGCCATCGGCTATCTCCTCGGGGGGGTGCTGGGGCAAAGGTTCGGCTGGCATGCGGCTTTTCTCATGGTCGGCCTTCCCGGCCTGTTTCTGGCCATTCCCATCTGGCTGCTGCGTACCCCGCCACGCGGCGGGGAAGACGCTGCGCCGGCAACAGCAGCGGGCAAGGCATCTTCCGGCTACAAAGACCTATTCAGGAACCGCTCCTTTGTATTGAATACCATTGCCATGGCCGCCATGACCTTTGCCATCGGCGGGCTCGCCCAGTGGCTTCCGTCTTTTCTTAATCGCGCTCATGACCTGAATGTGGAAAAGGCAAACCTCCTGTTCGGAGCGACCACCGTGCTGGCAGGAATCCTCGGGACGCTCGCCGGAGGCTGGCTCGGTGACCGCTGGCAAAAACGGAGCAGCAAGGGGTACCTGCTGATTTCGGGCTGGGGCTTTCTGCTCGGCACGCCGTTTGCTGCATGGGCCATCCTGGCTCCGGGCCTGACCGCCTGCATGATCGCCATCTTCCTTGCCGAGTTCTTCCTTTTTCTCAACACCGGTCCGCTTAATACGGTCATCATCAACGTCACCAACCCGGCGGTCCGCGCCATGGCCTTTGCGGTCAACATCTTCTTCATTCACGCCCTGGGCGACGCCGTCTCCCCCTCGATCCTCGGCTGGCTTTCGGATCAGTGGGGCCTGCGCAGCGCGCTCCTCATCACCCCTTTTGCCATGGCGCTGGCCGGCCTGTTCTGTTTCATCTGCGGCCGATACGTGCAAGAGGACATGGCCCGGATTACAACCCGTAACTAACCGGGCGGCACTCTAGGACAAACCCAGATGTCCTCTTTCCTGAAAGCTATAGCCTTGTCTTCATTAAACAGCGATGCACAATTCAGCCAGCTTCCGAGTATTGTCGGTGATTTTTTCAGGTATAATGTCAGACGATCAGGGCACCATAAGACAAACCCAAATACCGTTACTGTGTGCCCGTGATAGAAATGTCTGCCAGTCACCGATAATTCAGGCTCTGCATTTCAGGTAAACTAATCATTATCGACAAATGAAAGGAGAAAAAAATGCCATTGATTCAATTAGTGCTCGTATTGGTCGCCGTTGGGGTAATCCTCTGGGTAATTAACAGCTACATCCCGATGCAGGCTACCATAAAGAAAATCCTGAATGTGGTAGTAATTATTGCGGTTGTTATCTGGCTAATGAGTGTATTCGGACTGATAGGGGACCTCGCAAAGATTCGTGTCGGAAAGTAACGTTTCTGAAAATATTCAATGAAAGTCAGGGTAGTTGCTCTTGTAAACACAGGGGCATTTCAAAAAGGAGAACGCACAATGAAAACAGTATATTCTGCCGCTCTGCTGACGGTGACGTTCGCTCTGCTGGTGATCAGCGTGCCTGCATACGCCTCCCGGACTGATGACCGCATCGAATCAGCGGCCAGAGAGTCCTATATTTTCAAAACCTATCTCAAGAACGACGATATCAGGATCCAGTCCAAAGACGGCGCCGTCACCTTAATGGGACTTGTCTCCGAAGAATCCCACAAATCTTTGGCCAGGGAAACCGTGAAAGGCTTGCCCGGGGTCACAAGCGTGGACAACAGGCTGGAGGTCAAAGACGCGCCCACCACGGGAAAGTCGGATGTTTTGCTCATGGATAAAGTGAAATCCGCGCTCATGTTCCATCGGAGTGTGAACGCCGAGAAGACCGAGGTTAACGTCAAGGACGGCATAGTGACCCTGCGAGGCACTGCTGAAAACTATGCGCAAAAGGACCTGACGACCGCATACACCAGGGATGTTGAAGGTGTTAATGATGTCAATAATGAGATGATTGTGGCGAAGGCCGTGGATAATTCACTGCCGACAGCAATTGTTGAAACGGTTGATGATGCTTCCATCACCGCCCAGGTAAACCTGGCGCTGCTGTTTCATCGCTCTACCAGCTTCCTATACACCACAGTCACGACGAAACGCGGCGTGGTAACCGTGGGGGGCAAAGCCAGGAATTTGGCTGAAGCGGATCTGGTCACCAAACTTGTGAGCGACATACACGGCGTGAACAGCGTCGATAACCGGATGACCATCGAGTAGATTGAGTTCGGCAGAAGAAGTGATAAAGTCCGGACAATATTGCTCATGGTTGTGATTTGCATTTGCTATCAGGCACACTGCCTTCCCCGGTGAATTAATCACTTTCTAAGCCTGAACAGTCGGTTTTCGAATCCTGCGGATGATCTCCACCAGCAGCATCCCCTTTTTCACTTTTCGTTCATGACACTTGACAGGTCTTGACATTGCAGGTTATCAAGCTACATTGTGAGCATAAGCGTTGCACGGGGAGAGGAGATGGTGCAGGGGGCGTCACGGCGGGTACTGGTAACGGGCGGAACCGGCTTTGTAGGAAGTCATCTCGTCGAACGCCTTCTCGAAAACGGTTATGCCGTAACCTGCCTGGTGAGAGATCTCCGGAATTTGCGCTGGCTTGAGGGGATGGAAGTGCAATTCACACAGGGCGACTGCACTCAGCCCGAATCGCTTGCAGCCGCTGTGCAGGGGGTCTCGCTCGTGTTCCATTGCGCCGGACTTACCAAAAGTAAACATGCCCGCGACTATTACAGCGTGAACCACCTCGGCACGAAGAATCTTCTGGAAGCTTGTGCACGCTATAATCCCGGCATTGAGAAATTCATACTGGTGTCCAGCCAGGCAGCAGCAGGTCCGAGCCTGGACGGGCGACCGGTCGACGAAGGCAACACAGCGCATCCGGTGTCTGATTACGGCAAGAGCAAACTGCTTGCCGAAGACGAAGTGCGCGCTTATCAGGACCGTTTTCCTGTCGTGATTCTTCGACCGCCGAGCGTCTACGGGCCAAGAGATGTGGACGTGTTTGAGCTGTTCCGCTGGGCCAGTCGCGGACTGACTCTCGAGATGACCGGAGGAGACCGGTATCTAAACCTCTGCTACGTTGAGGACCTTACAACGGCTCTGCTTTTCTCGGCTGAACGCAGGACCGAGAGCGGCAGCGTATATTTTGTTGCCGAGAACAGGTCCTACTCGTGGTCGCAGTTCAGGGAATTACTGCTCTCAACGGGCGGTGTGCAGGCGCGTACGATCAAACTTCCTTACGGGGTCGCCTACCTGTTCGGCCTTGCTTCCGAAATCGGCAGTCTGTTCACCAACAGGCCGGCGCTGGCGAACAGACAGAAGGTACGGGAAGCTGCCCAGCGATATTGGCTGTGCGACGTGGGCAAAATCGAGAACGACCTCTGCTTCCGGGCGGAGTATCCCCTCCAGAAAGGGCTGGAACTCACATGGCAATGGTACAGAAAAAACAGTTGGTTGTAGAGGCGGCGCCAGCTACGCTGAGGGCTCCTGAGGCAATAGCTCCGGATTTATTTGACAAATGCCGGAATTTTACGACCGCAAAAGAGGTTATGGCTGCCGGACTGTATCCCTATTTTCACGTCATGGAATCAGAGCAGAGCCCCGAGGTAATTGTCGAGGGGAGGAAGATGATCATGCTCGGGTCAAACAATTATCTCGGTCTTACCAGCCATCCGCTGGTAAAGGAAGCCGCCATCGAGGCCGTGAACAAGTACGGCAGTGGCTGCGCCGGTACACGACTGCTGAACGGAAACCTCGACATCCATGTGAAACTCGAGGAGAAGCTTGCCGCGTTCTTTCGCAAGGAGGCGGCGCTCACTTTTTCCACGGGATATCAAACCAACCTTGGAATAATAACGTCCCTCGCCGGCAAGCACGATGTGGTCGTCATCGACAGGCTCGATCACGCCAGCATCATCGACGCGTGCCGGCTATCCTATGCCGAGGTAAAAAAGTTCAAGCACAACGACATGGAAAGCCTTGAATACATCCTCAAGAAATGCGGGAACCGCGGCAAACTCGTGGTTGTGGACGGCATATACAGCATGGAAGGGGATATTGCGCCGCTCCCCGCCATCGTCGATATCTGCAGGAAGTACGGGGCACGGCTCATGGTGGACGACGCTCACGGCGTCGGGGTGCTCGGCAAGACAGGACGTGGCACGGTGGAGCACTTCGGGCTGGAGAAGGAAGTCGACATCATCATGGGCACCTACAGTAAGTCACTGGCCTCCATCGGCGGCTTCGTCGTGGCGAGTGAAGAGGTGATCCACTACATGAAGCATACGTCGCGGCCTCTCATTTTCTCCGCAAGCCCTCCGCCGGCTTCGGTGGCGGCGGTCATTGCGGCGCTCGATATCATCGAGCGGGAACCGCAGCGACGGGAGCGGCTCTGGCACAACACGAACAAGATGGTAACGGCCTTCAAGCAGATGGGCTTCGACACGGGACTTGCCGAAACGCCCATCATCCCACTCGTCATGGGTGGAATGGAACGGACCTTCATGATGTGGAAGACCTTGTACGATGAAGGGGTGTTTGTGAATTCCGTGATGCCACCGGCCACGGCGCCAGATAGATGCCTCATTCGCACGAGTTACATGGCAACCCATACCGACGAAATGCTCGACCGCGTGCTCGGCGTGATCGAGAAAGCCGGTAAAAAACTCGGTGTGATCCCATAGTGGCTCATGCGGAGTTCGTGAACATCGAGGAGGTCACCGGGTCGGCCAGTAAAAAAGAATTCATCAGCTTCCCGTGGAAAGTGTACCGGGGAAATCCCTGCTGGGTCCCACCGCTCAAGAGTGAACTGAAATCCCTCCTCAGCGAAAAGACGAACCCTTTTTTCCAACACGCCGAAGTCGCCTGTTTCCTTGCGCGCAAGAACGGAGAAACGGTCGGCAGGATAGCAGCGATCATCGACCGCAACCACGGCAAAACCGATAATGAAACGGTCGGTTTTTTCGGCTATTTCGAATGCCTTCCCGATTTTTCAGTCGCCCGCGAACTTCTGGACACGGCAGCGAGATGGCTCAAAGAACGTGATATCGGGATCATGCAGGGCCCGGTGAACCTGTCGACGAACAACGAATGCGGTTTTCTTCTCGAAGGCTTCGATTCCCCCCCCATGATCATGATGACCTACACGCCGGCATACTACCTCGACTACATGGAGCGTTGCGGCCTGACCAAGGCCAGAGACCTCTACGCCTACATATCGGTCATCAGGGACGTGGCCGCAGGCGTAAGGCTCGAGAGACTCGCGTCAGCCGTACAGACGCGGGTTCCGGGGCTCACCGTGCGACCGGCGAACATGAAACAGTTCCAGCATGAACTGGAAGCAATAAAGGAGATCTACAACTCCGCCTGGAGCCACAACTGGGGATTTGTGCCCATGACCGACGAGGAGACCGAGTTCATGGCCAAGAGGCTCAAACCCCTCATCGTGCCGGAACTTCTGATCATGGCTGCAGTGAACGGGAAGCCGGCAGCCTTCTTCATGGCTGTTCCTGATTACAACCAGGTCCTGGGAAAACTCGACGGCAGACTCGGGCCTGTGGGTGTCTTGAAAGCACTGTGGTATTCCCGGAAGATCAGCGACATCCGCATCCTGACCATGGGAGTGAAAAAGGAGTACCGGAAAAAAGGGATTGAAGGCCTGCTCTACCTCGAAGCTTTCAAGGCTGCAGTGAAGAAAGGCTACAAGCGGGCGGAGATGTCGTGGATCCTCGAGGACAACATCCTGATGCAGCGCGGCTGTGAACTCATGGGTGGCAAACTCTACAAAAAATACCGCATCTACGAAAAGAATATTTGATGAATCAACTTTATCATTATTCGGGCGGTCCGGAGCTGCTCTCGCAAGCGTCAGGATGACCGTGTGCTCCTGAGAGCAGGCACCGCAATCCCGGTGCCAGCGCTATTGTCAGGCCGGTCAGCGCTACCCCCGCGATCACGTCGATGACGTAGTGATACCTGAGATAGACCGTCGAGATGAGCAACCCGGTTACTACCGGGATCAAAACCGCAAAAAGTATTTTCTCCCGCGCTTTCCAGGCGTAATAGAGACTCATGAGCGAAACGGCCGTATGGCCGCTCGGGAAGGCATCGGTCTTGTTTTTTTCGAGAGCATTCAGCGTATCCTGAATCGAGGCGATGAACGGGGAAACCTGCAGACCGCCGGTCTGGAGATGGCTGAGCGTAAAGCGGGGCCCGGTTGCCGGGACGAGCAGATAGCCGACATAGGAGAGATAGAAACAGAGCAGGATACCGAACAGGATCTCTTCGAATTCCCCGTACCTGCCCCTGGCAATAAGGACTGCTCCGAGCGAGAGCGGGATGAAATAATAACTGATGTAGGCAAACTGAAGCAAGCCGGTGAGCTGAGGGTTGACCAACCGCTCCAGCCAGACCGTGGGGTGAACGCCAAAGATCGCGTGATCGACGGCGATGAGGCGGGCATCGAACGTCGTCGCATGAATGCCGGCAATGAGGGCCCCCAGACTGTTAAAAACAGTGGCAACCGTAATCACCGTGACGACAACCGCAAGGTATAACCCCTTCTTTGCCGGGCCCACCCTCCGGCGATACACGGCAGCCATCAGAATCGCTGTTGCCAGCACCGCGTAGGTAGCAATAGTTCCGGCCCACGACCGGTTCACCGGCGCGGAGAAAACCGCAAGGCCGGAGAGCAGGGCAAGAAATGAAAGCGTCAGCAGATCGGAGGGTCTCAGTACGGATCGCATAGTGATTGACATATAACACCCCCGGCGGCGAAATTGCAACCGCACCGGAGCCGTTACGAAAACCGGCTGCTGACATGGGGATTTGTCTCATTGGATATGATGTGTTAAATTTATTAAGCAGATGCCATCAGGTAATGGTGCGGAGTTAACCTCGCGAAGGGAACTATAATGGCCGGAATAGAAATTATTGCTGTGGAAGGGGAATCGGCATTAAAGGAGTTCATTGAGCTGCCATGGAAGATTTATGCCGCCTACCCCAAATGGGTTCCTCCCCTCAAGAAAGAGGTACGCCGTCTGCTGGACCCCAGCAGGCACCCTTTCTGGGAGTTTTCCGAGCGCATCCTCTTTCTGGCCCGACGCGGGACGGAGACCGTGGGAAGGATCGCGGGCATCATCGATCGCCATTATAACCAAATCCACAACGAAAAGATGGGCATCTGGGGATTTTTCGAATGCGCTGACGATCCGGAGGCTGCGGCAGCCCTCTTTTCTTCAGTGGAAACATGGGTTCGCCAGAAAGGGATGACCTTCCTGAGAGGTCCGCTCAACCCGTCGATGAATAACGAGTCGGGATTGCTCATCGAGGGTTTCGATTATCCGCCTGTTGTGGGGATGACTTATAACCCGTCGTATTACCTCGGACTGATCGAATCGTGCGGCTTCACCAAGGAAAAGGATCTGCTTGCCTTCCAGATAGACGGCGAGTACCGGCTGCCCGACTGGATGGAGAGTCTTGCTGAACGGACCGCCCGGAAAAAAGGTGTCCGCATCAGACACGTTGATCCGAAGAATATGGATGCCGAGTTCGCCCTGATCAGGGAGATCTACAATGATTCCTGGTCCGGCAACTGGGGTTTCGTCCCCCTGACCGACAATGAGATGCGGGACATTCAGAAAAGTGTGAAACCCTTTGCAGACCCGGATCTGGTGTTCTTCATTTATTATGATGATGAACCCGCAGCGGTCTGTGTGATCTTTCCCGACGTCAACCCTTTGCTCAAACGCCTCAACGGCCGGATCGGCCTGATGGGTCTTTTCAAGGCGCTCATCTACCGGCGGGAAATCAAGGGATTGCGACTGTTGATGTTCGGGATCAAGGAGAAGTATCGACAGCTGGGACTGCCCATGCTGGCTTTCCATCATATCTATGAGATCGGGCGGGAACAAAAGCACTATCAGGAACTGGAGATGGGCTGGACCCTGGAGGACAACGAGTCGATAAACTCTCTGATTGAGGAAGCGGGCGCGAAAAGATACAAGAAATATCGAATTTTCAGCAAACTTTTGGGAAATGCCGAATAAAGAGGAAGGAGACCAAACTGGCATATCGGGAATGTCTACACACGGTGGTGAGATGGCTGGCCGGGGTCGGGGTCAGATGTGCCCGACGAACGCCCAGGCTATTCGCACCGCTGCAACCGGATGGCTGGAGTGTCCAGCCCTTCGCGATCAGATGCCGTTTTACCGCCGCTGCCGATCTGAATCCAGACACCGGAACACCCGCAGGAGACGAGGGCTATTACCTCTACCTCCTGAACGAAGCCGCCAGGTGGGACTACAGCAGTACGAGGATGCTGCTCTTCTCGATCTGGCAGCGTCCGTGGGGCCACAGCTGGCTCATTCTGGAAAGTCCCCGGGAACGTCTGGAATGCGGGCATACCGGTGATCTGGGTGAAAGCAGTCCGCGTTACCATGACGGCGTGTTTCAGAGGATTCAGGAAGGGCATAGCAATCCTATCGCTTACTTGTGGGAGACGCGGTCCGATGGCCTGTTCCAGACCGGCAAGCCGAATCGCCCCCCCACATTTGTCTGGAAAATAGCGATTACGCAACAGAAGTATCAACTGATCCATGACTATGTGAAGCAGCGGAAGTACGAACAGTTCGGCGTAATCAGCAACAACTGCACCGATATGGTGGTAGCAACAGCAGCGCTGGCCGGCATCAACCTGATCCACCGCATCCGCCTCACCCTGCCACCGGAAACTGATGTCTGGTTTCGGATGCGGCGTGTCTGGACGGATCCCCGCTACCGTATACTGGATTACAGCACGCCCGATGTTCTGGAAGCGGACCTGCGCCAGCTCTCCCGGCTGGGAATCGGCAGCGATGTTACTGACTGGTACCTGGCTTCGCAGCAGTGACGAGCGTATTGAAACATCGGCATAGCAGCCCCAGCGAACCAACCGGCAAATTGTCAATTACAGGAGAAAGCATGTCTTTGCAGCAAAGTTCTGACATAGCGTCCGAGCAGCGGGCGTCTCTCATCGGTTTCGTCTGGCGGCCTGAGGAAATCACTCCGGCGGTGATGCAAATGGCGCAGCGAACAGGGAGCAGAGCAGTCTTCGATTTTTCCATGATGGCGACGGACGGCCTCCGTTCATTTCTGCGGACAACAGACCCTGCCGGCCGCGTCAGGGATATCAGGATTTCTGTCACTACCTTCCTTGACCCGTCGTTGGAGCAGTTACTGAAGGATACAGGGGTGCGGAACATCTGGATAGAATGCCACCCCTTCTTTTTTCAGGAAAATCCTGCCAGCTTTCTCCGCAGGTTGAGGGAATTGTCGGCAAACTACCGTTGCTACCCAATCAGCGGTGAACCGGATCTTCTGGCGGCAATTATCAAGGATAACCCGGGCAACGGGTGCATCGTCCTCAAAGGATGCGAGGCCTCCGGATTCGTGAGTTCCGAGACGACCATTGCTCTTTATTCGATGATCAAGGGGATGCTGCCCGCATCCGCTCCGCCCCTCGATATCCTTATCTGGGGAGGCATCTTCACTCCTGAGGCGGCAGCGGCATTCCTCTCGACCGGGGCGACCGGCATCGTTTTCGAGAGCGTCCACTGGCTGACGGATTTGGTCGCCATTGATGATGTGCAACGTCAGCGGCTTGCCAGGCTCCGCCCGGATGCCACCGAACTGGTCGGTCTGAACCTGCAGGCTCCCTGTCGCCTTTTCAACAAGGGAAACTCGCTGGCGTTCAAGGAAATCAAGGCGTTCGAGGACTCGCTCTACGGAGCAAAGAACCCGGAGGAAAGCCGTCACTCCTTCATAAGCCGGGTGCATGCCGGGTCCCTCCACCCGCTGGAGAGCCATTTCGGTCAGGACGAGGTCATTCCTCTGGGCGTGGAAGCTGCTTTTGCCGCGTCGTTCATCGAGCGCTTCGGAGCCGGAACCGGCGAGGCCGTTAAAGCCTTCATGGCTGAAATTCAAAGCTGTTGCCGCCTGGCCGGGGTAAAAAAAGATTGCTTTAAGGACAGCCCGGTAGCGAGGGAGATGGGAACCAGGTACCCGTTTATTCAGGGCGCCATGTCCTGGATCACCGATCTCCCGGAGTTTGCCGCACGCGTTGCCGATGCCGGCGGCTTGCCCACCATCGCCCTCGGCCTGATGGACGCGGAGACCCTGGACCGGAGACTGGGACGCCTGCCGGAGATCATGGGGGGGCGACCCTACGCGCTGAATTTCATTTCTCTGGCGGAAAACCCTTTGCGGGAAACGCATCTGACGTGGATAAAGAAACAGAAACCCCGATTTGTCGTGATCGCCGGTGGCGATCTCTCCCCTGCAAGAGAACTGATGGAATGCGGCATAGCCGTCATTTATATCGCGCCTGATGAAGCGCTGCTGCGGCGCGCACTTGAAGCGGGTGTGCGCTACGTGGTCTGTGAGGGGTATGAGGCCGGCGGCCATGTCGGGCAGCACAGCACCCTCACCCTTGCGCAAATGGCGCTGAATCTCAAGCGGAGCGCGCCAGCGCTGTTCCAGGACTGTCGCCTGATCCTTGCCGGGGGAATTTTTAATCGCGAGACCGCCTTCATGGCTGCCGTGCTCGGTGCCGACGCCATCCAGATGGGGACCGCCTATCTGGCCACCCGGGAGATCGTTGAAACAGGCGCCCTGGCAGCCCTCTATCAGCGGATGATTCTGGATTCTCCTCTGGTGGGAACAGTCGTTTCAGGCCAGAACACCGGACTGCGGGTGCGCTCCCTGAGTACCCCGCGAGTGGAGGCGATGTTATCACTTGAGAGAGAGTTTGCCGCCGGTCGCCAGGACGAAGCCTCTTTCCGGAGGAGTATGGAGGAGATGTCAGCGGGGAGCCTCTTCGCTGCGGCCCGGGGCATGGACAGGCCGGGCGCTGCACCCCTGGATGAGCAGGCCTGTCTGGAACGCGGGCAGTTCATGAGCGGAACCTGCGCCGGCCTCATCCATGAGGCTTGGAAACTGCACTCCTTTCATTGCGAGCTGGCAGAAGGTCCTCTCCTGCTCCAGCAGCCGGTTGTGGGGGAGTTCGGGACTGTCGCGGAACCTTCACCCGCTCTGTTGCCGCACAAAGAATCCCCCTCTCCCGTAACCGGCGCTGGAGTTGCGCAGGGAG
This sequence comes from Geobacterales bacterium, assembly GCA_038206285.1. Taxonomy (GTDB): domain Bacteria; phylum Desulfobacterota; class Desulfuromonadia; order Geobacterales; family DSM-12255; genus VEOV01. The sequence continues at coordinate 17,366 of JBBRBA010000035.1, forward strand.
CAGTCCGCAGGGAAGCCCGCGAAAGGATTGCCATCACCGGGATGAGCATTGTCAATGCCCTGGGTAGCAGTCCGGAAGAAATCTGGGCCGCAAGCCTGGCCATGAAGAGCGGGATAACCCCGGTTCCGCCTTCCCGCTGGGATCACGGTTACTTTTATGATCCACGGCCAAACGTTGCGGACAAGACCTATTGCAAGGTGGGCGCCTTCCTTGACTTCCCTATCTCCCGCAGTGACCTCGGGATCCCCCCCCAGGATTTCCGGACCATGACCGACGCCACAAAGATCACCCTCTGGCTGGCGGACAAGGCTATCCGGGCTTCCGGCATCCTTGAGTCGGATATCCCGCGCGAACGAATCGGCGTCATCATCTCCCAGAACTCGGGAGAGGCAGCGGGAACCCTCACCAGTACCATTATCAGGGCATACGCTCACGACATCGTCGCCGCCGTCGCAAGGACCGTTGACCTGACAAAGGATCAGGCGAGAGCCGTCGAACGGGAGATAAAGGCCGGGCGCATGGCTCCGGACGACACTACCCTTCTGGGCAGACTCAACTGCGCAGCGCCGGGCTTCATCTGCAACAAGTATGGTTTCATGGGCCCCAGCTATGCCGTGTCCGCGGCCTGCGCAACCTCACTGGTCGCAATTCACAGCGCCATGCAGATGATCAGCAATGGCATCATCGATGCTGCCATCGTCGGCGGGGGCGAGGAAAGTCTCACGCACCTGCATTTTCTGGAATTCGCCGCCGTGGGTGCGCTCTACGGGTTGTCCGGACGGGAAAGACCCGCTTGTGAGGCCTCTCGCCCCTTTGATGCCGCACGAGACGGGATGGTCCTCGGTGAAGGGGGCGGCATGATCGTCATCGAGCGGGAAAGCCTGGCCCGCGCCAGAGGAGCACACATCGACGCCATAATCACCGGGATTGGCGCAAGCAACAACAATCTGGGCATGGTAGAGTCCAACAGTGTCACCCAGGAGATCGCCATTCGCGCTTCATTCCGGGACACGCCTTACGGGCCCGATGCAGTGGAACTGGTGGAATGCCATGCCACAAGCACCCGGCAAGGGGACGTGGAGGAAGTTCGTGCACTGAAGGCATTCTTCAACCCCTCCAGGCGTACCGTGCTCACGTCATTCAAATCCCAGATCGGCCACACGCTGGGCGCTTCGGGCGTCAGCAACCTCATTCGCGGCACAATGGCGATGAAAGCGGGAGTTTTCCCCGGCACTCTCAACTACGAACATCCCGATCCGGAAATGGGCTTGCAAGGATCGGGTCTCCTTATCCCTCCTGAGCCGCTTGACTGGAAGAGCAGGGACGGCGAGCCAAGAAGGTTTCAGGTCAACGCCTTCGGTTTTGGAGGCTCCAACTACGTTGTGCAGGTCGAGCAGGCCCGTGATGACGTGGCTACGATTCCGGCCGGTCCGGCCCGGGCTGCCGGCCTTGGCAAAGAGAACGGGAGCGGCGCTCCGGCGATCGAGGGCATCTCTTTCTTGCGCACAGAGATGAACAACCGTTACTGCCGGCTGGCCGTTGTGGCGCAATCCGATGAAGAGGCGCTCACGGCCATCGGCAAGTCAGCCGCTCTTGCCGAAGCCGGGAGCGGCTCAGCCAGGGCGATGCGATCCCTGGCGCAGCAGGGGATCTTTGTCAGCAGCGAGGATTTGCCGGTGCCGCCGCTCGCCTTTGTATTTCCCGGACAGGGGTCACAGTATGGCGGGATGGGACGGGAGCTCTACGACTCCTTTCCCGTCATCAAGGAATGGCTTGATCGGGCAGCAGCTGCCGCGGACTTCGATCTCCTCCACCTCATGTTCCACGACCGGGAGGAGAATCTTCAGAAGACCCGGTGGCAGCAACCTGCCCTGTTCGCCATGGAACACGCCATGGCCCGCTACCTCATCACCCTCGGGCTTCACCCTGTGGCCATGGCCGGCCACAGCCTGGGCGAACTGACCGCCTTGTGTCTGGCCGGTGTCTTTTCGGTGGAGGACGGGTTTCGAATCGTCAACAAGAGGGCCCTCTGCATGGACAAGGCCGCTGCCGCACAGGTGGACCCCGGGGTCATGGTGGCCACGGACGCCCCCCTGGGTCTTCTGGAGGAGATGCTCCAGGGGCGGGACGATGTCCATGTCAGCAATATCAATTCACCCCAGCAGGTCGTCCTCGGCGGCAAGACCGCGGAAGTCAGGAGTTTTGCTGACAAGCTGAAAGAGATTGGCTACCGGTCCACCTATTTGCGGGTCAGCATGGCCTTCCATACGCCTATCATGAGAGTGATTCATGCTGAGCTTGAAGCATATGTTGCCTCCATTCCGTTTCATTCCCCCCGGATTCCCGTCATCTCCAACACGACCATGGCACCGTATCCAGCCGATCCCGCCGAGATCAGGCGAATCCTCATGACACACCTGGAATCTCCTGTCCATTGGATGAATAATGTCCAGACCCTTTGGCATGACCATGGCGCCCGGCTCTTTGTGGAGGTGGGCCCCGGCGAAACATTGAGCAATCTCATCGAAGATACGCTTCCTGAACCGGCATGCATTCAGACCTGCCTTCCCGCCGCAGAGGGGGTGACCTTCAAGACAGCTCTTGCCCGGCTCTTCGTCCAGGGTCAGCTGAAGATTGCAGGATATCCGCGGGTTGTTTCGCCAGACAGAGGTTCCGGAGTTCCTGAAGACCGGCGGCAGAACTCTGCCGTTAAACCGGCCATTGCGCCTCCTGACTCCGTCGCTGCAAAAATGGAACAGCTGTCGCCTGCCCGGGGTGAGACGCCTGAGGACCGTGATCTGCTGGAGAGTCTTATCGGCATCATCATGGAGACAACAGGATACGAGAGGGAGGAGATCCAGCCCGGCATGGATCTCAGGAAGGATCTCGCCATCCGCTCAAGCCGCCTGCCGATCATCATGGATGCTGCGGAACGCCAATTCGGCATCACTATCGAAATGGAGGATTTCATAGACGCCCGTACCGTGCAGGACATCGCCCGGAGGATTTCTGCTATAATCGCCAGGCAGGGGGGCGCCGGCCTGCAGCCGGGAACAATTGCTGTTCCCGCCACTGCCATAACGGGGCAGATGTCGCCATGCTGCAGTGAAGCGCCTGACCAGCGGAATCTTATCGAGAGGCTTATTCGCATCATCATGGAGGCAACAGGATACGAGCGGGAGGAGATCCAGCCCGAAATGGATCTCAGAAAGGATCTCGCTATCCGCTCAAGCCGCCTGCCGATCATCATGGATGCTGCGGAACGCGAATTCGGCATCACTATCGAAATGGAGGATTTTCTGGGCGCCCGCACCGTTGGGGACATCGGCCAGAGAATCACTGCTATAATCGCCAGACAGGGAACTGCCTGCCGGCAAGCGGAAAGCGGAGCCGCTGCCCCCGGCCAGGAGCGGGATGAAACCCGGATCTCCCCGGAGGCTGAGGCCGGCCTGAAACGGCTCGTATTCAATCTGGTCCCGCTAGAACCTGCAACTGTAATCCCCATGGTGATGAGCCCGGGCGAGTCTGTCATTCTGCTCTCACCCGGCAGGGCTGACGGGATTACCGGTCGTGCAGAGGAGATCCTCCGGCGGGATTACGGGGTTGACACGTTGCCGCTAATCTTCATGCAGGGTGACCTGGCGCCGGGCGAAGAGAGCCACGACATCCTGACTGATGCAGGCTTCGGCAGTGCCGCGGAGAGAATCTCATGTCTTGCGGACCTCGCCGGGATGGTTATCACCCTGCCTCAAGGCGAGTCGGCAAGTTTGCGCAGCATGGCGGATGTTTCGCGGCTTACAAGGGGACTCTTTCTCCTCCTGAAGACCTTTCTGCAATCACCGCATAAGAAATTCGTCGTACTGATCCATTGCGGGGAAGATGCCGCAACTCCATACCAGCTGCTCGCGGAAGGGATGCTCGGACTTTTCCTGTGCGCTGCGCAGGAATATGCATCGGTCCAGTTTCGCACCGTGGCAATCGAGCGGGATACCGGCCTTGAAGGTGCGCTGCGCGGTGCTCTGGACAGGGGATGCACCAATGTGGAGATGGTTCATCGTCACGGCAGGCTCTTCACTGCGGCGGCACATATTGCCCCAGCGGTCTTCGTCGGGGGTTCGACAGGCCTCACGCTTCGGCCGGGAGACGTTATCGTCATGTCCGGGGGCGCAACCGGGATCAGCGCCCACCTGGCGCACAGTCTCGCACCCTTCATGCCCCGGCTGGTATTCCTGGGGAGAACATCTCTTGATTCAGGCAGCGACAGGGCAGCGGCGATAGCCCGGACCCTGGCGGATTTACACTCCGCCGGGATCGAGGCAACGTACCATAGCTGCGATGTGACCGACCCCGCAGCGGTCCGCGCGATCATGGGCGAGGTGGCAACCCGTTATGGCAGGATCGACGGGATCATTCACGGCGCCGGACTCCTCCGGGACAGCTTCTTGAGCCGGATGAGCCCGGATGATTTTTCCCTGGTCACGGACGTCAAATTCCTCGGCGCCTGGAATCTGTTCTCAGCTGCACAAGGGGCCGGTTTGAGGTTTTTCGTGGGTCTCTCCTCGGTTGCCGCGATCCAGGGGAATCCCGGTCAGGCCAACTACGCTGCCGCCAACCGGATGATGTCCGCGTTACTCGAAACCCTCCACCGGGAAAACAACGCCATCCGCTTCAAGGCTTTGATGCTTCCCCCGGTCGATGGGACGGGCATGGCGGATGATCCGGAACTTCGGGAACTGTTGCAGCGTAAGGGGGTGGCGTACATCCATGCAAATGAGCTTGCGGGGCTTTTCTGCCGGGAACTTCTGCTGGCCCCGGACGACGACGTCCGGGTGATGCTCATGAGGAGCCTGCCAGTCGTGAAGACGGCTCCTTCCATCGATACGACCCGCCCTTGCCTCACCGGAGAGCTGGAGGGAGGCACCGTTTCCCTGAGTCCCGAAGACTTTCCCATGATTGACAGTATCTCGCGCCTGGATATCTGCCGGGAAGAACTTGAGGCCGCCAGAACCTTTTCCCTGGCGAATGATCTCTGGGTCGCGGATCACCGGCCTTTCAGATTCATCAAACATCCCCTTGTTTCGGCCGCCATGGTTGTGGAGACATTCATGGAAGCCGCCCGGATACTCTATCCCCACCTGCAGGTGCGAGGCGTTCGCCAGGTGCGGTTCATGGAGATGATCCAGTGCCCTCCCGGGGTTCCCCGGCCTGCCAGGATCTCCTGCCGCCGGGCCGGCAACGGCCTTGGGGAGGTAGTGTGCGATGTCTCCCTTGCAGCACGGGAGATCACCCCTGCCGGGAGATTGACCGACCGCTTCACCCCGCATTACACAGGCCAGGTGATCCTTGATGGCGGGGAGGGATATTCCGCGGAAGAGCCCACGGATTTTCCCGTCCGGGCAGACGAACTGCAGACGAAGCCGATGGATCATAAACAGGTTCTCAAATGGTATGCAGACCGCAGCGGCCTCGAAGGCAGGTACCGGGTGATGGAGAGTCTTGACGGCGCCGGTCCGGGGGTGGTGCGGGGCAAAACCGTCTACCGGGAGACAGATGACTTTGCGCTGCTGCGGAACGTTCGCTACCAGTATTCGATCTATCTTTTCGAGGCCCTGTTGCAGTTGGTCGGTTTCCAGACCGCAGCAACGGACCCGGCGGAAAGGCGCTCGATGATTCCCCAGGAGATCGGGGAGATGCGTTTTTTGCGTAAATGCCGTAACGGTGAACAGATCACCCTGGAGGCCCGCTTGCGGGCAGAAGACGGCAAAGGCCTTGCCTGGGACGCCAGGGGGGTTGACGCTCAGGGGAGCGTCATCATGCAGGTCCATAATATGCGCATGCAGTGGGTTGCGGAATAATGAGACCAGCCATGGCAAAGAATTGCAAAGGAGTGACCGTCCGGATGATGAATGTTGTTCATCAAGGGGGACCGGTCTTCTATGCCTCCCTGTCACGTGACAGCGAATCCTGCCGGGACCTTCTCATCGCTACCCTGTGGGAGCATCTTCTGTCCACGGAAATTCCTCTCTGGAAGCGCTGTCAATCTTCCGGCAGAGCTGCCTTGCCGATTCAGGTTGCACATGACCGGCTTGGCAGGCCCTACACCCTGTCGGGAGAATTGCGGGGCCCGGCCATCTCCTTCAGCGAGAGCGGCGGAACCGTCTGGGCCGCTCTCTGTGGAGATGATGCTGATATAGGCATTGATGTGGCAGGGGCCGATGAATTCGATAGAGACTACCCCTTGCAACGGGTTTTCCATCCGGCAGAACTTCACCATGCCTTGAGGCTTACGGGCGGAGATGTGGCAGACGCCTCAGCCCTGCTCTGGTCAGTCAAGGAAGCTGCTGTCAAGGCGCTGGGCTGTGCCTTCCATCGCGTGAATCCGCAGCAGGTCAATGTCAAGCCGTTAGTGGCAAGGGCGGCAGGGGGGCGCGGATATATTTTCCCGGTTGGCCTTTCAGAAAAGGCCGGCGAGCGGTTTCCCCCGGCTACAGGCCGGTCCGTATGGGTGCATTCGCTTTCCCAGGGCAGGAGGTGGCTTTCCATCGCCCGGGTGATGCAAAGACCGGCAGTCAATGAATAATCTCACGTGCAGATACTTGCCGCGGATAGACGGGGTGTCGGCGGCAGACCTTGGACGGCTTTTCCCGGAGCCTTCCATCACCGCCCCCCTCCTTTCTCTGCTGCTGGAATGCGGTATTGACGGTTTTGACCTGCCCGGCATCGTCGTGTTTCAAGATGATGTTCCTGTGCTCCTCTTGCCGCTGTTTGAAACCCGCTTTGATTTGTCCACTTTTGTGAACGGATGGACCAGGAAAGCGCTGCAAGCAGCAGGGAGCCTCTTCCCCTCGATTTTCCAACCCCGTGTTCTGGGCGTGGGGCTGGTGGAAGGGGAATGGAGTGAAATCGGCATCGATCCTGAAATGGATGAGGTCACCCTCGCTGCGGCAGGCAAAATGGCCTTCAGCACCTTGCAAACAGTCGCGGCCGAGCATAACAGCGACCTCGTGGCGCTGTACAACTTTAATCAGTTCGGCAAGCTTCCCGGGGAGGTATTCAAACAATTCAACCGGGTGCACTATCGTTCCTGCGCCCGGTTGTCGATCGATTTTAACAGCGTGGAGGAATACCTGGGCGGCCTTTCAAGGTCCGCAAGAAAAGATCTGCGCCGCAAAATGCGGGTTGCTTCCGAAGTCCGGGTAAGCCGCAGTCGTACTATTGCTCCATATCTTACCAGGATCTACCAGCTTTATCTGGAAACAGTGGCACGCAGCCCCATGGCGCTTGGCGCCCACAACCGCCTGTTTTTCGAAAAAATCTGCGCGAAAGTACCGGACGCCGAATACACGCTCTATTTCGTGCAGGAAGAACTCGTCGCTTTTAACCTGCTCATCGTCAAACAAGAGGCGATAATGGATATATATTTCTGTATGGATTACGATATCGGCCGGAAATACAACCTTTATGTGCTCTCCTGGCTGGAAAATATCCGGACCTGCATAGAGCGGAAAATTCCGCTCTATTACGCGGGCCAGGGCACGGAGAAGACCAAGGCACACCTGGGTGCGACCTTCATCCCGAGCTTTATTTTATTCAAGCACCGCTGGCCGATGTTTGACCGTATTCTTGTCAGGCAGCCGGCAGTTATCGGCAGGATTCTCGGCCGCCTCGGGTTTTGGCCGGCCGATGATAGGCTGAAGGCTGAGGAGTGTTAGTACCTGCAGCCTTTAGGGACTTGGATATTGCAATTATACCGTTATTCGTAGGGGCGGCATTCATGACGCCCTGCCAGAATCTGGGCGCAATAAATTGCGCCCCTACGTAGATAAACGGTATGTCAACAAGTTCCAAGGCCCTTATGCCCTGGAGGGTATTCAGTCTGAACAGCTGATTTATTACAAAATGGAGATTCATGACCAAAGAAACTGAATACGCGATCGAAGTCGAGAATCTGACAAAGCGTTACGGGAATTTACCGGCAGTTGACGACATATCGTTCACCGTCAGTAAAGGAGAGGTGTTCGCCTTTCTCGGTCCGAATGGCGCCGGCAAGACCACTACCGTCGAGATCATCGAGACGATCCGCCCGCCTACGTCAGGAAAAGTGACACTTCTCGGCATGGACGTTACGAAAGAAAAGCACGCTATCGTTCCCCGTATCGGCGTCCTCCCGCAGGGATTCAGCTCGTTCGACAGGATAACGGTCAGGGAGACCCTCCAGTACTACTCCCGCCTTTATCCCTGCCGGGGAATTGATATCGACCGGTTGATAGAACTCGTCAACCTCAAGGACAAGGCCAAAGAGCAGTACAAGAACCTCTCCGGGGGGTTGAAGCAGCGCCTTGGAATCGCTATTGCGCTTGTCAACGATCCCGAGGTCGTGTTCCTCGACGAGCCGACGACTGGGCTCGATCCGCGCGCCCGGCGCGAGGTATGGGAAGTCCTGCAGGGTCTCAAGGCAGAGGGGAAGACGGTGTTTTTGACCACCCACTACATGGAGGAGGCGGAGCTTCTTGCCGACACGGTCGCCATCATTTCCCGGGGGAAGATCATCGCCATGGGCTCTCCCGGTGAGCTCATCGAAAACAGCGCAAACTACCAGGTCCTCACCCTCCAGTCCGTCGACGAAAAAGCTTTTGCAGTCGTCCGGGAAATAGGCTTCGAGCCGGTTGCCGATAATAACAACATCAGGATCAGGGTGGAGCAGACGGACGATGTGCAGCAGATATTAACTGCCATCAAGGATGCCGGGGCCTTGTACCGCGGCCTGGACGTTCGCAAACCGAACCTTGAAGAGGTCTTCCTCAAGCTCACCGGAGAAGCGCTCCACGACAGCCTCGCCGGGGAAAGGGGTACGGAATGAGCCTGCGCGTCATCAGTGCCAATCTCTTTATAAAACTTATGTGCGTCTACCGCGAAAAGAGCACCATGTTCTTCACGCTGGCGTTCCCGATCATACTGATACTTCTGTTCGGCACCATCTTCATGAGCCAGGACAATTTGAACTTCCACCTCTGCGTGCAGGACCTCGACCAGTCGAAATCGTCCAAAAAGGCCGTCGAGGAGCTCGGGCAGAGCGGGAAGTTCAAGATTACCAGGGTCGACCCTGCCGTCAACGCCGCGCAGTACGTCAGGGACAACAAGGTTGACCTTGTCCTCGTTATTCCCAAAGGTCTTGAGAAGACGCTCTTGCGGAGGAAGTTTTTCAAAGATTTCACCGCATCCGTCACCGTCGCTTTTATATACGACCCCAGTTCGTCTTCGGTGCCGACAAAGATGGAAATCCTGAAGGGTGTGCTTGCCGGGGTGAATCTGGAGATGTCCGGGGTGCCGCCGTTCATCAGGTCGGTTGAGACGTCTATTCTCAGCAAGAAATACAAGTTCATCGAATTCTTCATTCCCGGCATCATTTCGATGGCGGTGATGACCCTGAGCCTGTTCGGCGCGGTGTACACGAATACTGAGCTGCGCCAAAAGGGGATCATCAGGAAACTGTCCACGACGCCCATAACCCGTACCGAATGGATACTGTCGGATATCCTCTACCAGTTCATCATTGCGGCCGTATCCACGACGGCGATGCTGCTGGTGAGCTATACCGTGTTTGATGTCGGCCTGCATATCAATGCCTGGCTCCCGGCGTTCGTTTTACTTGACGTCTTCGCGTTCGTCGGCATCGGCATGATACTCACCCGCTTCGTAAGAGAGGCACAGAGCGCCGCTGCCGCGGCAAACGCCATCAGCTTTCCGATGATGTTCCTCTCGGGGAGCTTCTTCCCGATCGAGCTGATGCCCGGCTTCCTGCAGACCTTCGCCAGGACACTGCCGCTGTATTACGTGAACGAAGGGCTCCGGGCAGCGATGATCTATGAAGACAACATGGCAGCGCGGCATGCTGCTGCGATCATTGGTGCATTTGCAGCCGTGGTTTTCTTCCTCGGCATTATAGCCACCAAATGGGAAGAGGGGCAGTGACAGATTGGTACTCCCTGCGCACCATCATGCAAGGGAGAAGGTTTGCAAACATTGGCAGGTATCAGGAAAAATAACAGTGGCGAGGTACCAACTTGAAAATAAAACTTATTGCACCCCATGAACAACGCAAAGACGCTCTGTCCAGTCCTTTCAACTTCCAGAGGGTAAATCTCCCCCTGCTGGCGGCGCTCACCCCGCCTGGCCACGAGATTACCATTGTCGAGGAGGTTTTTGCTGCGGATGACATCAATCAGGAGGTGGATCTGGTCGGTATCACCGTCATGACCGAACTCGCTATCAGAGCCTACCAGATTGGTGACGCCTATCGCCAGAGAGGTGTAAAGGTGGTTATGGGCGGAGTACACGCCACCATAATGCCCGAAGAAGCCCTGGAGCATGCGGACGCTGTCGTCGTCGGAGAAGCGGAGGGTATCTGGCCGCAACTTGTAGCGGATGCCGCCGCGGGCCGGATGCAAAGAATATATCGGGCCGGCAAGATGACTGATTTATGCGGTCTGCCCCAACCACGGCGAGAGCTCTCACCCATAACCAATTCCGGTGGCTTTAATCCGATTCCTGTCCCGATCGGCATCGAGACATCCCGGGGGTGCCCGAACGATTGCGAATTCTGCTGCATCGGCCAGACCCTGGGGCAGCAGTATCGTGTCAGACCGGTTCATGAGGTGATTGCCGAGATAGAGTCCATTGCCTCCCCGCACCTCTTTTTTGTCGATGATGCCCTTGGCCTGAACCGCAAGATGGCAATAGATCTCTTTACGCAAATGATACCTCTCAAGAAACGCTGGCTGGCGCAGGGAACCGTGTCGCTGGCTGAGGACGTGGAGCTGCTCGCTTTGATGAAACGTTCGGGGTGCCTGGGACTTTTGATCGGCTTCGAATCAATCCAGAAAGAGGCACAGAATGATGTCATGAAAATAAAGAACCTGAAGATCGATTTTCACGAGGCCATGCGGCGCTTCCATGGTGAAGGTTTCGGAGTACTCGGTTCTTTTGTTTTTGGCTTTGATCACGAAAACAAGGATGTGTTTGATCAGACATATGAGTTCATCATGCAAACATCCATGGATATCGTCCAGTTGCGGGTGCTCACTCCCTATCCCGGAACAAAGTTATATAAGCGCCTCTTAAGCGAAGGCAGGTTGTTTGATCTTGACTGGTGGCTTAAAGGATATCCTCCTGACACACTCCTTTACCAGCCGAAAGGGATGACTGCCGACGAACTCATTGCCGGCTATGCCCGGTTGAACAGACAGTCATATTCTATCGGCTCCATGACAAAACGCTTCTTTGGCATGACCCCATGGAAACGGTCTCTCCTTGGGTGCGAAGCATTCATAGGGGTCAATCTGTCTACCCGTAACCGTTATTTCAATGGTCTGAAGAATCCGCAACCATTTGCAGGGACTTTCATCCCGGCGGGATAGAAACAGGCAAAAGTTGGGGCAGGGTTTCCACAAAGGAGTTGCCTATGATTACCAGGAATATTCTTGCTGCAATTGCCGTCCTTGTCTTCCTGCTTGGTGCGGAAGCACGGGCACAAAATATTATTTCCAGCGAAGCATCCACAAAGCCCCTTTGGGAGTTGGGTGTAGGGGCAGGCGGGACTTTTTATCCTGATTATCCGGCTGCTGATAAAAACACGCTCAACGGACTAGCTCTGCCTTATCTGATTTATCGTGGAGATTTTTTACGTATCGGATCAGACAGCATAGTTAAGGG
>JBBRBA010000036.1:0-28487 GCA_038206285.1 Geobacterales bacterium
CCTCCTCCGGTTTTTCCAGTATATTTTCATAGCATATCTGATGGCAGCGATTTCCCAATGCCGACACGTGATTCGTTGCTTCTGCCATATACTCTTCCCATAAAGAAAAGCTGTCCTCAAGCGAACTGCAACGTACGGTATAAGTCAATATCGGTTCCAGATGAAACAGTGGCTTTCGCTTGACATCTTTCAATCGGTCATCGCCAGCGAATTGATGGGTGACGGGTACTTTTTCAGTACGGGTAATCAAGCTGGCGGCGACATCAACGCCATGCCGGTATACATGTATCACCCGGGCCTTTGGAAAAAGCTCAAGCCATAAGGGCAAAGTGAAAGTATTGCGTGGATCTTTCCAGCCCCTTATTTTGGGAGGCTTGGCTAATCCGGGGCGAAACCATTTATCATTAGTACCCCACAAAATTTCTACCTCGCTACTATCCAGACGTGTACTTATGAAATTTATGGCATTATTACAAAGCTGCTTATCTTTCAAAAAAAGCTTGAACGGCAGAGGATAATCCCAGGCTCCCCCTGCTAATCGCAGCAGCCATTCATTGAGCTCGACAAAAAATACTGGCTCATGATTATGGTCTTTAACCTGTCCCTGGAAAAGGCCGAGCTCGGTTAACACCTGGGCAACCATAGTTGTACCTGATCTATGCATGCCGATAATTATTAAAGGGGTTTCTTCCGACCAATTCACTTGCAAACCTCCATCCTGGTGATAATTTCCTGTCAGGGCTTATCCCCGCAACTCCGCCATCCTGAGGCGGGCTTAGCAATTGCCGAATCGGAAAAGAAGGAGTTACCCATCTCGGCCAAGTATTCCAGACAGTCTCATCTGCCAAAAAGCGGAGACCTAAAGATAGTGCCTCCCTGTCGAACTGAATTGACGTCGTCAATAAAGCCGGCAATCTCATAATCACCGGCTGGCCTGATGAAGTCTCCGACCACCATGGAGAGCCCGGATGCTCCCCATATTGCTAGTTGTCTTTTCAAGATCAGCACGTCCCAGCATAGAGAAGATTTTCAAGCAATTTAATTCGCGGCTCAATCTGCTTCCTATAGGAAAACACATCTTTGAATCGTTGCTGACCCAGCTGAGAAATGTTGTACAACTGCTCTGGATGGTCAATGTAATGACTTATGGTACGAGCTATTTCAGCCGGCTCACGCGGGATGATAACCAATTCCTTGTCTGCCACGAAAGGGTTGAGACCCAGTTCATCACAACAAAAAACTGCTACACCGCACAGTGCAGCTTCAACGCATGCTCCTGTCGGGAAACCGTCGAAGGCACCCGGTCTGAGCACAAACGGCACGTTGGGCGAAACAATCATGTCCATTCCCCCATAGAAACCGGGGAAAAAATCCGTGGTACGCGATCCGTAAAATCTTATCCGGTCGCCGAGGTCCATGACTGGCAGATCATCGGGGCCAAACGGTCCGACAACGTGAAAACACATCTCCGGGTGACTGGCAGCAAGCATGTGTGCAGTTTCGACAAAGGCATCGTAGCCTTTGTCGCGTCCCTGGGGCATGTACTTGTGTGCCACAAAGCAGATATCAAATGACTGTTTGTCGACCGGATAGTGTTTCCTGGGGAGCAATCCCCGCAGCAACTGCTCTTGGGGTGATACACCGCCAAAAATCAGTTCCACCCGTCCAGACTGACAGAAGCTGTTATTGATAAGGTAATCATAACTGATCTTCTGCGTCACAATAATTTTTCTCAGAAAGGGGGATGCCGTAACTCTTCTAAGTTTTTGATCCGACACCTCATCATCAAGTTGAAAGCCGCCACCCGGATAAAGCTCCAGGACAAAAGGCATTTTGCACTGTTCGATGTAGTCGATGAACTGATAGGCATTATTGAGGAACATTAAATAACAGAGACGTGCTGAGGTCCTGGCTCTTGAATCAAAGAATTTCACCCTATCCGATATCTCGGGATAAAGTTGTGAATAATCAGCGTGTACTGCCTTGAAATCACGGCCTTCTCCAAGGGTAGTGAAGGTGATGCCGGTGGAATAGATGTAGGCACCGCTGAAATGTTGCAGTAAAGAATTATACTCGCTTATCCTGAAAGCAGACAAAAGGTGAGGAAAGACGTCATCAAGAATTACCAGATCATGATTAAGACTGCGACCTTTCTTCTTGAATATCTTCATAATGAAATCAAGCATTCTGAAAGACTCCTATGCAATTGGACAAATAATTCTGCCAATACAGCGTCTTGGAAGCAGTGAAAGTGCCACATGACAAGGTCAGAATTTTGCGGCCCCGAGAAAGAGACCAAGCTGATGAAGTGCTAGCTGCCAAGTATTTCATCTGTTTTGTTCAGATGGGGCATCGTTCCGCCATCATATTTATGACCAAGAAAGCTGCATAACTTTTCATAGGAATCTTCCTGCGCCAGATTCAACACAAGCAAGGCAGAAGACCTGCCCCTGAAATAATTGAGCACGTTGTCATTATGCCTAATATACTGTCTCATATAAATGTCCCTGTCGTACAAACTGTTTTCATCAACACCATAGACAAGTTCATTGCATCTCCGAAGCAAGTTCCGGTAATTTTTGTCATCATGCATATAGTTGTCTACATCTGCTGCTGTCGGTATGCCTTGCGCGCCGGTAATTTTTGCATGAAATGCGACGAGTGAATTATACCATTGCTCCGGAGAATCCCGGACAGTCAATATGAATTTTGACCCCTTGAAGACATGATCCATCACAATATAGGTAAAATCGAGACAGAAAGGTATATCCTGAAACGCTTCCGCATCTTTGCAGAGATTGATGATATTCTGAAAGTTGCGTTGCCCCCAATCATAAATCAGCATTTCTCCCTTGAACTGATCTGCAAATTTGTACCCCAGGCGGCTCAGGGCATATTGCAACGAAGTTGTCCCGGTTTTATTCTGGCCGATACAAAATATTTTATTTTTTCTGGTCCTTCTGAACAGCATAACCTGCTCCTAATTGATTACTCCGAGAGATTCACGACAGTTTGAACAATGCTTCCGCCGCCGGATTAAATGGAACGGCAAAGTGTAGCTGCTGATTGGCTAGCGCCATTGTGCTGCCAACATCGGTCACACCTACAATTCACCAAGATGACACAGTAACTTCCAGACCGGACTCGCAAGTTTGTAGAGGGGCACCAATGCATGGAACTTCAACAGCGAGTAGCTACGCGAGATTTTTGCCAAAGCCTGCTCCCTGCTTAACTTTCCTGATTTGTAAGCTTTCCAGATGCGGTAATTCTGATGATAAAGCAGAAATCTTCTGGTTAATCGCCCGAGCTTCACATAAGGTCGGTTACCATAATCGTCCAGCAGGGCAAGCATCTCATCCACATGAACCAGTTCGCGCACATTTATATTTGTCTGCTGTCCGGCATGAACACGAAAGGAAGCCAACGGTTCAGTGAGATACGCAAACCTCCCCTGCTCCAGGAGATAAAACCACATCTCAAGATCGACAAACTGACTGTACCTGCAGTCAAATCCTCGAGCTGCCTGACTTTTCCGGAACATGACCACGGAGGGTTCACCGATCAGGTTCTTCTGTGTGAACAGGCAGCGGTTGATTGTGCCCGGCCCGGCGACAACAATATTACCGGAAAAACCTGAGGCAGTCCCGGTTTTTACGGACCGGTCGTCAATCAGATATCTGGCTGAAGCGACCAGTGAAACACTCTTATCGGCATCCAGCACGGCAACCATTTTTTGCAGGGCATCAGGCGAAGCAAGGAGATCGTCTCCAAACAGGTACTTTACATACTCTCCCTGCGCCTCTTGCAGGCAGGCGTTCCAGTTTTCCACCATACCCAGGTTCAGGGGGTTGCCGCGGAAGACGATCCTGTCGTCGGCCGCAGCATAGGCGCCGACAATCTCCCGGGTGCCGTCTGTAGAACAATCATCAATGATCAGCAGCTCAAACCGCTCAAAGCTCTGCTTAAGGACCGACTCAATGGCTTCCGCCAGAAACCGGGCGTTGTTGTACGCAGGCATGCAGACGGTCACCCGCGGGGTCATCATGAAATGTTCCCTGCCGTAATGCGAAGAATTTCGCCATCTCCGAGCGACAGATTCGCCTTAACCGCCTTGCGTAATGCCATTGCCGGGCCAAGGCGACGCAGCGCACCAAAGAAAGCGGCATAATAAGGCAAATCGAGCCAGAGAAAACTGACCAGAAGCCGCAGAAATGTATGCAGCAGATTTTGCAGTATAAAAGAGGGATCGGTCAGATTGATCCAGTGGAAAAGAAAACGGTTGCGGAAGTAGATGGCGCGCTTGTGCCGTTTCTTTGTTTTGCCAATGGTAGCGCTCGAGTAGTGCCAAACCGTTGTTCCAGGTTCATAAATGCTTTTCCATCCCCGTTTCCAGGCACGATACGAAATATCTACATCTTCAAACAGGTACGGCGTGTAGATCTCGGCGTAGCCGCCAAGAGCACGGAATTTTGCCATGTCATAAGCAACGCAGGCACCGATGGCATAAAGGTTTTCCCGCACACTCCCACGCTCATCCAGCTTGGCGAATCCCCCCTTTAGAAATCCCTTGCCATAGAGGCCGTTGACAATTCCCTGGTTTCGTCCCTCGCGCTCGGCCAGAATATTCGGGGTGACTGCAAAAATATCGTCAGCGGCAAAATGCCTGACGATCGGTGCAATCAGATCGGGACTGACCAGCACATCGCTGTTAATGCAGAATGCAACCGGATACCTGACCTTTTCCATCCCTTTATTGCAGGTGCGAGAGAACCCCATGTTCAGGGAATTGACAATGAGGATAACCTCGGGGAAATCTTCCCGTAGCAGTTGGCAACTGGCATCGGTACTGCAGTCATCAACGACGATCAGCTCATGATCTCCACCCCAGCGGGCAAGCGCAGCGATTATCGACGGCAGGTTTTCCCTGAGAAGCTCCTCGCCGTTGTAATTGGGAATTACAATACTTATGCCGACAGCGGTCACTGTTTCACCTCAACTCATTTTTGCATCCGTAAAGCAGACCGGCCAGGCTAATTAAACCGGACAGTGTCGAAAATCTTCTGCGAAGCCTTCCAGCTCCAGTGGGTGTCATCCTTGTAGAAGATGTCCTTTTCTCCACGCTGCAAAGAGTCGCGCAGCAACGCTTTCGTATCGATAAACAGGTATTTCTTCGGCAATTTCCGTAAATCTTCAAAAAAGATACTGTCATTACGGGGAGGGTCGGCATAGGCCCCGTATAAGTTAAGTTTACTCACAACGGGCATAAAGACGAGCCTGATGTTCTTTTTGGCAAGCTTGCCTGCAATAAAGTTGAGATTATTGTTCATGGTTCGCAGTTTATCAGAGGTAACCTTGACGCCAGGCTTCTCTTCATCGAAGATATAATACAGCCTGTCACCATAAGGCTCGCTGAACATGGACTTTTGAAGCTTTAACCGGTAGACATTATCGTTTATCCTCTTTGCAGAAAACAAGTCTTTGATGTTGTAATTAATAAACTTCTTACCCGCATCAATAAACGTACTTATTTCAGTTTGCCGTTTAGCTGTCGGCTTGTACTCCTGATAATAGAAGAAAAGCCTGTCGAGAGATTGCGTATCTTGGAAGCTGAAACAGTCAACCAATCGCTCGAGAGCAGCCCGTTCGGCTGTTTCAAGCAGAACGTAGCGGGGTTTGAGCCTGTCGAGCATGCCGTTGTTGTAAAGGATTGCCAGGAGATTTACCGGCATGAAGATGCCGGGTTTCAATGCACCTATATTGCTCTGGAAATCGACAACCGTAAAATTATTTCTGGAAGCGATGTAATCCTGGTAATAGTTGTTCTTCCCCCCTCCCCCCCCCATGGAAAAAGAATCACCGACAGTGATCATGTCCACCTTTCCCTCAGTAAAATCACCGATGGCAACATGCTTCCTGGGGAGATTTATACCCATTTCCCGTTCCTGGCTAATTTTGACAAGATAACTCAACCGGGCAAGATCCCCAATCCGGGAGCCGGGGCTCAAGAGTCTTTTCGTAAAGAACACCCAAATAAGAATATTGATCACGACAAAAACAAGCAGCGTGAGGATGTATATCCTCGCAAAAGTTCTGTACCTGACTCTTTTTTTTACCGTGAAATCTGACATAACTGAAACCTCAGTGAAAACGGACGGCATCGAATATTATTTCGGAAGCCTTCCAACTCCAGTGGGTGTCATCCTTGTAGAAGATGTCCTTTTCTCCACGCTGCAAAGCGTCGCGCAGCAACGCTTTCGTATCGATAAACAGGTATTTCTTCGGCAATTTCCGCAACTCTTCAAAAAAAATACTGTCATTACGGGGAGGGTCGGCATAGGCCCCGTAGAGATTGAGCTTGTTTACAATCGGCATGAAGACAAGTCTGATGTTCTTTTCGGCAAGCTTGTCGGCAATGAAGTTCAGGTTGTCGTTCATGGTTCGCATCGTATTGTTGGTAATGTTGACACTGTTCGTATATTCATCGTAGTAATAATAGAGCCTGTCGCCATAGCTCCCGCTGAACATGTTCTGTCGCAACTTAGCCCGGTAGACGTCGTCGTTGATTTTCGTCACGGCAAACAGGTCTTTGATATTGTATTTGATCAGCTTCACGTTACCCGTATTGATAAAGGAAGCTTTTTCTTTTTTCAGCACATTTACCGGCTTGTAGGCCGCATAGTGAGCCAGCAGCTTATCCAGGGGTTCGGTGTCGTCGAAGCTGAAATTATCGACCAGCCGATCCGGCGCATAGCGTTCAACCGTTTCAAGCAGGACATAACGCGGCTTGAGCCTGTCGAGCATACCGCTGTTGTAAAGAACGGCCAGGGCGTTCACCGGCGCAGACATCCCGGGTCTGCCCATGACACTTTTACTGCGGAAATTAACCACCGTAAAGTTGTTGTTGGAGGCGATGTAATCCTGATAATAGGCGTTCTTTCCCTCGCCGCCTCCTATGGAAAAAGAGTCGCCGACGGTGATCATGTCTACCCTACCACCCTTGAATTCGCTGAACTGGAAATGCCGCTTGGGCAGATCGACCCCGGCACCACGTTCCTGGCGGATCTTGAAAAGATAACTCAACCTGACAAGATCGCTGACCCTGGAGTCGGGCATGAAGAGCTGTCTCGTAAAACATATCCAGAGCAGGTAATTGATAACCGCAAAGACAGCCAGCGTGATTATTAATAACCGGGTAAATGCTTTATACTTTCCCATACCTTGCTCCATGCTGACAGCCACATCTTGATCCCTAGCGGAAGCGGACGGCATCGAATATCATTTGCGAAGCCTTCCAGTTCCAGTGGGTGTCGTCGGCGAAGAAGACATCTTTGACTCCTCTTCGTACCTCAGGCAGCAGAATGGCCTTGGTGTCTATGAGGGTATACCTCTTGGGCAACGGTCTGAGCAGTTCAAAAAACGTACTCTGCTGGTATCTGTTGTTGACGATGAACTCACTGTAAAGGTTGTATTTGTCAACACAAGGCATGAAGTGGAGCTTTATCCCCTTGCCGGCAAGTTTGTCGGCAAGCCGGTTGAGATTATCATTCAATTTAACCAGAGCGGCAGGGGTGGCATACCTGATATTTTTCAGGTCATCCCGATAAAACAGCAGCGTCGAATCCTCTTTTACACTGAAGAGTGGGATAATAAGTCTCTTCTTGTAGGTCTTGCTGAAAAATGCATGGTCGGAAAAATGATAATAGAGAGCATAAAGAGGAAACTTGAAATTACCCTCATTGATGAAGCCGAATTGTGTTTCCTTTGCCTCGGGCGTAATATCGCCGCTATTCTTGTGATAACCCATCCGTTTCATGGCAGTAAAGTCACTCAGCGGCATGTTCCTGCCAAAATCGATAGTACGGGAAAGCTTGTCCACGCAGAATTTTTCCGATGAACTGATGAGGAGATGGCGCGGCCTGACTTTATCAAGAAAGCCGTTGTTGGCAAAGACAGCAGTAAGCGTCAGCAGATCAAGTTCCTTGTAGGGCTCGATGTTCATAACGCTGATATCGCTTATAGACGCTATATAGTCCTGGTAGTAGCGATTCTTCCCGCCACCGGCACCATTGGAGAATGAATCGCCAATGGTCAGAAGGTCGACCTGCTCTCCCTTGTAATCCTCCTGTTCCAGATGCAGCCGTGGCAGATCGGACGAATTCTTCCGCAGATATTTCGACCCGCGGATATACCCCATTCGGGCAAGATCGCCGCCGACGGAATCTTTATTCGCAAGCAGCCCTTTCGTGAAGGAGTTCCATACGACCGCATTATATAGAAAGAAACCGAAGAAAACGGCGAGAAATATCAGGCAGAATTTTTTATATGTATGCATGCCGCTTCACTTTATCACTGTAATGGCAAACCCTCATCGCCTGGAGATCAGAACTGGAAATAGAGGAACTCACTGACCTTCCCCATATTCAGCAGCGTATAAAAAGAGATGATGATGACAAAAGCAAATGTTCTCCAGGATGGTTTGAATTCCTTTGTCAGTTCGTTGGAATTTTTGAGAAGCAGCGCAAATAGAAGCGCCAGCAGCATCATCCAGAAGGTCGAGTTGCGACCGTCTATTCCGGCAAGCATGGTTTTCCCGAATTTGGACCTGAAAATGTTCAAGAGACTGAAATTTTCATATACTTCGACCGGAATGAAGCCGTTAAGACCGAACATACCCTTGAAAACCTTGATCGCTTCATCCCACCCTTTGGCACGGAAAAAAACAAACGAAAGGTTCACGAAGTTGAAGGTGATGAACCAGGCAAGGAATTTTGGCATCTTGATCTTGCGCTTTTTCCAGTTGTGGTTCACGACGAGAGCGGCGCCATGTAATGCTCCCCAGATGATAAAGGTCCACCCTGCTCCGTGCCAGAACCCGGAAATGAACATCGCCACGAAAATTGCAATCATGGAATGGGTAAACGTTATCCGGCTGCACGATCGCAGGATAGGGGTGTAGAGATAGGTTGTGATGAAATTGGACAGACTTATGTGCCATCGTTTCCAGAAATCGATGACGTTAACTGCCTTGTAGGGGCTGTTGAAGTTTATCGGCAGAATGATATTGAACATCAGCCCCACGCCGACGGCCATGTCGCTGTAGCCGCTGAAATCGAAATAGAGCTGGCAGGTATAGGAGAGGCTTGTGACCCATGCTTCGACAAAGTTCAGGGACAAAGACTTATCAAACCCGGCTTTCACAATTGAGGAAAGAGCGTCGGCGATTACCACTTTCTTGAACAGGCCGATGAAGAACAGGAACAGACCGAGTGAGAGATTCTTGTAGTTAAGTACCTTGCTCCTGAGGGCATCGAACTGGGGCATCATCTCCTTATGGTGGAGAATCGGGCCGGCCAGAAGATGGGGAAAGAAGGTAACAAACAGGGCATACGAGAGCAGGTTTTTCTCTTTCACCAGACCTTCGTAGGCATCGACCAGATAAGCAATCTGGGTAATAGTGAAGAAGCTTATCCCCAGAGGCAGGATGATCTGGAGTAGCGGCAGGTTGGTAGCGAACAGCGAATTCACGTTGCCGATGAAGAAATCCATGTACTTGAAATAGCCGAGGAAGAGGATATTCGCTGTCAGCCCGAAGACAAGGATCGCCTTGTTCGAAACAGCTTTTTTCTTCAGCGAATCGCTGTCAGCCAGAAGACCGCCGATAGTGTAATTGAACAGTATCGATCCGAGAATGAGGGGCAGGTACTTTACGTTCCACCAGCTGTAAAAGAAGAGCGAGACAAACAGGAGCCAGGCATTTGCAGCCACTGTCAGACGCTTCCTGTTCAGCAGATAGTAGACTGCCAGGCTTAGCGGCAGAAAAAAGAATATGAATTCATAGGAATTAAAAAGCATCTACGTGACGTCTCCTTTCACTTTTACTGCCTGGCGATCTTGTTGTTGATCAAATCGACCATATCGCCGACGTTTTTCAGGGTCTGCAATTCACCGAGGGCAAATTTGATTTTGAACTTCATCTCCACGGCTACTGCCAGATTGATATGGGTAAGCGAATCCCACTCTTCGATGTCGTTGGCAGTGGTTGCGCGGCTTACAACGAGGGTATCGTCGTCAAACACCTGCCGAAAAATTCCGTTCAGTATCTCAATGATATCCATATTAATCTTCCTCCAGAGTTGAAATGTCGCCGACGTCAGTGCCCAGGTAGGTGGCCTTCAGGACACGGCGCATGATTTTGCCGCTTTTGTTCTTGGGAATCCGCTCCAGCACCCGGATTTCCTGAGGAGTGGCGATAGAGGAGACCTTGTTTGAAATGTAGAGCCTGATTTTCAACTCAAGCTCCATGGACCAGGTCTGCCCCTCGTGGAGGCTGATGAATGCGATGACTTTCTCAAAGAGGAGGTCATCAGGAGCGCCGATGACGCCCGATTCGGAGATTTCCGGAATCTCCAGGAGGGCGCTCTCCACTTCGAAGGGGCTGAGCAGATGGCCGGCAGTATTGATCACATCATCACTGCGCCCCATGAACCAGTAAAAACCGTCACTGTCGCGAAAGGCGGTATCGCCGGTGTAGTAGAAACCGTTGCGGAATTTGCTGTTATAGGCACTGTCGTTGTTAAGATAGGTGGCGAACATGGAAGGCCACCCCGCTTTGAGACAGAGGTTCCCCTGGTTCGTATCGGAAACCCGGGTGCCGTCATCAGCGAGGATCGCCGGTTCGATACCTGCAATCGGTTTTCCCATGGATCCTGGACGGATCTCGATTCCGGGCCGATTGCAGATCATGATGGCGCCGGTCTCGGTCTGGAACCAGGTATCGTAAATATCCTTGTTGATAACCCGTCGCGCCCAGTGGATTACCTCCGGGTTGAGCGGCTCGCCGACGCTTGAAATCTGGCGAAGCCTGGACAGGTCAAACCTTCGGTAGAGGTCGTCGCTCTCCCGCATGAGCATCCGCAGCGCCGTCGGCGCAGAGTACCATACCGTCACCTGCTCATGTTCCAGCAGGGTGAACCACTCCTCGGCGCTGTAGCCGCCGCCGTAATGCACCTGTGTGACGCCGAGGCTCCAGGGACCGATGATCCCGTAGGAGGTTCCGGTCACCCACCCCTGGTCGGCGGTGCACCAGAAAATATCATCCGCCTTCAGGCTGAGCACCTGCCGGGACGTGTGATTCTGGGCAATGACGCTGCGGTGATGGTGCAGCACCCCTTTGGGCTTGCCGGTGGAACCGGAAGTGTAGTGAAGAACCGACGGCGTTTCCGGCCCGGTAAGCGGAACGTCGAAAACATCCGCCGCCTCTGCCATAAGCCGGCTGTAGCTCAGGACGCCGTTATCCAGATGTTCGTCGCTATCCACGAGGATAATGTACTTCAGGTTGGGCAAGCGGTCACGAATCCGGTCTATCTTTTTCAGGAAGTGTTTCTTGGTGATGACCCCGCGCGCGCCTGAGTCGCCGAGACGGTCGAGGAGCGCATCTTCACCGAAGTTTGCAAAGAGTGTGCCGCAAACCACCCGGGACTTGAGCGTTCCCAGAAAGGCGAAAAACTGCTCCGGAGCCTTGGGGAGGAAGGTGAAAAAAATCTCTCCCGGCGCAAAACCGAGCCCGGTGAGGACGTTGGCAAAACGGTTGGATCCACGCTCCAGATCGCCAAAGGTGTAGTCGGTCCGCTCCATCGTCGGCGAAAGCCAGCGCATCGCCACCTTCTCACCGAGTCCGGCATCGCACTGCTGCCGGGTGCAGATGTGGCCGATATTGAACTGGTTGTCGCGTGTCACCTTATCTTCCATCTTCGCCCCCTCCTTTACCGCTGTAAATCTCTGCCAGTATCTGCCTCGCGACCACCGGCCGGAAATGAGAATCTTCGTAGTAATGATGAATGTCACTGGTAAACCGGTTGACGCCAGAATAGTCGTATACCTGGTCAACACCGAAGATTTGCCGCAACTGTGCCATGTCTTCAGGGCTCAGATATTTCTGGTCGTAATTAGGGCTGATTACAATCCGGTAGTCGGTTCGGTTCTCGTCGAGAACCCTCCTGATATCGCGCAGATAACCAAGTTGAAGCCCCTTGAGGACCGGCGCGGCATAGTCATGTCTGGAAAAGTTGCGCGGATAGAAAACCGATGACCGATCTTTATAATATTTTTCACTGTTTTCAGCAATTGATTTTTCCAGTTTCACCTGAAGCTTGTCCCCGCTAACCGGGTTGTACAGCAGACCGTTGCCGAACCTGTTCCTGAAAACCGGGCGCACCTTGCCGAACAGTTTATAGTCCAGATAGCCGATAAAGTAGGGTATTTCGATGAAAGCCCTGAAGAAAGTGAGGTGAAATGTAATGAGGCTGTCACCGGAGATTTTCGGGTGTTTGATAAAAAGATGACCGGTGTTGTTGGAGGGCATTGCCAGCAGCTGCGCATCAAGAATAATAAGGGCGTTGCGTATCGGTAGCCGCTCATTCGAAAGAAAGAGAAATTTGCGCTGAATGCCATAGATAGATTCGTTCATGGCGGCAAAATGCAGCATCCGCCGTGAATCTATAAATTTGCTCCAGTCAGCGGTGATAAAGGCGCTGGAACGGGAACTGCCGAATATGAAGGAATCATAGCGGCGATCGCTGTAATTTCTAACGAGAGTCTCGGTCTGGTTGTAATCCCAATTGTAGTTGATCAGTGGATCGTTGTAATGCTTCTGGTAACGGTAGATCACCTCGAACGGATCAAACACCAGGTAAACCGCGAGCATGACGATGAGCGGCAGGAGTATAAGCAGAGTTTTTTTTGCGAGAGTGAGCATGGGTTATCGATCTAAAACTGAAAGTAGACGAACTGTGGTTTAGAATTGATGACGCTATGGTAAAGAATGGTATAGAGCAGGAGATAGTAGACACCCCAGCGGAACCAGCGGGGTTTGGTGAAGAAATCAACTCTCTTTTTGGCCAGGAAAACCGCCAGCATCAGTGCCAGTGGCAATAATGACTGGAAAAACCGGGTTTTGCCGCTGCCAAGTTGGAACATGCCGGATAAACTTCCCTTCGTTATCAGGGAAATTGTGTCCAGAAATATACGGTTGATAATATACCCCGCATCCGCGATCGTCGCCGCCCGGAAAAAAACCCAGGTAAAACAGACCAGATTGAAGGTCACGACGATCTGCCAGACTTTCAACGTTATTGTCCCCTGCAGACCGCAGGTTTTGTGGATCCATTTCTGCAAAGGCCGGTAGAATACCGAGGCAGCCAGGAACAGGCCGTGCAGCCCCCCCCAGACGATAAAGCCCCAACTCGCCCCGTGCCAGATACCCGAGACAATAAAGGTAACCATCAGGGCAAAGGCGGTGCCGTAGTTGCCCCAGGCCCGGAAATGCATCTGCAACGGTTTGAAGATGTAATCGAGAATCCAGCGGGAAAAGGAGATGTGCCAGCGCCGCCAGAAATCGGCAATCGACGTGGCCAGGTAAGGAGAGTTGAAATTCCGGGTCAGATTAATATTGAACATGCGCGCTGTTCCCAAAGCCATGTCCGTATAGCCTGAAAAGTCAAAGTAGAGCTGGAAGGCATAGAGATATGTAGCCATAAGCAGCGCCATACCGGAATTGCCATGCACATCGGCATAGACCATGTCCACGTAGATGGCCAGGCGATCGGCAACAACAAGTTTTTTGAACATACCCCAGGTAAAGAGGAGCAGACCACTGCGGACCATGTCGTACCTGAATTCGTAGGGGGCGTGCAGTTGCGGCAGCAGGTCACTCGCCCGCTCGATCGGCCCCTGAAGCAGTTTCGGGAAAAAGCTCAAGTACAGGGCGAACTGTCCGAAATCGTGCTCCGGTTCCTGAATCTCAAGGTATACATCGATAAGATACGAAAGTGCCTGAAATACGAAATAGGAGACGCCGATAGATACGAGCAGCGGGCTGACAGGAACGGACAGGTCTCCGGGAAAATACGCCGCAAGGCTATTAAAGCTCTTGAGGAGAAACGGCAGATACTTAATGGCGATGAGAACCAGCAGGTTCGCAGAGATGCCGAGCAGGAAAAGAGCTTTCCTCCGGCCGGAGTTCGAACTGGCGGCGATGCCGAGCCCAGCTGCATAGGTGACGGTAACCACCAGCGCCAACGCCACAAGAAGATAGGGAAGCTTGAAGGCTGCATAAAAACAGATACTTGCAAGAAGCAGCACCAACCTGCGAACCCGGTCGGAGCTGTAGTGATAAATCAGAAATACCAGTGGCAAAAAAAGAAAATATTCCAGGGAATAAAAAACCATATTGTCTGAAAATGCCTTTACTGAAGCTTGCTATCTATGGTGCGCAAAAGATCGCCGACGTTTTTCAAGGTAAGAAGTTCCTTCTGGGTAAAACGTATGCCGAAATGTGCCTCGACAGCGACGATGAGGTTCACGTGGGAGAGTGAATCCCAGCCGTCAATGTCGTTGGCAGTCGTCTCGGGGCGGATGGAAATGGTGTCGTCATCGAAAACCTGCTGGAAAATTCCGTTTAACTTGTCACGCGTGCTCATATTCATTACTCCTTTTATTTTGCCTGGACAGGATTGCCCGCGTCGAACCTTGTCTTCTCGAAAACAGCTTTTGCCGCCTTCCACGACCAGTGGGAATCGTCAGCATAAAATATGTCCTTCTCCCCTTTCCTGACCAGATCGAGAAGAATCTCCTTGGTATCGATAAACGTGTAGCGCCGTGGAAGCGGTCGCAGTTCGTCGAAAAAAATGTTCCGCGCATAGCGTTTGTCGATAATGTAATCGCTGTAAAGATCATATTTATCGACGATCGGCATGAAGCAGAGTTTAATCCCCTTTGCCGCCAGGATGTCGCTCAACCGGTTGAGATTGTCATTCAACGCCTTGACTGATTGCCGGTTCAACATCCTGGCACTCTGGATATCTTCACCATGAAGGATGAGGGCCCTATCGTCCTTGACGCTGAAGAACGGTCGATCAAGTTGCTTCCTGTATACCAGTCGCCTGAACCCGTTGTCCGAAAAGCGGTACATTAAATTGAAATAGAGATACTTGAAGTTCCCCTCGTTGATAAACCCGACTTTCGGCAGATAATTCCTCGGGATGGTTTTATTCGCATAGAAATTCTCGATTGCACTGAGGCTGTCGTTCTTCGTGAAGTTCAACTGTGGGGAGAACCGCGGAATGCAGTAGCGCACTACTGACTCTAGCAGCACATATCTCGGCTTTATCCGGTCCAGATAACCACTGTTGTAAAGGACAGCCAGGGTCGAAACCGGTGAAAACTGGGCAATCAGGTCGCCGGTAGGGTAAGGAAAGACGTTTACTACCGAGAAATTATTACTGGAAGCCAGGTAATCCTGATAGTAACTGTTTCTCCCCTCCCCGCCGCCGATGGAAAAGGAATCGCCGATGGTCAATACATCTACCGGCTGCCCTTTAAACTCGTTCATTTCCAGGTGACGCAGCGGCAGATCATCAACAGTTTTCCGGTAATCCTTGGAGCCGGGGAGATATCCCATCCTTGCCAGATCACCGCCGTCATATTTTTTCGTCAGCAACGCTTCTGTTGCTGACTTCCAGATGATATAGTTCACAGCCACGAAAAGCAGCATCAAAACGGTAAGACAAAGGATAAACCGCTTATGGCTGATCCCCGGTCGCTGGAAAGTACCTTTTTTTTTCATGTTACCACTCATCACCAGATCATCCCTCCAGCATAACGACAGTACCAACCCGCGGAAATTCCGCCATCACATTACCCTGCAATCTGCCGGTAGAACTGAAAATAGCGTTCACCCATCACCTGAAGAGAATAGCGGCGCTCAACCAGCTCCCGGCCCGCTTTGCCCATTGAAAACCGCTGGGCGTCGTCTTGCAGCAGAGCAGTAACGGCCGCGGAAAACTCGGCAGCACCGCCTGTCACGACTTTTCCCACCTCCTGGCCACGGAAAATATCCACCATCCCACCTTCATCATAAGTTACTACCGGAGTGCCGGCAGCCAGGCTCTCCAGGTGGACAATGCCAAACCCCTCATTGCGGTGAGTGGTTACCGAAAGATCGAAATCGTAAAAAATGTCCGGAATCTGCTCCCTTGGCACCCGACCGGTAAAAATTACCGCATCCTCCACACCGAGGCTGCGGATCAGCGCCATGATGGGGGTAAGAAGCGCTTCGTCGGTGTTATCGCCGACAAAAACAATCCTGATCTCCGGAAAGGTCTGTTGCAGCGTGGGGATCATCCGGACCAGTTCGCCCTGGTTTTTCCAGAACTCTCCCACCATACCGATGAGAGGGAATTTATGGCCCTTAAAAAAACGACGCTCCCGGTTACGGTTGAATTTTTCGTTTTCAGGCGGAGCGCCCGGAGAAATACCATAGTAAACAATGCTCACCCTGCCTGTTGCCGCTGGATTTCCCAGCAGAAGTTTATTCCTGACATGCTCGGAGATACAGAGAATGGCATCGGCAGAACCAAGAAAGGTTTGCCGGCGGCTGGTAGCAGTATGGTAGCTCATAATCAGCTTTCCCTTCTTGCGAAGAGGAAATGCCAGTCGCCAGGCCAGTCCGGCCAGGAACAGGTCATGCTCCCTGTTGACGGATATGATGTCGAATTGCTCATGGCGAAGGAGCCGCACCATTCTTACCAGAGCCGTTATGTCACCGAGGCCGTGTCCCGGAAGAGGATGTACCGGCACGCCCAATTCGCGGAAACGGCTGTCTGAACGGGAGCCTCTCCGCACCACGAACTGGATCTCGACTCCGAGCTGCAGCAGTTGACCCGCCAGATCCTTGAGATGTTCCTGCCCACCGCTCCACCCCTTGTCATTGTTGATCAGCAGGACCTTCTCACTGCACCGTTCCCCGGCCGAGCCGACAAAATTCGCGGCGCCACGCTCCGTTCCCGTTTCAACAGACGTCTTGACAGCGGCCGGCAGCTCGGCAGCGCGCACAATCCCGTTTACACAACGCGGCTCACGCAGGGCAATGCGCCGGCGCAAAATTTTCATATTATGCTGGTTTTTGACATTACCAAATCCCCAGGAAGCCGGGTGCCAGAGGTGAAAGACGATCGCCAGCCCCCGCACTGACTTGACCTTCCCGCCACTGTTCAAAACGCGGATACCGAGATCATTATCCTCTACCGAACCGTCAACGAAATCCTCATCACAGCCGTTTATGGCGTAAAACAAATCCCTGGCAACACTGAAATTGCACCCCCAGATGCCATCGTCAGTGATGAGATCGCGCTTGGCAAGTTGTCGCAGCAAAGGGTTCCGCAGGACAATGGCCTCCTCCACCTTGCGACTGCCATGCTGTAAAGAGCTGATAACCAGATCCAGGGTCAGGGAGATAACCGGAACGCCTGATGCCAGCACCTTTGCCGTCAGCTTTTCCCCCAGCTCAACCCGTTTGCCACCTAGTATTGCCCCGGATTCGGCTGCCTGGCAGTGAGCAAGCACAAAATCACGGTGCGCCATACAATCACCATCAATAACAACAAGGTAATCACCGCTGGCAGTGCGTACCGTCTCATTGAGTATCTGCGGTTTACGGAAGCCGCAATCCTCCTGCCAGACATGCTTGAGCGGAAAAGGGCACGCGGTGCTGGCAGCAAATTGCTCGATTGCCAGCCGGGTGGCTTCGGCGCTGCCGTCATCGGCAACCAGTACTTCATCCGGCAGGCGGCTTTGCCTGGCCAGACTTTTGAGACAGAGAAGCAGCGCCTCCGGGCGATTATATGTTGGTACGATAACTGAAACTTGCATTTGTGCCCCCCTACTGATCGAACCGTTTCCATCTGCGGCGCAGTTCCAGCAGTTTATAGTACTTCATGAAAACGCAGTGCGCCTCCATGACGCAGATAACATAACCCGCCAGACCATCCAGAAAGGCAAGACGAACGAAGTAGCGGTAAAGGAAGTTGGCCAGAGGCCGGATGGTCAAGGCTGATAGCGACGCCTGCCGCCCGGTGCGCAGATGATCCTCGGCGGTCAAAGTCGCATAGGAATTTTTCGTCGCCGCATAATGAGTGAGGTCACGATAGATATAGTGCAGCAGATCCCCCTTAAGCCGCCCCATCGAACCGGGAACCTGTATCTTGTCGTGCGGGGCATACCCTCCCCAGTTGCACCGGTCTTTGCGATAGAGGCGGATATTCCTGTCCGGGTACCAGCCTGAATGGCGAATCCAGCGCTGCATGAACCAGTGCAGCCGCGGCATATCATAGGCGTCATGGGGAAGTGCATCAAGATCAAGAGCGAGTATTTCCGCCCGGAGAGTGGGGGAGACACGCTCGTCCGCATCGATACTGAATACCCAGCGGTTCCGCGCCTGGTCGGTGGCAAACTGGCTGGTGGCAATATGCCCGGCCCACGGTCGAATAATGATATTAGCGGTGAATTCGCGGGCGATAGCCACCGTATCGTCCGTGCTCTCGGCGTCGACGACGATGATTTCATCGGCCCAGCGAACACTTTCAAGACACTCACGGATATTGAGCGCTTCATTGAAGGTACGCACCGTAACACTGACAGCTGTTTTCATGATAACGGTTCCTTCTGCCCGGCTGGCGCGGCTCCCAAAAGACGGCAGCTGGTTGCATATACCTCGTCAACAGTAATCGCTTCTATGCAGAACGGTTTACGTCGCAAAGACGGTTCGCACTCGGTAAAAAATTTCTGTTTGCAGGGGCTGCATGGAAATGAGCTGTAAACGACCCGGCTGTTATCGCCCCATGGGCCGAATTTCAGTGGCGACTGCGGTCCGAACAGCGCCACCAGCGGTACCTGCAACGATGCGGCCAGATGCATGATACCGCTGTCGTTGCAGATCAGGAGTTGACAGCGGGACAAAAGTGCCATGCTTTGCCTTAAAGTAGTAGTTCCTACCGCTTCCAGCGAGGGAACGGGAAGAGCTGTTCTGATGGCCGGCAGGGCACCGCTGTCCCTTGGCCCGCCAAAGATGAGAATACGGGCGCCATACTTCGCCTGGAGCTGATTTGCCACGGCAATGAAGTTATCCAGATGCCAGGCTCTGGTCGGGTTGGCGGCAAAAGGATGAATACCTATAACCGTCTCCTCCGGCTTCACCCCGGCCGATTCAAAAAAAAGCTCGGCACCGGACCGCTCCTCTTCAGTCAGCCACGCTTCGAGATAATTGTCCTTAACCTCGATAGAGTCAGCACGAAGAACATCGAGAAAATTTTCAACTTCATGCTGATCCTGCCGGTATTTAACCCTGGTAGTCAAAAGCAGTCCCCGGCCTTCGGTGTTAAAACCGACTCTCTTGCCGGCGCCTGCCAGCAGTGCCATGATGGCACTGGAAAGTGACCGCTTCAGAACATAAACCTTGTCATATCCGGTCCGGCGCAATTTTTTAATGAAATCCAGCTTGGCCGAGAATGTCCGGTGTGTCCCTCTGGCATCGGCATGAATAGTCAGCGGGTCCCAGTAAATCAACTCATCCACATACGGTATCCCTTTAATGACTTCGGCTGATCCGGGCGCCACTACCCAGGTGATGAAGGCGTCCGGCTCGGCATAACGAAGATTCCTGAGAAAAGGGACGGTAAGGATTGTGTCGCCGATGAACCTGTAGCGTAACACAAGAATTTTTTTGCCGGTTTTACATTTCACGAGTACATCCATTATTTTAATCGGTCTGGAATTTGACCTTCTCGTTTGATTGAGACAAGTTGCCGTTCCTAACCTTTCTGGAAGTAACGTCTCAAGTTCCAGAACGGTGGACGGGTCAGATCCGAAACCTCGACAAACCAGCCTTTCTTTGAAAGCTGGAAGTTAATATGACAATTTCTACAGTGCTCGAGAAACTGGCGTTCCTCGTGAATGCGGCGGCGGGCTTCCTGGTATTCCGGAGACATCCATAGTTGCGTAAACGGCGTCTCGAAAGCGTTGCCTATTTTCATGGAAGAGTCATGGTCATAGCAGCATGGCGCCACGTCGCCATTGGAGAAGATGTTGGACATTGTGATGGCCCTGTCGCAGGTGGCGCGGATCGGAATGCGCTCCCGGGTGCCCTTGTGGCAGGCAAAGCGACGGAATCCCGGATTGTGTGGCACCAGGTCGGCAGCCATGGAGTCGTTACCGTCGAAAGGGTTCATCGTTTTGACCGTGAAGCGATCCGCGCCGGTTTTCCGTGCATAACGCCTCAGTTTTGCGATCTTATTCTCGTTATGACGCATGACCACCATGCGGAAGTTGATCAGGGTAGGACTTCCAAGTTTGCGCTTCAGATCCACCAGCGTCTGCAGTCCCAGCTCTGCCCGTTCGAGCTTGGCGCCCGGCCGGCAGGAGCGGTAATCCGTGTCGTGCGGCGAATCGATGTCGACGATGAGTGTTGTCAGACCAGAGCCCAGGATGGAGGCGACATAGTCTTCGTTGCCCAGATAGT
Organism: Geobacterales bacterium; assembly: GCA_038206285.1. GTDB lineage: Bacteria > Desulfobacterota > Desulfuromonadia > Geobacterales > DSM-12255 > VEOV01. The sequence goes on from JBBRBA010000036.1 coordinate 20,351, forward strand.
CGGCATTGGTGCTGGTGACCGTGCGGATGCCGGCGTCAGCAGCGTAACGAATCATGTCCGGGAGCCGGGGGTTAGTGAAGGGTTCGCCCCTGCCCCAGAGCACGGCGAACAAAAGCCAGCGACGCATATCGTCGACGATGCTTTGGAACTGATCCAGGGACATATTCTGTTCTGGTCGCGTCGGCTCTATCTGGAGCATATGGGGATAGCCATTGGGGCGGAAGGTCTTCGTGTCATAGGGTCCCAGTCGCATCCGGAACCAGTTGTCGTATTTCTCTACCGGAACGTCATCCAATATGTATTCGGTCATATCATGAGTCAGCTTGATTCGGCAGCAGGCGGGATCCGCGTCACGCAACACCCGGGAGGCAATGTTCTCTCTGACCTGCACGTTGGCGGCGGCCAGGTCTTGAGTAAGCGAGATGGCGTTGGGCTCCAGCCCCCAGGAATAGTCAACGAGGATCTCCTCGACAAAGATCGGCTCGAACCTGGCTGTGAGTCGCATCAGGAAGTCCCAATCCACAAAGCGGCACAAGCTCTCGTCGTAGCCGGCCACCAGTTCAAGGCAACTCCGGGCGTGTACCACAGTGTTTTGGTCAATAAGGTTCCGGGTAAGCATCTCCTTCAGGCTGAAGGGCGATCCGGCGACACGGAGCCCGGCGGGATGCTTGTGATTGAGATGTTCATGCACCTCAGCCTGAGCATAGGCGACGCGGCGCTCTGCCGGATCGGATTCGAGGATGCGCTGCATGGTTTCAAGGAATTCCGGTCTCCAGGTGTTATCGGAATCCAGGTAAGCTATCCATTCACCCTGCGCCTCGCTAAGACCTGCGTTTCTGGCAGCAGACACGCCACGATGCGGGATTGAGACGAGACGCACCCTGGGACTTAGGAAGGCGCGGACAGCGGATTCAAGATCATCCTCGGAGCCGTCGTCCACAATGATCAGTTCATAGTCACGGCAGGTCTGGGCCAGCACACTTTCTATGGCTGTGGAAACGCGGTGTGCACGGTTCCATACTGGCATAATGATGCTGAAAGCGGGTGTCATCTCGGACTCCTTAAGGGAGGGCGTATGTAATGCAAATCGTTATGCAACAGCACGACATATAAGTATTACGGCTGCAATTGAACGATAGCCTGCTATTAGTTGAAATGCTTGATTGCCGGCAGAAAGTAATAATCAATGTCACGGTGCGGTGATTAAGCAGCTATGTACATAACTACTTTCGTCTTGATTCAACTGGTATCATCTTCTCGACTCCAGCAACCAGCATATCCGGAGTTATGCTGGCACGGCACTCCATATCACGTTCGCAGACGGTTCTGAAACAACGGCTACAGCTTAACGGCGACTGGATGACCAGGTGCCGGTTACCTGAAGGGCCACTCCTTGAACCGTCACTTGACCGGTAAAAAGAAACAGTAGGCGTGCCGACCGCAGCTGCAAGATGCACCGGTCCGGTATCACCGCCGACAACAAGGTCTACTTTTTTCAGAATGGCAATCAGCCCTTTGAGCGGATAACGATCCATGACTCTTGCCCCCATGCCTATGGCACGGGAGATATCAAGGACCATTTGCCGTTCTGATTCATTTCCCCACGAAAAAAGAACGGTCGAGTCTTGATAAAGTTCGAGAATTCTCCGGCCTGTCTCGATCCACCCTTCTGTGCTCCAGTACTTCGTCTGCCAGGTGGTGCCATAGTGGAACAGGAAGACCAGGCCCTCGCCGAGAGTTCCGAGAAGAGCAGCCGCTTCTGCATCATCGCTGACGGAAGTAGCTATTGATGCGCCAAGCGACATGCCGGTGAAATCCTTGCCAAACGGCACACTGACAATACGCAGATACTTGCTTGTTATATGACGATCCTGCGGACGCGTCGGAATCTGCCGGGTAGTAAACAGCAGATTGACTCTCTCCTGAAGTTCCTCACGTGCAAAACCGAGTCGCTGAGCAGAGCCGGAAGCCCTTGTAATCAGACCGCTCTTTAAGTTCCCCTGAATATCAAAAACAAGATCATAGCGCCTTTCCTGGAGGGCGGCCTTTACGGCAGCGATCTCATGCCAGGTTTTGCGCGACAAGAGGCGTTTACGCCAATCTCTTGTTCTGACACGGAAAAGTCGACTGATCAGCGGGTTACCTTCGAGGATGTCGCCGAACTGCTCCTCCACAACCCAGTCAACCTCAATTCCGGGTGAAACCTTGTGGAGGTAATCAAGTACCGGCAGGGCATGGACAATATCACCCAGAGCGGATGTTTTGACAATTAGCACGCGCATGAATAATTCAGGCTCCAGCCTCAGAGCCGGATGTTAACGGTTGCGCTTCCAGTTTTTCCGCCTCATCAATCAGCATGACCGGGATATCATCCCGTACCGGATAGCCAAGAGCGCAGGCATAACAGTCAAGTGAAGGCTTTTCCGAGCGGTACGTCAGCTCCCCCTTGCACTTGGGACAAGCCAGTATTGCGAGAAGTTCAGCAGATATTGCCATATTTGTCCCCTGTTTCAAAGGAGTTTGTCCAGTTCCACACTGATTGGCAGAGCATCATGAAAACCGATTTTGAGATCTGCGATATAAAACGGCAGGTCAGTGCCGCTGCAGGAACCGAGCTTTACAGCATCTTTAGCCGTAGTGATCAGATAGTCAGCGCTGCTTGAGCGGCGCAGCGCGGCAAGAGCCTTTGCCTCTTCCTCGCCATACATTGTATGATCAGGAAAAGAGAGCGTTGCCGCCAAATGAAGTCCTGCTTCTTCGAGAGCGGCAAAAAAAGCTTCAGGATCAGCAATCCCGGCAAAGGCAAGCCCTTTTAACGTGGCAAGCTCGCTAAACTGCTTCAGTGCGCCGCCAGCAAACGGTCTGCAGGCTGATAAGGCGTGAAAAGCGCGGGTGGACGGCACCCCGGCCGGAATTTTGACGACCGGTTGCTGCTCCTTTTTGCATCTTGTAAAAATTATCAGATCGGCTCTCCTGACAGCGGCAAAGGCCTCCCGCAGAAAACCGGCCGGAAGAGTATAGCCGTTACCAAGCGGCCTGGATGCATCCAGCAGCAGAATATCAAGGTCGCGCTGCAGGCGTAAATGCTGAAAGCCGTCATCAAGAATGCAGATATCCGGGTTGAATTTATCCATTGCCATGAGCCCGGCGTCAAGACGGTTGCTCCCCATGACGACAATCAATCCCGGTATCAGATCAGCAAGCAGGCACGGTTCATCCCCCGCTTCTTCAGGGGTGAGCAACCGCTTGTGACCATCGGCAACCACTGCCACCCTCCCCTCGAATTTACCGCCATAGCCTCTCGTCAGCACGGCAACTCTCTTGCCGTGCTTGATAAGATAATCGGCAACCCAGGCTGTCAGCGGTGTTTTACCTGTTCCGCCGACTACCAGATTACCGACCGATACAACCGGTCCGGAGAGCCGGTAAGAGCGGAAAAGACCGGTACGGTAAGCAAGGGCGCGCAGTTTCATGACAAAGGCATAAAGGAAAGAGCAGAGGCGCAGCACAAAGAGCAGCACGCTGTCGGCTGCTCCGTTGCGTTTGCCGCTGATTAACTCCTTGAAGTACTCTTCACCGTTCACTGTTCACCGTTCACGATTTTCTCTATAACCGCCATGTTCAGCCCGGTAGCACCACCCTGCTCCTGCAGGAGGCGCCTGCCGTTTTCGCCCATGATCCGCATCCTCTCCTCATCTGCCAGAAGAGCACTGCAGGTTTCGGCCAGCTCGTCGGAGTTTCTTACCTGGCAGGCGGCGCCATAGCTCAGCACCAGCGAGGCAATCTCCCTGAAGTTGGAGACATTCTCCCCGAAGAGAACCGGACATCCCAAAGAGGCCGGTTCAAGAAGGTTATGCCCCCCAAGGGGGACAAGAGTGCCGCCGACAAAGACAATATCCGCTGCCGCATAGAGACTCATCAGTTCGCCGATGGTATCTACCAGTAACACTTCTCCCGTCCTGGTTGTGTCGCTGTCGGCCTGCAGCTGCGAGCGGCGCCGGTAGCAAAACCCGCGGTTCAGCAGAAGCTCGGCGACCTCTCCGGCCCGCTCGGGATGGCGGGGGACAAGCACCAGCAAGACGTTATGTCCACCGGCCAGGATTACGGAGAAGGCGTCAAGCAGCTGTTCATCTTCGCCCGGATGAGTACTCCCGGCAACAATAATCCGGCTGTCCGTTGCAAGTCTGAATGTGGCGCGAATCGACTGCCGTTCGCTCCGGGCAACGGTTCTTGCCGGTATGTCGAATTTGAGATTACGGGTTACGTAAACTTTGGCGCTGTCGGCCCCTATTGCAACGATCCGTCGTGCATCTTCGGCGCTCTGCATGCAGAGCGCCGTGATATCCGCCAGAACCGGCCTGAAAAAGCAGCCAAGACGGAGGTAGCGGCCAAAAGATCTGTCTGATATTCTGCCGTTAACGATTATTGTCGGTATACCGATTTTTTTTGCCGACCTGATGAAATTCGGCCATATCTCGGTTTCGGCAACTATTACTGCCAATGGATTGATCTTCTGCAGAAGTCTGGCAGCGGCAAATTGGTAATCGAACGGAAAGTAGATACAGCAGTCGATCTCCCTGTTAGCCATTGCCACCCCTCGACCGGTCTCGGTCATGTTGGAGACGAGCAGAGGGGAATCAGGAAACTTCCTGCGAAGTGCCGAGATGAGGGGCTTGACAGCGATGGTTTCGCCAACCGACACTGCATGTACCCAGATCGGCCTGCGGCCCTGCAGAACGGCAAGCGCAGCGCTGCAGTCGAGACCGTAGCGCTGCAGCAGAGCAGGCGGCCTTCCCCGACTGATCGACCGGTAAAGATGGTAGAACAGCAGCAAAGGCAATATGAGCCAAAGCAGTATATTGTAGAGCAGGTACATTTTCTCAGCCTGACCGGTTTTAGGGAAGAGTTGAATTACTGCTCCCTGAACTGTTCGCAAAATAACCATCCGCTCTGGCAGTCACATCTCTCAGGGCGTTTTCGACCCTCAACCTGAACATCTCCAGCTCCTCGCCGGCGGCGCAATAGAGCGGATCGCCCACCACAAATACGAGTCGTGAGAACGGCAAAGGAAAATAAAACCGGTCCCAACTGGTAAATCGTAACCGTCTTGAGGCGGCAAAGGAGATCGGGATGACCGCCTTGCCGCTGAGCAGCGCCAGCTGGGCGACCCCGTTTTTGACTACTTCTGCAGGTCCTTTTGGACCGTCGGGAGTTATTCCCAGATCGCCCCCTGCCTTGAGCAGGCTGATCATCTCCCTTAAGGCTGCCAGCCCCCCTTTTGAGGAGGAACCTCTGACAAGATCAAAGCCGAACCGCTTCATGACATTGGCAATAATCTCCCCATCACGGTGAATGCTTATCAGTATATGAATCTTCTTGCCCGGATATATCAGCGGCAACATCAGCATCCTGCCATGCCAGAAAACACCGATGAAACCTTCCCCCCTGGCGGCAAATGCGGGCATTATGCCTTCACCTATAAAGGTCACGCGCATTGTCGTCCGCAAAATCCAGATGACAGCATGGAGAATGGCGGAAACAGCGTGCCCGGAAAGATAAACAGCGATTTTTCTGCGTAGCTCTTTCATGACCCTTTACTGAAACTGCATCGAGTGCAATTTGCTGTAGAGGCCATCAGTAGCGACGAGCTCATTGTGCGTTCCGCTTTCTACAATCCGCCCACCCTCAAGTACAATTATCCTGTCGGCATGGAGAATTGTTGAGAGCCGGTGTGCAATTACGAAAGTTGTCCGGTTCTGCATAAGATTATTGAGAGCCTGCTGCACCATCTGCTCGCTTTCGGTATCAAGCGCACTGGTTGCTTCATCGAGTATCAGAATCGGCGCATTCTTGAGTATCGCTCTGGCTATGCAGAGACGCTGTCTCTGCCCTCCTGAGAGCCTGACACCGCGGTCACCGATATTGGTCGCATAGCCGTCCGGCATCTCCAGAATGAAGTCATGGGCGTAAGCCGCACACGCTGCATCCTCTACCTGTTTATCGCTTGCAGACGAGTTCCCGTAACGAATATTATTGGCAATTGTATCATTAAAAAGGATCGTCTCCTGGTCTACAAGCGCCGTCTGCCGGAGCAGATCGATCATCCTCATCTGCCGGATGTCAATGCCGTCAATCAGGACAGCACCGCTCTTGACGTCGTAAAAGCGCGTTATCAGAGAAACAAGGGTTGTCTTACCGCCTCCGGAAGGACCTACCAGGGCAATAATTTCCCCCTTTGCCGCGTCGAGAGTTATATCCTGCAGTACAGTTTCATCTCCATAGCTGAAGTTGACCCTTTCAAACCTTACCGTACCCACTACCCTGTCAACCAGTATCGGCTCTGCCGGATCGACGATATCAGGCACTTGATCGATTATCTCGAATACCCTTTCTGCCGCTCCCATGGAGCGCTGCAGGATGTTGTAGGAATTTATCAGTTTTCTGATCGGAGAGTAGACAAGCGCCATCGCCGTAATGAATGAGAAAAACTCGGCACTGGTCATTTTCCCGGACAAGACCGTGTAACCGCCAAACCAGATCACCCCGGCAACGCCAAAGGAAGTAATCGACTCCATAAGCGGCGCCGTCATTGAGCCATACTTGATCGACTTCCTGACAAAACCGTAAAACTCAAGGTTACGACTGCGGAACTTCTCGATCTCCCTCTCTTCAAGACCGAACGCCTTTATCACCTTAACCCCGGAAAATGTCTCCTGGAGGACACCGGAGATGTCACCCATCTTCGCCTGCCCCATTTTGGAGAGCCGTTTGATCTTTTTCCCTATCAGCTGCGCAGGATAGACCGTTGCCGGAATGACGAGGAACGAGATGATAGCCAGTTGCCAGTTGCGATAGAAGATGACGGTAAGCAGCGAAATTGCCGAGAAGCCGTCGCGGAAAAACCCGGTGATAATATTGGCAACGCCGTCCTGCATTGCGCCGACATCGTTAAGAACCCTGGACATGAGCACACCGGTGGACTGTTTATTAAAAAAACCGAGCGACAGTCGCATGCATTTTTCATATACTTCGTTTCTGATCTTCTGGATGGCAAGCTGACCGGCAGTTGCCATGAAATAGTCATTGAGGAAACGGCAGATCCCGCGGAAAAGAAAGAGAATAATGATTCCGAAAGGGAGGAGGGTGAGGATGAAAAGCTGCTTCTCTGCAAAGACCTTTTTCAGTAGCGGTTCGACCATCCAGGCAAAAGCACCGTCCATCGCCCCGACACCGATAGAGGCCAGTGCGGCGATGACGAGACGGCGCCAGTATGCTTTACTGTATGAGATTATCCGTTTGAAGAGCTCCATCTGTTCAGGATTCCTTATCAGTCATCATCTTTATTGCCAGAGAAGCGACCCGTGCCGGAGCACCGGGCTCACCGAGTTTTCCTCTGACTGACAAAAGTTTTCGGCGAATATCCGCAGCATATTCAGGATCGCTGAGCATGGCGGTTACCTCTGCGGCTATCTTCACCGGCTCGGCATCATCCTGCAGCAGTTCCGGCACAACCCGCTCCCCGGCAACGATATTGCAAATGCCGACATGATCGACCTTCAGCAGCCTGATCCCTATGGCATACGAAAGCGGCGCCATCTTGTAAATGATAACCATTGGTATGCCAAACAGGGCAATTTCCATGGTCACCGTCCCGGAAGCGGCAATGATAACATCGCATACCTGCATTACATCGTAGTTATACCCCTCCACCACCTTTACATCCAGCGAAGATGCCGCGATCAGGGAAGAAACCGCGGCGCTCTCGACACCTGATGCAAGCGGCAGGATGAACTGCAGCTCAGGAAACTCTTTTTCAAGAAGCTGCGCCGCGGCCAGCATTACCGGCAGAAGGGAGGAGATCTCCCGCTTCCTGCTACCGGGGAACAGGCCGACAGTCTTCCTTGCCGGATTCAGACCGAACAGTTCCTGCGCAGCCCTCATCTGCAGCCTTGGGACAGCCATCTCCAGCAACGGGTGACCGACAAAGGTCACCGGCAGCCCCTCACGCTCGAAGAACGGAACTTCGAATGGAAAGATGACAGCGGCATGATCTACCAGCCGGGCAATCTTTCTGGCGCGGCTCGCATGCCAGGCCCACACCTGCGGGGTGACGTAGTAAAGAACCTTGAGCCCGGCT
>JBBRBA010000037.1:0-28487 GCA_038206285.1 Geobacterales bacterium
CAGCTGCATGTCGGAACTGGGATCGTCCTGCTGTAGTCACTCTCAACCATACTAGAACCAGCAAAGATCATGCGATTCTGGAGTTGAAAAAAGCGGCTTAGCATTCGATACGAAGGCGACAACTCTCTTGACAACGACCGATACTACTGTCAGTGAGTACTTCCACAATGTCTATTATGGAGAACCACCACTCATCTGCATGGATGGTTTTACGAATATGCTTTCCTTCAAAAACAGCTGTTCGTAAAAGTTCGATTTCTGTCATGTAACATACCTCTATGGGTTAAATGCAGGGATCTGCCCATATTTTCTTGTTGCCGCTCCTAGCTACCAAACAACCATCTCCCGTAACACCCCGGCTCCAAAACCTCCACAGGGCTCCCATGCTTGAGAATCTCCATGGTTACTTGTTTTGCTTATGGTGTGCCCTATATGTGCCCTATGAAATCAGAAAGGGCTAGGCAATACGCCTAACCCTTTGATTTCTTTGGAGCGGGAGACGGGATTCGGACCCGCGACCTTCAGCTTGGGAAGCTGACACTCTACCACTGAGTTACTCCCGCGATGGAGTATGTTTTTAACCCGTAGGTGACCCTTTTGTCAACCGATTTCTAGCCGTACTACGCCGTCAAACGGGCGATGGCACACTCCAGTCGGCGACAGGTCTCTTCCCTGCCTAGTACCTCCATGACTTCGTAGATACTTGGCGATACGGTGCTGCCGCAGAGAGCAATCCGCACCGCCGGGCCGATCTGCCCCATCTTGATGCCCAGTTCGGCACAAACATCTTTGAATACTGCTTCGATAGCATCATGGCTGAAATCTGCAGTGGCTGCCAGTGCAGCAGCAAGCTGCTTCAGGTAAGCGGCGGTCTCCGGCTTGACATGCTTGGTTACCGCTTCTGCGTCGTAGACAAGCTCGGGAGTATAGTAAAACACCGCTCCATCCGCCATCTCCAGCATGGTCTTGGCCCGCTCCTGCAGGGTCTTGACCACTGCCGGCAATGCCGGGCCGCCGCTAGCCGGGGTTACCCCCCGCTCGGTCAGAAACGGCAGCAGCAGAGCGGCCAGCCGCTCCGTGTCGCCGGTTTTGATGTAATGGGCATTGAGCCAGAGAAGCTTCTCCGGGTTGAAGACCCCGGCGGATTTGCCCACCGCCTCGATGGTGAACTTTTCGATCAGCTCTTCCCTGCTGAAAATCTCCTCGTCCCCGCAGCTCCAGCCAAGCCGTACCAGATAGTTGATCATCGCCTCGGGAAGGAGCCCCATGTCGCGGTACGCAATGACGCTGGTAGCGCCGTGCCGCTTGGAGAGGCGGGTCTTGTCGCTGCCGAGAATCATCGGCACATGGGCAAAGCTCGGCACTTCATGGCCGAGCGCCTCATAGAGCAGTATCTGCCGTGGCGTGTTGTTGATATGGTCATCGCCACGGATTACCGTTGTTATATTCATGCTGGCATCATCAACAACGACGACGAAATTGTAGGTCGGCGTGCCGTCGGTCCGCTGGATGATCAGGTCGTCAAGCTCCTCATTGTTGAAAGAGATCGGCCCCTTGATCAGGTCATTGAAGGCAGTGATCCCATCGTGCGGCGCCTTGAAGCGGATGACAAACGGCCTGCCATCATCAGCCAGATTCAAATCTCGGCAGGTGCCGTCATATTTCGGCTTGCGCGCCTCAGCCAGCGCCTTTTCCCGTTTGGCTTCAAGCTCTTCGGAGGTGCAATAGCACTTGTAGGCTTTACCCTCGGCAAGAAGCTTCTGCACGTACTCCTTGTAGAGAGGGAAATTGTCGGACTGGTAGAACGGCCCTTCGTCCCAGTCGAGACCAAGCCACTCCATCCCCTGCAGGATGGCATCCACAGACTCCTGTGTTGAGCGGGCGACATCGGTATCCTCGATTCTGAGAACGAATGTGCCGCCGGTTTTTTTAGCCAGCAGCCAGTTGAAAAGGGCTGTTCTGGCGCCACCTATATGCAGGTAACCAGTCGGGCTGGGTGCAAATCGCAGACGAGGGGGCATTACTTGACTCCTTTAGATTATTCGTAAATTTTGATGGCAAAGCAGAAATTCAGCTTCAGCTTGCTAAGTGCGAAAGATCAGGGGGAATAATTCTTGATGATTTTGCCCTGAGCCCTGAGCCCTGAGCCCTCAATAATTATCCGCTTCATCCTCTACCGGCAGCGGCTTACCCGGGACACAATACTCTCCGGAAGCCCAGTTGCCAAGATCGGTCAGGCGGCAGCGCTCGGAGCAAAAAGGGCGAAACTCGTTACCGTTCCACGGCGTCGCTTTTCTGCATGTCGGACATTTGATGGTAAAACTCTCTTTATTTATCATGCGATCTTTCTCCCGCGCAGCATATCCTCTACCTGTTCAGGGCTGGGGCGTTTCTGGTTCTTTACCGCCTGGAACCGGCGCGCCTCCGCAAAAATGCTTTCGGCCAGAGCGGGCAGTTTCCCGGCAGTGGTCACCCGGTAAAATTTGCCGAGATGTTCGCCGATTTTAGAGATATCGGCTTTATCGGGAAAGATGATCAGGCCGAATATCTGAAAGTTCCACGGGCTGCGCTGCTTCAGTATTTTCATCAGGCTCATCGAATACTCATTCAGCTGATGATAGGGGTTCTCTCCCCAGAGGCAGTCAATCTTTTTCTGCTGCGAACTGGCGCTTATCCAGATGTCGTTCAGAAAGTCACCGGGCGAATCGATAACACCGACATAATATTTTGCTTCGATAATGATGATTGCGTCCCTGTTGAAAAGAACGAAGTCGGTAAACTGCCGATAGTTGCGCCCGGGAGCAACATCATAGTTGCTGAGCAGCCGCCATTCGCCCCTGGCGTATTTTTCAGCGGCAGCAACGATCTCGAATATCTGCTTTTCAAACACGTTGGAAAAATTCGGCGTTCGGACGGCTTCTTCCAGAGCCTTGTAGGATGATTCCCGTTTGAGCTGGCTCGCCCCCTCGAACTGGGTAACCTTCTCCTGCAACCGTTCCATATCCTGGCGGACAATCGTCAGCTCTTCGGCATACTTCGCAACCTCAAGGTCCTTGTCATGCTCAAGTTCAGCAATTATCTGTTCCGCAAGCTCCCGGTACTCTTCCTCATTCAGAATCTTCCGATTAAGTGCGCGGATTTTTTCTACATAAGCCTCATACTGACGGGTTGTCTCTTCGTTCAGCCTGGTAACCTGGGCATCTTTTTCAGAAAGCTGCTTCATCTGCCGGTTAACTGCCTCTTTTAGTTCGAATTCACGCCGCAGCTGTGCCGACTGCTGCCTTCTGCGAATCATGAAGTAGAGTTCTGTCACGCCCCAGATTATGAATGCACCAAGGACAAAAGCGAGCGTCGTCCGCAGATAAAAGCGCCTGGCGCCAATGTCGCTGAAAGGCGCAGTAAGCCACTGAGTATAGTCTTCCGCAAACCCGGTCGGCATGTTGCTGACAACATAGAGGCGGCCGATTATCTCACCATATGAGCGGCGGCCATCAGACTCTTTGCCGGTAAGCTGAGGCGGCCGACGCAGCAATGCAAAGGAGCCCCCTTTGAGGCTTGAGATATCGGGGAAATGCAGCCATGGGAGCGTCGGGTCAGAGGTAAAGAGGATTTTCTGCTCCGGGCAGAGTTGCTCACCGCTGCGGCAGTCGGTAACAATGAAACCGAAGAGCCCGAAACTGGCATCTATCACATTCTGCACCCCTTCCTTGTTACCCTGATCAAGAAAGAAATTCAGCTTGATGGTAATCTGGTCGGCAAGGGTACGCAGGTCGGCTGTGTGCAGGCGGAAGAGACGTTTGCCATAAAAATCATTGTAGGTATCGCGATTGAGAACTGTTGCCACTGAGAGAGATACGGCAAGTATCAGTAATAACCTTGCCAGACTGAACAGAACCGTGCCGTGACGTAATAAGTTGATCCTTTTCATATGATCAGTGTCTCTCCGGGGTGAAGTGGCTTCTGCTGCGGCGGGGCGGAAACAGCACGGTAGAAAAGCGTACAAAAGACCGTAAACAGAAGAGCCAGCACAATCAAAGACGGCAACAGCCTGATTTTTTCGAAGTTCAAAGCGCGACGCAACAGGCCGAAAGATATCATGAGGATTGCGGCAGCGCCAATAACGCCGCCCCAGAAGAATGCAAGCTTGACAAACTCGACAGTGCCGTCACTGCCGATCGCCAGAAGAGTGTTGATCTGCTGGCCGTAAAAGGTGCCGAGCAGCAGCAGCAGGACGGACAGTATCAGCAGCCGGAGTCCGGATCTTATGGTTCTTTTCCGCATTACGGCTCCTGGCACCAGCTGACATCGCCGACTCCCTTTCGAAGCAGCTCCGGCACATCCCGCAGCAGGGAGACTACTGAACTGACGTCAGCAGAGAGCACGCCGCCATCGACGACAATATCAAGCTGTTTGCCCATCATACGGAAAACCTCAAGCGGGTCGCCGATCGGCTCCTCACCCGAAAGATTGGCGCTGGTTGTCACTATCGGATGTCCAAGCAGATTGACAATCGCCAGGCAGATGTTGTTGTCGGGCATCCGGACCCCTACGGTCTTCTGCTTTGTCTGCAGCAGGTCGGGAACAATGCTGTTCGCCTCCAGTACAAAGGTGTATGGGCCGGGGAGCAGTCGTTTGAGCAGTTTGAAGGCGAAATTGCTCACCTTGGCGTAGCGGGCAACTTCCGACAGGCTCGGGCAGATGAAAGAGAACGGCTTTTTCCGCTCCCGCTGCTTGATCTGATAGATCCGCTCCACCCCTTTCTTGCTGAAAATGCTGCACCCTATCCCGTAAGTCGTGTCAGTCGGATAGGCAATTACCCCCCCCTGCTCAAGCACGGCAGCGACCTCCGCAATCAACCGGCTCTGCGGGTTATCTGCATTTATGGCTAGCAGCATTTCAAGTCTCCGGATTCAAGGCCAGTAAATCTTTATGGACAAAACGTCCGTCCTTCTGAATCAGGAGGTCGTCAAAACGGATCTCGCCATCACCCTCAAGAAGTTTCACCATATCCCAGTGAACAGCGGAAATGTTACCGTTGTTGCACTCATCATAGCATTGGCCAGGGGTAAAGTGGATCGACCCGAAGATCTTCTCGTCAAAGAGGATGTTTCGCATCGGCCTGCGGATTCCGGGGTTGACGCCAATGGCAAACTCACCGATATAGCGGGCGCCTTCGTCTGTATCGAGAATTTTGTTCAGCTCGGCGTCCATCCCTCCGGCTGCAGCTGCCTTGACGATCTTCCCTTTGGAGAATTCGAGGCGGATGCCGTTAAACTCTTTCCCCTGATAAATAGTCGGGCAGTTGTAGGTTATATAACCTTCTACCGAGTCCCTTACCGGTGCGGTAAACACTTCACCGTCAGGAATATTGAAACGGCCGTCACACTTTATGCCGTCAAGACCCTTGATACTGAAAGCAAGATCGGTGTCTGCAGCCAGAATGCGCACCCGGTCGGCCCTGTCCAGCAGTTTTTTCAGTTTCTCCTGCTTCTTCGACTCTGCCTGCCAGTCAACGCAACAGGCAGAGAGCACGTAATCCTCGTACTCCTCCAGGCTCATGCGTGCCTCCTGCGCACCGCCGTGCGTCGGGTAACGGGTAACGACCCAGCGGGTATGCTTCACCCGCTGGTCAACAATCGCCCGGGTCACTTTCGCATAGGCAATCATGTTTGCCTGATCTGCCTGCGCCATCACCATGGAATTATCGGCAGCGCCAATGGCGATAAAAACCGTCACCTGCTTCATGAAATCGAGCCGATGCTGCGGAAAATAAGCGAGCTGTTCCCTGGTGGCGCTGTTATAGAAATGCCTGTTTATCTCGGCAACGGCAAACTCATACTCGACATATTTCGCCCCCTTTGACAGACAGAGGCGATAGAGTTCCTTAACCAGCGGCAGCGCCTCAAGCCCCCCGGCCGATATCAGCACCACATCACCTTTTTTGACTTTTGTCGAATAATTGACCAGAACCTCAGCCCACTCGGTAATTCTCGTGTCTTTCATTCAAGCTCCAAAACTGCCATTGCCGGTTTTTTTCACCACTCAACCACTCAACCACTCAACCACGTCATCGTCCCGTATGCCCGAAACCGCCGCCACCACGGAGCGTATCTTCCAGCTCGCCCTGCTCATCCCAGACTACGCGGCTGAACTTCGCCATCACCATCTGCGCGATCCGCTCCCCTCTTTTGAGGATAAAGGGGACTTCCCCATGATTTATCAGAATCACGCCGATCTCGCCACGATAATCTGCATCAATGGTTCCCGGTGAATTCACCAGTGAAATCCCGTGTTTCAGAGCAAGACCGCTTCGGGGCCTGATCTGCGCTTCATAACCTTCGGGCAGGGCTATGGCTATGCCGGTAGGCACGAGCAGCCGCGTACCTGGCAGCAAGGTAGTGTCTGCTGCCAGATCCGCATAAAGATCCATGCCGGCAGAGTGCAAAGTCATATAACAGGGGAGTGGTAGATCTGATTCAGGGCGGATGCGTTTTATTGCTACGGTTATCTGCACAGTCCCTTCCGTGGTGGTAACATTTTGCGGTCAATAGACTGAATACCCCTCAGGGCATAAAGGCTGAAGGAAAAAGCGGTGAACAAAGGTATTTCCACCCCTGCGCACGGAAACAATCCAGAAATCTGATCAGGTCTGCTGCGCTTTTTCAGTCGTCAGTCTTGACCGCTGAATAGTTACCGGTTAATTACAAGGATATATTATCTACGTCAAAAACTGTGTCGGACAGATTGCCGAGGAGCTGCAGCGTCATCATGTTTTCGTCAAAAAGTTCGTTGCAGAGATCCTGAACCGTTTCTCCGGTAACAGCGGAGAAGCCGGCAATCACCTGGTCGACAGACTGATAACCACCAAGATAAATCTCGTTTTTCGCCAATTTTGACATAATATTGTCACTACTCTCAAGTGAAAGCAGAATATTCCCCTTCAACTGCTCCCGGGCAGACGAAAGCTGCGCTTCTGTCAGCGGTTCGTTCTTGAGCCGATTCATCTCCCGCAAGACAATTTCCATAACCTGTGCGAATTTTTCAGCTGTCGTCCCGCCGGAAACAACAAATGCGCCGGTATCCGAATGCGATTCCAGATACGAGTAGATCGAGTAGGCAAGGCCCTCTTTCTCGCGCACCTCCTGGAAAAGCCTGGAGCTCATGCTGCCGCCGAGTATGGTGTTAAGTACCTGGGCATCATACCTCCCCGGATGGTTCTGCGGAATACCTTTTGTTCCTAAAGCGAAGAGAACCTGTTCCAGCTCCCGTTCAACCGTTGAGGATTTTTTGGTATATAGTGGCAGGGGCGCCTGCTCACAGCTGCTTCCTGCCGGGAGCAGATCAAAAAATGGAATCAGCATTTCTACCAGCCGGTGATGATCAAGAAGTCCGGCAGCGGAGATGATGATATCTCCGGCACGATAGGTATCCTTCTTGTAATCGGCAAGGAACTCTCTGGACATGCTTTGCACACTCTCGGCGCTGCCGATAATAGGCATCCCCAAAGGGTGGCCGTTCCAGAGATTTCTATGGAACAGGTCCTGAAGCTGATCGTCAGGGTTATCTTCCAGCATGCGAATCTCCTGGAGGATGACCTTGCGCTCATTTTCGATCTCTTCTTCCGGAAAACGCGAATTCAGAAAAATATCGGCCAGCAGATCAAGTGCTTTCGGGAAGAAATCGGCAAGCACTTTCACATAATAACAGACAAATTCCCGTCCGGTGAAAGCGTTCATGAAACCACCCATAGAGTCCATCTCACAGGCGATTTCCAGAGAACTTCTCGTGGGGGTACCCTTGAAAATGAGATGCTCAATGAAGTGGGAAACTCCATTGTAACGGGTCTGTTCCTGACGTGAACCGCCGACTACCCAGAAACCGATTGTTACGGAACATGAGTGCGGAATCCGCTGGGATATAACCCTGATGCCGTTTGCCAGTTGTGATCTATTTACCATGAGATAACTATAGCTACCCGTATTAAATCCGCAAGCGAAGATGGTGTTTTATGCCAGGGATAAACAAAAGATTGTCCTGCGCGAATGACTTTAGCGGTATCCGGCTGTACCGGATTGCCGATCAAAGCCGCGGAAATGACAAATAAGGCTTGAATGCACCCGGCATTTTTGCCAGGTTAAAAAAAAGGCGGCCTTTTAAGCCGCCTTTGCATGAAACCTTATCGTCTGGACTACTCCGGCAGAGTTGCGCCAAGCGCCTCTTTGCGCGAAAGCTTGATTTTACCCTGCTTGTCGATGCCGATACACTTGACAAGAACCTTGTCACCCTCTTTGAGGATGTCGGAGACATTTTTGACCCGCTCGGTATCAAGTTCTGAGATATGAACAAGCCCGTCAGTGCCGGGGAAGATCTCGACAAATGCACCGAAATCCATGATCTTCCTGACAATGCCGCTGTAGAGTTTACCCTCTTCAGCTTCGGCCGTCAGATCGCGAATCATCTTGATCGCCAGATCGCAGGCAGCTTTGTCGTTGCTGGCAATGTTGATTCTGCCGGTGTCATCGATATCCACCACAACACCGGTAGTTTCGGTGATGTTGCGGATATTCTTGCCGCCGGTGCCGATAACGTCGCGGATCTTGTCGGTTTTGACGAAGATGGTGACGATGCGCGGCGCATATTCGGACATATCGGCACGTGAGGAAGAGAGCGTCTCCGCCATTTTGCCGAGAATATGCAGCCGACCTTCGCGAGCCTGTTCAAGCGCTTTTTTCATGATCTCTCTGGAGACGCCGGTTATCTTGATATCCATCTGCAGAGCTGTTACCCCTTCAGCAGTTCCCGCCACCTTGAAGTCCATATCACCGAGATGATCCTCGTCACCGAGGATATCGGAAAGAATGGCAACATCGTTACCCTCCTTGATAAGACCCATGGCAATCCCGGCGACAGGAGCCTTGATCGGGATACCGGCATCCATCATCGACAGGGAACCGCCGCAGACGGTCGCCATTGACGAAGAGCCGTTGCTCTCAAGCGTGTCGGAGACAACCCTGATAGTGTAGGGGAAAATGTCATGATCCGGAAGCACCGCCGAAAGAGCGCGCTCGGCAAGCATGCCGTGACCGATCTCCCTGCGACCCGGAGCAAGACGAAAGCTGGTCTCGCCGACTGAAAACGGCGGGAAGTTGTAATGCAGCATGAAACGTTTCTTTGACGCGCCGTAAAGGGAGTCTATCCTCTGCTCGTCAATGGATGTGCCAAGGGTGGCGGCAACCAGCGCCTGGGTCTCGCCGCGGGTAAAGAGCGCCGAGCCGTGTACTCGCGGCAGCAGCGTAACCTCGGAGGTAATCGGCCTGACGGTCTTGGTGTCGCGACCGTCGATCCGCTCTCCGTCCTTGAGGATATGCTCTCTGACGAGTTCATATTCCAGCTCATTAATGAAGCCTTTGATCTCCTTGCCGCGCCCTTCGTAATCAGCAGCCAGGGCTGTTACCGTCTCGGCAATCAGCGTATCGATGGCTTTGTGGCGTTCCTGTTTGGTAACGATCCGGACGGCATCCTTCATCCGGCTTTTGGCCAGGGTAGCAACCTTCCCTTTAAGCTCGGTATCCACCTTCGGCTCGGCTACTTCGCGCTTGGCAACCCCGGCCTTTGCCTTCAGATCAATCTGCGCATCGAGAATCGGCTGGATTGCCTTGTGCCCGAAAAAGATGGCGTCGAGCATGACATCCTCAGAAAGGACATTTGCACCACCCTCGACCATACAGATCGCATCGCGACTGGCGGCAACGACAATCTCCATATCGCTGATCGCAAGCTGTTCGGCCGTCGGATTGGCAACAAACTCGCCATTTATCCGCCCGACCTTGACACCGGCTATCGGCCCGAAGAAGGGGATATCGGAAACCTCAAGAGCAGCTGAAGCACCGATCATCGCCAGGATTGCCGGGTCGTTGTCCTTGTCGGCAGAGATGACGGTTACCATGATCTGGGTATCGTTAAGGAATGTCTCCGGGAATAGCGGACGGATCGGACGGTCGATCAAGCGGCAGGTCAGTGTCTCACTGTCTGAGGGACGCGCTTCGCGCTTGAAGAAACCGCCGGGAATCTTGCCGCCGGCATAAGCCTTCTCCTGGTAATTGACGGTAAGGGGGAAGAAGTCCTGCCCCTCTTTTATGGATTTACTGGCTACAGCAGTTACCAGTACCATTGAATCGCCACTTCTTACTACAACAGCGCCGTTGGCCTGTTTGGCCATCTTGCCGGTCTCGATCGAGAGGGTGCGGCCGCTGAATTCGAGTTCTACCTTATGTTGTGCCATGTTTGTAAAATCTCCTCACCTGAAAACAGGTGTTGGGGCCGTCGAGAAAAAGGCGGAAGCAGGGACTGTAAACTGGGAACTGGGAACTGTAACGGCAAGTCTTCGAATTGCCTTTACTGATCCCAGATTCCTGATGCCTGTTCACTGTTCCGGTTTCAGCCGTTTTATCCACGCCCCCAACAGTAAATGGTTAAAAAGAAGAGGCAATATACCTCGGCATCGCGAGGTATACTGCCCCGTATTACCTGCGTATTCCGAGTTTCTGAATAATTACTTTGTAGCGTTCGACATCCTTGCGCTTGACGTAATCAAGCAGACGGCGACGCTGGCCGACGATCTTCAGCAATCCGCGACGGCTGTGATGATCTTTCTTGTGTGTCTTGAAATGATCAGTCAGATAAATAATCCGCTCGGTAAGAATAGCGATCTGCACTTCAGGGGAACCGGTATCGCTTTCATGCAGCTTGTATGCGTTGATGATTTCCTGTTTTTTGTCTGTAGCCAACATTTTGCACACCTCCTTTCATCAGAGTTTGTATATTTTTTTGCAGCACTTCCTATTCAGAAGGATTTCTTTTTTAACACACTATCTAGCTGCATGTAAAGGACATTCCTGGTCAAAGCCCCTGAGAAGCCGAATAGATAGCACCGCAGAACCGTCATCAGAGGATGCCCTTTCAGCCATGGCAATCAGCCGCTCGTTGCAGAGAAGCTTAAGGCGTTCTCCCGGCAGAGGTTCATAATCATCCGCAATAAAATCCCCGGGCAGCGGTGCAACGCCGTGTCTTACCCTGCTGCAACCGCTTGCCGTGAGGTTCAGCGATTTCAGGTGGCCAAGAGCCTGCAGCGGCGTGATGATGCTCCGCTCAAGTCCGGTTGCAGCGGCATCCTCTGAGAGCGCTGCAATCGGTATCGCCATCGAGAGGTTAAACAGGCCGCTCGCTGTCCGGCGCAGTTCAACAAGATAGGCACCGCAGCCAAGTGCCCTGCCGATATCGTCGGCAACTGTACGGACGTATGTCCCCCTGGAGCAGCGCACCGTAAAAGCGATTTCCGGCAGGTTCAGCCGGTCGATACAAAGGGAGTGGATGGTAACCTGGCGCTCCTGGCGCTCGACTGTCTCCCCTTTTCTGGCAAGCCTGTAAAGCGGTACGCCCCCCTGCTTGATCGCAGAATACATTGGCGGGATCTGGGTGATGCAGCCGGTAAAGCGGGTGAACATCTCCGTAATCATTGCCGCTGAGACCCGGCTCCAGTCCCCCTCGGAAATAACCCGGCCGGTGACGTCCAGAGTGTCGGTTGCCGCGCCGAGCCGCATCACCGCCTGGTACTCCTTCACCGACTCATCGAGGAAAGGGATCGCCTTTGTCCCGGCGCCCAGGGCAATCGGCAGAACGCCGGTAGCAAACGGATCGAGTGTGCCGGTATGCCCTACCCGCTTCATCCCGAAGGTACGGCGCACCCTGGAGACGACATCGTGAGAGGTAATGCCTGCCGGTTTATCGACAACAAGAAAACCGTCAGTCACTGGAGCACAGCCCGCAGATGGGAGAATACCTTTTCACGGACAGTTTCGAGGTCGCCTTCAACAACACAGCCGGCAGCATTATGATGCCCCCCGCCGCCGAAGCCTTCTGCAAGACTGGAAACATCAACCGTCCCTTTGGAGCGGAAACCGACCTTGAAGGAGAGCGGCGCCAGCTGGCGGTAGAATATGGCCACTTCAACCCCTTTGACCGAGCGCGGGTAGTTGACGAAGCCGTCGGTAAGCTCGGCGCTGCTGTTGGTACGCTCATACATATCGAGAGTAACGGCAATAGAGGCGAATCTGCCGCAAGCAGAGAAGGTAAGGGTCGTGAGAGCCTGGGCAAGAAGTTCAAGACGCCCCTGCGGCTGGCTTTCGTAAAGCCGCAAAGCGATGTCCCAGGCATTGACCCCCTTGGCGATCATTTCGCCGGCAACGGTAAAAGCCTCGGCATTGGAGTTGGAGTAGCGGAAAGAGCCGGTATCGGTAATCAGCGCTACATAGATACAGACTGCCGCTGCCGGGGAGACCTCGGCGCCGGCATCCCTGATGAGACGGTGCACAAGCACCCCGGTTGCCGCAGCGGCGGTATCGATAAGATTCAGCAGGCCAAACTGTTCGCCGGTCTTGTGATGATCGAGGTTGATAAACGAACCGACCCGGCGGCATGCGGCGATCTGCTCACCGGCACGCCTGAACTCGCCTGCATCGAGGACGAAGCAGATATCGTAGTCCTGATCAGGGAGAGTGGTGGTAACTGCGCCGGCGAGCGGCAGGAAAAGA
This sequence comes from Geobacterales bacterium, assembly GCA_038206285.1. GTDB lineage: Bacteria > Desulfobacterota > Desulfuromonadia > Geobacterales > DSM-12255 > VEOV01. The sequence continues at coordinate 12,591 of JBBRBA010000037.1, forward strand.
TAGATATCAGGGACAGGATCGCAGATATGGACAGTTACATCCTTGCCGATTTCCGTCAGATAATTGGCAAGAGCAAGAGATGAACCGACCGCGTCGCCGTCAGGCGATTCATGGGTGGTAATGAGAAATGAGGAGTTTGCGGCAATAAGCTCATTTATCTTTTTCAGCATCAGCCTCTTCCGTTTCGTGGATCTGCTTCAGGATGCTCTCAATATGGCTGCCGTATTCGACAGATTCATCATAGCGGAAAACGATTTCCGGTACGCACCGCAACGCCAGGGCTTTGCCCATCTCGCGGCGCAGGTAGCCCTTGGCGCTGGCCAGCCCTGCTTCAGTCCCCTTGCGATCAGCATCAGTGCCGATCACCGAAAAAAAGATCGTGGCAAGACGCAGATCGTCAGTAACCTTGACACCGGTAATGGTAATGAAGCCGACACGAGGATCTTTCACCCCTTTTATCAGGAGACCGGAAATAACCTCATGAATGGCCTCGGCAACTTTTTCACAACGTTTGAACATAAAAACCCTCAGGTACGAGGAACGAGGAAAAAGGTGCGCGGACAGACTTTATCCTCGATCCTTTTTCCTTTATCCTCGATCCTGCTTTTCTATAATGTAGCGGCGATCTTCTCCATCTCGAACGCCTCGATGATATCGCCGACCTTGATATCACTATAGTTTTCCAGACCGATACCGCACTCATAGCCGCTGGCAACGTCCTTGACGTCATCCTTGAAGCGGCGCAGACTGGACATTTTCCCTTCGTAGATAACGATATTGTCGCGCAGCAGCCTGACCTGAGCGTTGCGGACAACCTTGCCGTCCAGGATGTAAGCGCCGGAAACAGTACCGACCTTCGGTACCGAAAATACTTCGCGAATCTCGGCACGACCGAGATATTTCTCCTTGAAGATCGGGGAGAGCAGCCCTTCCATCGCCTTTTTCACATCCTCGACCGCATTGTAGATGATGCTGTAGAGACGGATGTCGACCCCTTCCTTCTCGGCATGGGCCTGAGCCTTGACCTCCGGACGGACGTTGAAGCCGATGATGATCGCATTTGAAGCCGAAGCAAGATTAACATCGGTCTCGGTGACCGCACCGACAGCTGCATGGAGAACGTTGAGTCTGACTGCGGCGGTAGAGAGCTTGCGGAGAGATTCACTGACCGCCTCGATTGAACCCTGCACATCGCCTTTGACAATGACGTTGAGATCCTTGACCTCGCCGGCCTGGATCTTGGTGTAGAGATCCTCAAGGGAAAGCTTGGTATGTTTGGCCAGTTCGAGTTCACGCTGCTTGATCTGGCGCAGAGTGGCAATTTCTTTTGCCTGGCGCTCGTCCTTGACCGCCACAAAAATATCGCCGGCAGAAGGTACGCCGGAGAGACCGATCAGTTCGACCGGCATTGACGGCCCGGCCTCCAGCAGCTTCTCGCCACGTTCGTTCTGCATGGCGCGGACCCGCCCGGAATGAACGCCGACGACGCAGTAGTCACCAACCTTGAGTGTTCCGTCCTGTACCAGCACTGTTGCTACCGGACCGCGACCCTTGTCGAGTTTTCCTTCGACGATCGTCCCCTTGGCGGGCTTGTCCGGATTCGCCTTCAAGTCCATGACATCGGCCTGCAGCAGGATCATTTCCAGAAGTGATTCAAGGTTCAACCGCTTCTTGGCAGAAACCTCGACCATAGTGGTATCGCCGCCCCAATCACTTGAAAGAAGTCCCTGATCAGTAAGCTCCTGCTTTACTCTGTCAGCTTTTGCGTCAGGCTTGTCGATCTTGTTGATGGCAACGATGATCGGCACCCCGGCAGCCTTCGAATGGTTGATAGCCTCTTTTGTCTGCGGCATGACACCGTCATCAGCTGCAACTACCAGGACAACGATATCGGTAACCTTGGCGCCGCGGGCGCGCATGGCGGTAAACGCTTCGTGACCCGGAGTATCGAGGAAGGTTATCTTCCGACCGTTCAGCTCGACATCATAGGCGCCGATATGCTGGGTGATGCCGCCAGCCTCGCCGGCGATAACGTTGGTCTCCCTGATGGCATCAAGCAGTGAGGTCTTGCCATGGTCAACGTGACCCATGATCGTCACGACCGGCGGACGTACCTCAAGTGACTCCGGGGTATCCGGAATCGACTCGAGAATCTCGTCGAGATCCACTGCCACATTTTCAATTTCGTAGCCGAAATCATTGGCAAGCAGAGTTGCCGTATCAACATCAAGCGGATGGTTGATAGTGGCCATCAGGCCGATCTTCATCAGCGCACGGATAAGATCGTTCGCCTTGGTCCCCATGCGCTTGGCAAGTTCGCCGACAGTGATGGTTTCGGTTATCTTGATGATACGCTTGATCGCCTTGGGGGTCGTTATTTCGGTCGACTTGCCGTCAGCGGCACGTTCAACTTTCTGGTGCTTCTTCTTCCCCTTGAACGGTTTTGATCCTGGCTCGAAGACCCGCTCGCGCTTCTCGGCAATCTCATTCCTTAAGGTAAGTTCCTTGCGCTTGTCCGGAACAGCAGCGCCTCTTTTGGCACGGGCCGCGTCACCAGGACCACTCTTGACAGGGCCTTTGCGAACACCCTTGCGATCATCCGCTCCTGGCGGGGCAATTGCCGGTGCCGGAGTAGCAGGTTTTGCAAAACCGGCTGTCGCCGGACGGCCTGCCGGCGGCTGACCTGTCCGCTGGGGAGGAGCGTTCCGGTCACGTCCAGGTACCTGGGTAGTGGTTGGCCGCGGACGGTCACCCGGTCTGCCGGACTGTTCCGTTCTCGCTCCGGGAATAACCTCACGCCGCTGGGAAGGACGCTGCTCGGCGCCGCGCTCTGTCGGCCTTTCACTGCTACGATCCGGCCTGGAGGCTGGCGGAAGTTCCACCCGTCCGAGTATCACGGCCCTGTTTGCGGTCGCTCTTTGCGGCTCCGGTTTAACCGGCGCCTCTTTCTCGACAGGAGCCGCAACTTCACTCTTTTCTTCAGGCGGCGTCTCTTTGGATACGGCAACTACCGGCTGCTCGGGCTCGACCGGCTTCGGCGTTTCAATCGGCGGAATCTCTTCCTGCACCCCGGCAATACTCTTTGCCTCTTCAGCCGAGACCTCAACAACCTTCTCGACAACCTTTGCACGGCGTCTGATAACTGTGGAACTGACTCTGGTCTCTTCCTGGGCGACATCCTTGACCGTCATGGTGACAGTTGCTGGAGCCTGGAGCTTTTTGGCAACATCTTCATCTATGGCAGACATATGGTTACTGATTTCCACGCCGATCGCTTTCAACCTGACGATTAGCTCCTTGTTTTCAATACCCATCTTCTGCGCAAGTTCATGCACGCGAATCTTGCTCATATTTGTTTTGCTCCTCCCTGAAAGAAGTTCCAGTACCTTGTCAATTCCCTGCACAGCTTGTCAGCAAAAGCTCCCGGCGATACGGCAACAGCAGTCCGTATCTCCTTGCCAAGAGGGCTTCCCAACTGATCCTTATGGGAGAACCTGAATATTTCAACTCTGTTTTTCTCAGCCAGGTATCTGAATTTCGCTTCACTGTCAGCAGATATGTCGTCTGCCAGAATCAGCAGAGCGGCCTCGCCCCGGCGAAGAGATTCCATAACCTTGTCACTGCCTGAAACCGCTCTGCCTGCCTTGTTCGTCATAGCAAGAGTAGCTGCTATCCGCTCTTCAAAAAGCCGCTGGATAAGAGGCAGCAACTCCGCCATCACAGGAGTTTTTGCTTCCCCTTTGAAAGCGCGGCTGAACTGTTTCCTCGCAACTGCATTTTCCAGGCAATGCCTGTTGAAGCAGGTATAAGCGCCACGACCCGGAAGCTTGCCGGCAACATCCGGAACCGGCAGAAATTCGGGATCAAGCACGAAACGCAGAAGCTCGTCTTTCGGCTTTACCTCGCGGCAGCCCAGACAGCTTCTTTGCGGATCTGCCTTTGGCAAAGCCTATAGCTCCTGCGGTTCGACGATATCGAATTCGCCTACTACTGGCGGCGCCTCTTCGACCGGAGCTTCCGCCGGCGCTTCTTCAGCGGCACCGTCGAAGGAAGAGTACTGCAGCAGTTCCGCTTCCGCCTGGCGGGTCTCGCTCTTGATATCGATTTTCCAGCCGGTCAGCTTGGCAGCCAGACGTACATTCTGGCCGCGCTTGCCGATGGCGAGAGAAAGCTGGTCATCGGGAACGATAACCTCCATTGCCCTGATCTCGTCCTCGACGTATACCTTTGAAACTACGGCCGGCGAGAGCGCATTACAGGCAAAACGGGCAATGTCCTCTGCCCAGGGGATAATATCAATCTTCTCTCCGCGCAGTTCCGAGACGACATTCTGCACCCTGCTGCCGCGCATCCCTACACAGGCGCCGACCGGATCGACATCCGAATCGTTGGAGTATACGGCTATCTTGGCACGGCTTCCCGGCTCACGCACGACATTGATAATCTCGACGATCCCTTCGGCAACCTCGGGGACCTCTGCCTCAAACAGTTTTGCCAGCATGGCCGGTGCAGTCCTTGAAAGGAGTATCTGCGGCCCCTTGGTGGTCATCCTGATATCGGTTATCAGCGCCTTGATCCGGTCCCCCTGGCGGTAGACCTCGCGCGGAGCAAGCTCCTTATGTGAGAGAACCGCTTCAATACGGCCAAGATCGATTACCAGATCGCCTTTTTCATAACGGCGGACCAGCCCGTTGATAAGCTCGCCGACCCGATCCTTGAACTCATTGTAGATTGTTTCGCGTTCCGCTTCACGCACCCGCTGGATAATGACCTGCTTGGCAGTCTGGGCGGCAATGCGGGAAAACTCGCTTGAAGGGAGCTTCATGCCGATCTCGTCGCCGAGCTGGACCTCCGGGTCTTCCTCCCTTGCTTCTTCAAGGGTTATCTGCCGATAAGAGTCTTCAACCTCATCAACAACCTCAACGTACTCAAACAGCTCTACTTCGCCCTTATCGTAATTGAAAGTAGCTTCAAGATTTCTCGTATTCCGAAACTTCTTGTTGGCAGCTGACAGAACGGCCTGTTCAATAGCTTCAATGACGATCGCCTTGTTGATGCTCTTTTCCTTAACGATCTGGTCAATGATATGCTTGAGGCTGAGGGTTGTTTCCACGTTATATCTCCTTCACTGCTACATGGTTTTAGTTGAATTTCTACATTTCAAATTCGAGGTTTGCCTTGGCTATCTTGTCGAGCGGCACTTCGGCCATTTGTCCTTCAACAAGTTTCAGCGAGACAACCCCGGAGTCAAGCCCGACAAGTTCGCCCAGGAAGGTCTTTCTCTTGTTGCCGGCAGCATCCTCGAGCATCTCGAAAGTACGTATCTTCACCAGTCGACCGGCATAACGTTCATAATCCGCCGGCTTTATCAGCGGCCGGCAAAGTCCCGGAGAAGAGACTTCCAGATTATAGTTGCTGTCGATGATCTCTTCGACATCGAGCAGCTCGGACAGTTCCCGGCTGACTGCGGCGCAGTCATCGAGCATCACCCCGCCCGGCTTGTCGATAAAAAGACGCAGCACCATCCCCTGACCTTCCTTGCGGTACTCGAGCTCTACCAGCTCAAGCCCCAGAGAATCCAGCAGAGGCAGGGCAGCTCCTCTTATCTGATCAACAACACTGATTTTTGCCATTAAATTACCGCTATTCAAAGGAATAAAGCCTGACAGCTCTTGCGAATAAGTGTCAGACATAAAAAAAAGCGAGCTGGAAAGCTCACTTTTTAGTAGTGAACACATAACTTGTAATAGCTACTTTTACACGGCAGGAAGCTAAAAAGCAAGAGTTTTTTCAACTGCTAAGCCTGTCAGCGGAAAAAATGTCAGCGCCCGCGCCGCCCTTTGCCACCGGTGTTTTTACCGCTTCCTTTACCCTCGGTTGAGCCCCTGCTCCCCGGCTCTGCCGGTTTCGCTCCTCGCCACCCTTCCGGCTTCTTCCCCTTGACCGCTCTCCTTTGGTACTGCTCGGCTGTAGTCACTGCTGCCGCTGTCACCCCTGCCAGGACAAAATCGATCTGCCGCTTCTCTTTACTGACCGCGGCAACTCGCACCCGAACCGGATCGCCGATCCGGTAGCGCACCTTGCTCTTTTCGCCGACCAGGGTCTGCTCGTTTTCGATGAACTGGTAGGAATCCTGCGGCAGCGTCGAGATATGCACCAGGCCCTCGACAAAAAGCTCGTCCAGTTCCACGAAAAAACCGAACTGGGAAACGCCGTTAACAAAGCCGGAAAACTCTTCGCCGACCTTGCCGGCCATGAACTGCACCTTCTTCAGCTCGACGATGTCCCGTTCCGCTTCCATGGCGACCCGTTCGCGCTTGCTGGTATGCTCACCGATCTCCGCCAGAGCGCCCGGATAATCCGGGAACGGTGCACCACCGAGCTTGCCCCGCCCTGAACCGCCGCCCTGCTGCGCCAGTAACCATTTCAGGATGCGATGCACAACCAGATCGGGATAACGCCGAATCGGCGAGGTAAAGTGCGTATAACAGGGCGCTGCCAGGCCGAAATGGCCGAGGTTTTCGGCGGCATAGCGCGCCTGTTTCATGCTGCGCAACAGCATCCGGTTGATCAGCCGCTCCTCCGGCTTCCCCTCGGCATGAGCCAGCAGCGTCTGCAGATCGCGCGGCTTGACCGTGTCTGCGCCGGACAGCTCCGCATAGCCGAGCTGATTGAAGAAGAGCGCAATAGTAGCCAGCTTCTCCTGATCCGGCAGTTCGTGTACCCGGTAAAGAGTCCCTGGCGCCGACTCTTCCAGACGGGTGGCAACCGCCTCGTTGGCCGCCAGCATGAACGATTCGATGATTTTGTGCGCCAGGTTGCGCTCCGCACGGAGAATCGCTTCCGGTGCGCCGCTCAGGCCAAGGATTATCTCCGCCTCGGGCAGGTCGAAGTCGATACTCCCCCGTTTCGAGCGCATTGTCGCCAGCGCCAGCGCCAGCTCCTTCATCAGCAGCAGATCAGCGACAAGAGCAGGGTACTCTGCCTTTACCTCCGGATCGTCATGCTCGACAATCCGGCTGACCAGTGTATAGGTGAGCCTGGCAGCGCTTTTGATGACACTCGGATAAAAGGTTGCGGCAATGATCTCGCCGCAGCTGTTGAACAGCATCTCGGCGGTCAGGGTAAGCCTGTCTACCCGGGGATTAAGCGAACAGATGCCGTTGGAGAGCTTTTCCGGCAGCATCGGGATACAGCGCTCGGGGAAATAGACCGATGTCCCCCGCAGATACGCCTCCTTGTCGAGCGGCGATCCGGGCGGCACGTAGTGGGCGACATCGGCAATGGAGACCCAGAGACGGATGTTCGCCCCTTCGCGCTTGACCGAGACGGCATCGTCAAAATCCCGCGCCGACTCGCCATCAATGGTCACGGTTGTGAGGCCGCGCAGATCGGTGCGCCCCTGCAGATCAGCAACAGAGACCTCTTGCGACACGCCGTCGGCATACTGCAGGACTTGCGGCGGAAACTCGTTCGGCAGTTCGAAGCGCCTGATGACGGTCAACAGCTCGACTTCCGGGTCATCCGGCGAGCCGAGCACCTCGACCACCCTGCCGGTCGGCGCATGGCGGTCAGCCGGATAGGAGACGATGTCGGCAACAACTACTTCACCTTCGCGTGCTTTGCCATAAGCAGATGGCGGGATGGCAAGCCAGGGGAGCCGCTCATCGTCCGGCTGCACCAGCGCCCCGCTGCTGCGCAGCCGGAAAATGCCGACCATCCTTTTGACAGCGCGCTCTTTGGTCGCGGAGATCCGCCCTTCCCGTTTGCCGCCGCGGCCGCCGCTCTGCACCTCGACTTCGACCTTGTCGCCGTGCAGATTCTCGCGCAGATAGCGGGCCGGGATGAAGACATCGTCGCCGCCGTCATCAGGGGCGACAAAACCGTAACCGTCACGATGCACGCCAAGAGTTCCGGATATGCGCGGGCCGTGCTGCTGGCTGCCTTGCGGCTGATTTTTATGCTGCTGTTTCCGTTTTTTGAAGGACATGGGTTTCCTCAGTCGCGAACAGGTGCAAAAATGCAAAAGCATCTACACCTGGAGAGTTTTAGTGACAGCTATCTGCGCATATTACACGGGAATCATAGTTTTTGTCAGTATAAAGCATTCCGGGAAAAATACCATCGGACCTCGCCGGGAGGGCTATCGCCGGGACTTCCCTGGCCTTTCCCGAAGCCGTCGGTCCCTCAACCGGACATTAGAATAACATTGACAAATCCTCGTAGAGAGGTATGCTGCCAAAAAATTGATTGGGCGATAGACGATAATACTTAACCATTCGCAAGGATGGGGCGGAAAGCCTACGGGTCTTACTGAGACAGCCGGGTTGCCGAAATATCAGACGATATTCGCTCCCGGCTTTTTTGTTGTCAAAGCCAAAAGGGTCGCTTTAAAGGGCGCCGTATCATGCCGTTTCGCGCCGGTCGCGGAAAACGGTATTAAAACAGAGTTGGTGGTAAACGATAATACTCAACCATCCGCGAGGATGGGGCGGAAAGCCTACAGGGTCTCACTGAGACAGCCGGGTTGCCGAAATATCAGACGATATTAGCTCCCGGCTTTTTTGTGTCCGGACACGCAAATTGCGGGTAACAATCTCAAGGAGAAGTTGCAGTATGTGCCGAATCGTTGACCTGTCACGCTTATCCAATTGGCTTCGTCTTATGGCTCTAGGTACGTTCATCGTATCTCTCACCGGCTGTGCCATGACGAGAAGTGTTCAGGACTCATGGCCTTATCCAAGCCATGTTGAAAAGGAGATCGAACGAAATGAGTTTTCGGTTGCCAGAGGAGATGACGTCATTGGCCGGTTGGCAGTCATCAAGCTAGAAAAGGGGGATACGCTACCGGATATTGCAAGACACTTCAGTTTGGGGATCAATGCAATCAGTGCTGCCAATCCAGGGGTAGATGTATGGTTGCCAGAGGCAGGAGAGCGCATCATGTTGCCGCTGAATTTTATCCTGCCGGACACTCCGAGAAAAGGCATTGTGATCAACCTGGCCACCATGAGGCTCTTTCAATTTAAAGGGGATAGTAAGTCACTGCTGGTGTCGACCTACCCGGTCGGTGTCGGCACCAAAGAGCGACCCACCCCCACAGGCCAGATGCGTGTGGCGCGCAAGGCAGCCCGGCCGACCTGGCATGTGCCTGCTTCAATTGCTGAGGACCATCGAAAAAAAGGAGATCTTCTGCCCGCAGAAGTCCTGCCGGGACCGCTGAATCCCTTGGGAGAATACGCGCTCTATTTGAGTAAAGCGGGTTATTTGATCCATGGCACCAATAAACCGGCCAGCATCGGTCTTAACGCAACCAATGGCTGCCTGAGGCTCTATCCGGAAAACGTGAAGATGCTCTTCAATGACACTCCGGTCAACACACCGGTAGTCATTGTTAACCAGCCATATCTCCTGGGCCAGCAGGATGGAGTACTGTACATGGAAGCCCATGCGCCTCTGGAAGACTCGGGCGATATTGAGCTGGACAGGATGTATACAAAGTTGAGAGCTATTGAAAAGAAATCGGCGCGCACGCTTGACTGGAGAAAAGTCAAGGAAGTTCAGGCCGAGGCCCGCGGGATTCCCGTTCCCATCCTGGAGATGAGTCAAGGAGCTGAAAAAGGGGCCGCGAAAACCATAGAAATCGAGCACCCGGACAAATTGTATGGCAGGCCGGAAATACCTGAACTGAAAGCGGACGCGTGGTATGTTCTGGCGGCTGATATGCGTGACAAGACAGATGCTCTGAGACTTGCCGCCATCATCAACCACCAGGGTCCACCAATTCCGGCAAGAGTGTTATTAAACTCAAAGAACAAAAGCTACCGTGTTGTCGCTGGCCCTTTGAAGGATATCAGTGAGGCCAAAGATGCAGCCAAACGTCTGAAAATTGATTTGGAAATAGACGGTATATTGGTTGCACCTGACAAGAAGAAACAGGTCCCACCGACTAACAAAAAGGAGGTGATTAGAGACAAAGAAAAGCCTTTTGGAGATCTCAAGGATGAACTAAACAAAGGAGGTAATTAGGTATGAAGAAAAGTCTTTTAACACTCTCGATGATGCTTGTTCTTGCGGCGATGACGGGTTGTGCAACATCCGGTGACCTCGCGAAAGTGGAGGCGCAACAGAAACTGATTGATGCGAAAGCCGATCAGGCAGTGCAGGATGCGCAAACAGCCAAGGCGGCAGCCAATACGGCCGCAGCCCGCGCCGATGAAGCTGTAAAGAAGGCAGAGGAAAGGGAAAGGATCGCCGATGAAAAGACGGCAAAGGCTGACGCCGCTTTCCAGAAATCGATGCGGAAATAAGTCATGAAGCGGCAGGGTCTAAAAAGCCCTGCCCTTTCATTATCCACCATGCAGGAGTCCGCCAAGGGGTGAGCAGATGAGAGAAGGTAAAAAACAGAGCAGAACGGGTGAGCACCTGTACTTTTTCTTTATCTGCATCATGATAACGCCGATACTACTGGGCGGCTGCAGTCACTTTCAGGCCAAGTCAACCTTCGAAGAAGCGAATGATCTTTTTAGCCAGGGAAGCTACCAGGCCTCTCTGGGTAAATATGAGCAGATTATTGAAAAATATCCCACGAAGGGAGACAGGGTGCTATACGAGATGGGTATTATTTATGCTTATCCGAAGAATGAGCAGATAGATTATCAGAAATCCCTGGAATGTTTTCAGAGACTCATAAAGGATTACCCGGGGAGTGGCTACAGGCAGGACAGCGAAAGGATGTTATTTTATCTCAATAATGTCGCTATCAAGGACAAGATGATTACCTCGCTGCAAACACAAATTGAAACTCTCCGGCAAGAGGTTGAAAGCAAGGAGAATGAAGTTATTACCCTGCAAAAGAAGATCGAAGCGCTCGAAAAAAAGGTTTTTGCTTATGCAATCCAGAAGGGATCAATAGACAGGATTCTGATAGAAAAAAAAGAACGGCGATTGATGTTGATCTTCAGGGGTGAGGTGCTCAAAACCTACAAGATAGCGTTGGGGGGGAACCCTGATGGTCCAAAAGAAAGGCAGGGCGATAACAAAACCCCGGAGGGAACCTACCTCATCGATTCAAAGAACAAGGACAGCCTTTATCACCTGTCTCTTCATATTTCCTATCCAAACGAGAGCGACAAAAAGCAGGCAAAAGAACTGGGTGTTTCCCCGGGCGGAAACATCATGATCCACGGAATCAAGAATGGTTTCTCGTGGGTTGGCGATTCTCACACAGAGGTTGACTGGACAAAAGGGTGTATTGCCGTAACAGACGAAGAAATAGAGGAAATTGCCAGGTTAGCGCCAAATGGCACGATTGTTGAGATAAGGCCGTAAAAGACCGTACCGGTACGCTCGCCTTTGTTGCTGCTCCAGTCAGACAGCACCAAAAAGCAGGGAATAAACCAGTGTTGGACAAGAGAGTCGACTCTAATAGATCGGCTTTTTTATGGATACAGCCGCCCTGATAAGGCCCGGGAGGTACTGCGGACAAAAAAGGCACCTGCAAGTAATCTTCCAGGTGCCTTCATTCATGGTCACAGCTTTCTCAGGGGAGCTCGGTTTCTCCCATCAGGTAACGGTCACACTCCCGTGCAGCGCCCCGCCCCTCGTTAAAGGCCCAGACCACAAGGCTCTGGCCCCGGCGGCAGTCTCCGGCGGCGAACACGCCGGGAATGCTGGTGGCGTAGCGTCCGTATTCGGCCTTGATGTTGCTGCGCTGGTCACACTCAAGGCCCAGCGCGTTGGGAATCTCCTGCTCCGGGCCGAGGAAACCCATGGCCAGCAGAACCAGTTGGGCGGGGCGGACCTGCTCGGTCCCCGGCACCGGCGTAGGGACGAACTGCCCCTTGTCATTCTTTCCCCAGGCAACCTGCACCGTATGCACCGCTGTCACTTTGCCGTCGGCATCCCCCGCGAACTTTGTCGCCGTGGTGAGGAAGACGCGCGGATCGGCACCGAATTTTGCCGCTGCCTCTTCCTGGCCGTAATCGGCCTTGTGAGTCCTGGGCCACTCCGGCCAGGGGTTGTCATCGCTGCGAGTATCGGGCGATTGCGGCATGATCTCCAGCTGCACCACCGAGCTGCAGCCGTGGCGCAGCGAGGTGCCGACGCAGTCGGTACCGGTGTCGCCGCCACCGATAATAACCACATCCTTCCCCTTGGCGGAGATGAAGTCGGTCCCTTTGTTCAAAAGCGCCCGGGTATTAGCCCCGAGGAAATCCATGGCGAAATGAATACCGTGCAAAGGACGCCCTTCAATGGCGAGGTCGCGCGGCAGGGTTGCTCCGGTTGCGAGGATGACGGCGTCGAACTCGCTCCGCAGTTTTTCCACCGGGTAGTCGGCGCTGCCGATATCCGTATTGCAGACAAAGGTGATCTTCTCCTCCTCCATCAGCCTGATGCGGCGCAGCACGACCTCCCGCTTGTCCAGCTTCATGTTCGGAATGCCGTACATCAGCAGCCCGCCGGGAAGGTCGGCGCGTTCAAACACCGTGACCCGGTGACCGGCCCTGTTGAGCTGGGCCGCGGCTGACAGTCCGGCCGGGCCGGAGCCGACAACGGCGACGCTCTTGCCGGTGCGAAACTTTGGCAACTGGGGGGTGATCCACCCCTCCTGCCAGCCCCGCTCGACAATGCTGACTTCGATATTCTTGATGGTTACCGGCGGATCGTTGATGCCGAGGGTACATGACCCTTCGCACGGTGCGGGGCAGACCCTGCCGGTGAACTCCGGGAAATTGTTGGTCCGGTGCAGGCGATCCAGAGCCTGACGCCAGAGCCCGCGGTAGACAAGGTCGTTCCATTCAGGAATCAGGTTGTTAATCGGACAGCCGCAGGCCATCCCGCTCACCAGCAAGCCGGTGTGGCAGAACGGCACGCCGCAGTCCATGCAGCGGGCACCCTGGGTGCGGAGATTCTCTTCCGGCATATGCAGGTGAAATTCGCTCCAGTCTTTAATCCGTTCGAGCGGCTCCCGGTCTGCCGGAAGCTCGCGATTATATTCCATGAATCCGGTTGGTTTTCCCATAGTCGTGTCCTATCTGAGGTAAATGATCAATGTGTGTGTTCTGCTTCGGCATTTTCCGCAAAGGCGGCGGCCAGCGCCTCGTCACCGCTGAGACCGGCGGCTTTGGCCCTCTTCAGCGCCTGCAGCACCCGTTTGTAATCCATCGGCATTACCTTGACGAATTTGTGCGCATAGGTTCGCCAGTTGAGCAGGATAATCGTTGCCCGGGCGCTGCCGGTAAGCAGCGCATGCTTCTCTATCATCGCCTTGAGCGTCTCCAGATCATTCTCATCCAGATGCTCCATGGCAACCATTTCGGTGTTGCAGCTGTCACTGAACTCTTCCAGTTCGTCAAGCACGTAGGCGATACCGCCGCTCATGCTGGCGGCAAAATTACGCCCGGTTGCACCCAGAACGACCACGGTGCCGCCGGTCATATATTCGCAGCCGTGGTCGCCAACCCCCTCGACAACGGCATTCACGCCGGAGTTGCGAACACAGAAGCGTTCGCCGGCAATGCCGTTTATATAGGCGTTGCCGCTGGTCGCGCCATATAACGCAACATTGCCGGCAATGATGTTCTCTTCCGCCTTGAATTTCGACATTACCGGCGGATGGAGGATGATGGTGCCGCCGGAAAGTCCCTTGCCGAGGTAGTCGTTGGCATCGCCAACAAGTTCCATGGTCATCCCCTTCGGGATGAAGGCAGCGAAGCTCTGGCCGGCCGAGCCGAAGAAGCGGAGACTGACCGTATCGTCGGGAAGACCGTCAGCGCCATGGGCGCGAGTGATCTCGTTGCCGACAATGGTGCCGACCACCCGGTCGACGTTGGTAATGGGGAGTTCGGCCGTAACCGGCTCGCCTTTCTCGATGGCCGGCCGGCAGATCTCCAGCAGTCTGGTCATATCGAGGGATTTTTCCAGTCCGTGGTTCTGGGTTTCGGTGCAGTAGCGGCTCCCGTTGAGCCCCATGGCCGGCTGATAGAGGATGTTGCTGAAGTCGAGTCCCCGGGCCTTCCAGTGGGCAACGGCCCGCTTCGGCTCCAACCGGTTGGCGCGACCGACCATGTCGTTAAAGGTGCGGAAGCCGAGCTCCGCCATGATCTCCCTGACCTCCCGGGCAACGAAGCGCATGAAATTGACGACGTATTCCGGCTTGCCGGCAAACTTGGCCCGCAGGACAGGGTCCTGGGTGGCCACTCCGGTAGGGCAGGTATTGCTGTGGCAGACGCGCATCATGATGCAGCCGAGGGTCACCAGCGGTGCCGTGGCAAAGCCGAACTCCTCTGCACCGAGCAGGGCGGCGATGGCGACATCCCGACCGGTCTTGAGCTGGCCGTCAACCTCGACAATGATCCGGCTGCGCAGGTTGTTGAGCACCAGGGTCTGGTGGGTTTCCGCCAGACCGAGCTCCCAGGGGAGACCGGCATGCTTGATGCTCGACAGGGGCGATGCCCCGGTGCCGCCGTCATAGCCGCTGATCAGCACCACATCGGCATGGGCCTTGGCAACCCCGGCGGCAATGGTGCCGACGCCGACTTCGGAAACCAGCTTGACGCTGATCCGGGCGCGGCGGTTGGCGTTTTTCAGGTCGTGAATCAGCTCCGCCAGATCCTCGATGGAGTAGATGTCATGGTGCGGCGGCGGCGATACCAGACCGACGCCGGGGGTGGTGTGCCGGGTCCTGGCGATCCAGGGATAGACCTTGTGCCCCGGGAGTTCACCCCCCTCGCCCGGCTTGGCCCCCTGGGCCATCTTGATCTGCAGCTCGGCAGCGTTGGTCAGGTAATCGCTGGTAACGCCGAAGCGGCCGGAGGCAACCTGCTTGATGGCGCTGTTCTTGGAATCGCCCTGCTCGTTGGTCCAGGTGAACCGCTCCGGGTCTTCGCCCCCCTCGCCGGTGTTGGAGCGGCCGCCGATCCGGTTCATGGCGATGGCCAGCGCCTCGTGGGCCTCCTGGCTGATGGAGCCGTAGGACATGGCGCCGGTCTTGAAACGCTTCATGATCTCTTCGACCGGCTCAACCTCATCGAGCGGCACCGGCACCCTGATTTCCGCATTGAAGTCGAGCAGGCCGCGCAGGGTGTAGAGCCGTTCGTTCTGGTCGTCGATCAGTTTGGAGAAAACCTTGAACTCCTCATAGTCGCCGGTGCGGGTAGCCTTCTGCAAAGACTGGACGGTCAGGGGGTTAAAGAGATGTTCTTCCCCCTCCTGGCGCCACTGGTACTGCCCGCCCGGATCCAGCGTCGGTTCGGCGGACACTCTCTGGGGATAGGCCTTGCGGTGCCTTGCCAGGAGCTCTGCGGCAATGCCGCTTAAGTCGATGCCGCCAATGCGGGAGGGGGTCCAGGTGAAGTATTTGTCGATCACCGACTGGTGAAGGCCGAGCGCCTCGCAGATCTGGGCGCCGCGATAGCTCTGCACGGTGGAGATCCCCATCTTGGCCATAGTCTTGACGATCCCCTTGATGGACGCCTTGACAAAGTTTTTCACACCCTTCTTGTAATCGATACCGGTGAGCATCCCCTGGCCGATCATGTCGTTGATGGATTCGAAGGCCAGGTACGGGTTAATGGCGGTGATGCCGTAACCGAGCAGCACGGCAAAGTGGTGCACTTCCCGGGGCTCGCCGGACTCCAGTATCAGGGAGACGCGGGTTCTGGTGGCGGTGCGGATCAGGTGGTGGTGCAGGCCGGCAACGGCCAGCAGCGCCGGAATCGCGGCATACTCCTCGTTTACTCCCCGGTCGGAGAGGATCAGCACCGTGGTACCGGACTCGATGAACCTGATGGCAGTGCTGAACAGGCTCTCCAGCGCTTTTTCCATCCCCTCGGCACCGTCGGCAGCCTTGAAGAGCAGCGTCAGGGTGGTGGTTTTAAAACCCGGCTGGTTGAG
>JBBRBA010000038.1:0-27976 GCA_038206285.1 Geobacterales bacterium
CATCGGAATATCTGCTACAAGGGTCAAGAAGCTGGAAAAGGTAGGTATTTTAGTCTGGATTGGGGTTGACAGGTATACTCTGGGTGAAATACCGGAGCCTGTTAAGGTGCAGATCGTACAATTACAGTTGGAGTTGTTTTAGCTTAGTAACCAGCGCAATACAGCAATGACACTATCAAGCACGGTTTCAGCCGTGCTACTATCCATAAAGGAGAATTAAGATGGAACACAACCCGATCATCGAGAAGATCAGAAAACTACTGGCTCTTGCCAATTCCAGCAATGAACACGAAGCAGCACTGGCAGCGTCACATGCACAACGTCTACTGTCAGCACACAATCTGGCAATGGCAGACATCGAAGCACAGCATAAACCGCAATCAGCAGACAAAGTAGAAGCTACTGTATCCAGAACCCTGCCAAAATGGGTACGTCATTTGTCAGCGGGAGTTTGTACTGCTTTTGACTGCCAGGGTATCCATCATCCGGCAACAGGTAAGCTAACCTTTATCGGTGTTGGAGTTGATGTTCAAATTGCAGCATATACCTTTGCGTATCTGGATAAGACAGTCAGGCGTCTCTGTTCCAGTTACATGAAGCACCATATTCACGAGAATATTCCTACTCGCCATCGTGAGCTGATGCGCCAGTCCTATTACTTGGGAGCAGTCTCCACCATCAATCAGAAATTACGGGAACAAAAGGCTCAGACTCCTACTACACCTGGAGCACTTGTACCGATAAAGGAAGGTTTGATCAAAAAGACAATGAGTGAGATTGGACCAACTCGAACTGTCCGCAGCCGTAAGAGCTATATTGACAGCCATGCTTACACTACTGGCCAGCAAGACGGTCATCAGGTAGGCATCAATAAGGGTATCAGCGGCAGTAACCCTTCCACCAAGACCATATCAAAATAAGACTTACTCCCACCAAATAGAAAAGGGCTCCTCTCGGAAGCCCCACATCACATCTATATCAGCAGTATCTCAGATACCCATGACACGTTCTCTAAGTTCTTTACCTACTTTGAAGAATGGCAGTTTCTTTGGTTTGACAGTTACCTCTTCACCAGTCTTAGGATTCCTACCAGCATAACCTGCGTATTCCTTGACAGCGAAACTACCAAAGCCACGGATCTCAATTCTGCCACCAGCAACAAGAGTCTCAGCCATTGAACTAAAGATTTCGGATACAACCTTCTCAGCAACTACATTGGTAATCTTTGCTCTAGAAGCTACTTCATCAACCAAATCTGATTTATTCATTTATCTCCCTCCGCAAGAGCAATAACCCGCTTAGACCACTCAAGAGATTTGTAATAACGCTCCATCTCAGTAGCAGATCGCACTTTACCACTGGTCATAACCATTGATGTCTCACGAAGTTCCTGAAGTGCTGCAAGTAAGTCATTCTCTAATACGCTCATTTGTTCTACCTCGCTGAAATCAGAAAGAAGTTTCTACCACAGCACATGGAGTCAGTCCATGAATTTAATCAAAAGGAGAAATACCATGACAATCAACACACTATTCGGACCAGAGCAAGTTCCCACTAAGCCCAGAAGCATCAAGTTCAAACAGATCAAAGCTGTATTCGAAACATTCACTATCAGAGAAAGCATTACCAGCTACTTGCCACCATGCACCAGATTCACATCACCACTGCAGATATTCCAGACATTCAACTTTCTCAACCTGGAAACCAAAGAATACTTTATGGCTCTTCACTTGGATGGAAAAAACAGAATTATCTGCATAGATATCGTGTCAACTGGGTCACTTAACCAAAGTATCGTCCATCCTCGGGAAACTTTTAAGACTGCATTGCTCTCAAGTGCAGCAGCCGTAGTCCTTATGCATAATCACCCTTCAGGAGATCCGACTCCAAGTCGTGAAGATAGAGAGATAACCAGGAGGCTTAAAGAGGCAGGAGAAATCATCGGAGTAAAAGTGCTCGATCACATAATAGTGGGTGAAACGTACTTCTCTTTTGTCGAGTCAGGTCTGTTATGAAATGTGAACTCTGCAGCAGATCAATTTTGCCAGGGGATATAGCTCATGGTCTCAGATATGGCTCAGTAGATCATGACAATGATGTATTCCTACCAGCAAGAGATTCAGCTACCACCGTGATATGTCCAACATGCGGAGAAATGTTGTGCAAGCTCATCTACGCTAAGCTGAATACGATCAATCCCGCCATATACAGAACCTTTATGCAAACCAGATAGCCAGTAAGTCAACCAATACAACTTAACCGATATATGACAGAGGCCAAGAGCCTCTATTTTTGTATCTACTCAACAAAAGGAGACAAGTATGTGCATGATCAAGAACAGTAGTCAGGTAAGAGACAGAATTATCACCACAGAAGAAGAGTCCAGAATAGTAACTCTCCTGCGGAGTCCTGAGCTTAACCACAGAAAGAGCTATTTCTCAGATGTAGCCGATTTAGTAGAGGTTCTGATTGATACCGGTATGAGGACTTTAGAATTCCAGGAGCTGACGTATAAAGATGTAAAGTTTGAGAACAATATAATCTTTATCCGCGCAACCAAAGGCAATTCTCGACGTATACCCATGACAAATAGGGTAGCTGCTATCCTCAAACGCAGACAGGAACTAGATCAACATAAGCCGTTCAACCTCAATTCTATGCAGGTAACAATTGCCTGGACATGGGTAAGGGATCAAATGGGGTTGAAAGATGATAAGGGGTTTGTTCTCTATGCCCTCAGACGGACTTGTGCTTTCAGACTGGTTGATGCCGGAGTTCGAATGGATATTGTACAGGACTGGCTTGGATACAGCAGTATACGGGCAGGACGAAGATTCAAACCTCTCACACCTCAGAAACTAAATGAAGCTTCTGTGATGCTAGAGAAATACAACCTGTCACAACACCAGTAACAGCCCTCGAACTACCTCCCCAAGTAACAACACTCAGCAATAACAACCCAACTACATAACCAATGCAGGACAACCAAGAGCCAATAGGTTCTTTTTTTGTGCCTGGAATCTGGAAAGGAGCATGACAATGGCAGTTTATTTACGAAAAGCTGATGGTCCATTTTATATGAATTTCACCGTTAATGGTGAACGTATCTGCAAGAGCACAGGCAAGTTTACAAAGAAAGAGGCTAAGCTAGCTGAAGCAGTAGAAAAGAATAAGTTGATAGAGGAATCCAAATTACCACCAAGAGAAAAGAAGGCTAGGACACTATTCTCTGATGCGATCAAAAAGGTCTACACTGAGAGATGGAAGAATAACAAGGATGGAATGGGGTCTTTAAGAAATGCAGAAAGAGCTATGGCAATTATTGGTGATATTCCTATTGGTCACATTGATGATGTTGCGATTGCAAAACTTCTTCGCAAGCTAGATGCGAAAAAATCAAAGCCAGGGACGGTTAATAGGTATCTTACAGCGATAAAGACCATGCTCAGGCATAACAAGCTGTCTACAGATGATATCAAGCAGAGAAAAGAGCCTAAAGGGAGGATAAGGGTCATTACCAAGGAAGAGGAAATCCAGGTTCTTAATCTCTTGCGCACACACAAGTTGAACTACAGGACTAACCTCTATACAGAGGGAGCTGATCTTGTGGAAGTACTTGTTGACACCGGCCTAAGATTATCAGAGGCATTAAACCTTGAATACAAGGATATTAATTTCACCACCAATATCTTATCCATCTGGGTCAATAAGGGAGATAGGCCGAGAAGTTTGCCGATGACATCTAGGGTTAAAAGAATCCTGGAAGCAAGGCACTCTTCGGACACTAAAAAGCCCTTCACTATCGATAAGCACCAAGCTGGCCATGCTTGGAACTATGCTCGGAAGAATATGGGTTTCAAGGGTGATAAAGAGTTTGTTATGCATGCTTTACGTCATACCTGTGCCAGTAGGTTAGTGAATAAGGGTATTGATCTTTACGTTGTGAAAGAATGGTTGGGACATAGTAGTATCCAGGTTACAGAGAAATATGCTCATCTGGCACCAGGTAAATTGTCTGAAGCTGCAATGATGCTAGAGGAATATGAATGAAACCGTGACGCAGATTTGACGCAGATTGAAGCGATTTTATGCAGATATACGTAGATATACGCAGGTATGTATAGGTCGCATTGATCGCATAATAAAGCAGATTAGAAATTGTATTTGAGACGCTGCTGAAGCTAACTGACTGATGTTTGTAATAATTGATAATTCCTGCTTGAATAATTGCGAATTAACTGCTATAAAAACTATTCTTTTTGGGGTGTCGCCAAGCGGTAAGGCAACGGCCTCTGACGCCGTTATTCCGAGGTTCGAATCCTCGCACCCCAGCCATAAAGGACTTGTAGCTCAGTTGGTAGAGCAGGCGACTCTTAATCGTCAGGTCGTTGGTTCGAAGCCAACCGGGTCCACCATAAATCAACAGGGACAGCTTAACCGGCTGTCCCTTTTTTTGTGGTCACTGCCAAACTTGACTAAATTACTGTTTGTTTCTATTCTTGCAGACGATGACTGCCAAAACGGTATTTGTCGTCGAGGAGTGTAGCAGTGACAATTTTGGAAGATAAAATCCGGCAGCTCGGTGCAATCATTGAAGGGTACGGCTCCATGCTTGTCGCTTTTTCGGGCGGGGTAGATTCGAGTCTGCTCCTGAAAGTAGCCGTCGATACTCTTGGCGACCGGGTCGCCGCTTTTACCGAAGCTTCACCGCTGCACCAGAAGTGGGAGCTGACCGAGGCCAGGGAGTTGGCTGCTGTTCTCGGCGTCAGGCATGTTGTGCTTGCCGGAGATGAGCTCGCAAATCCCGAGTTCGCCGCCAACCCTCCAAACCGTTGCTATCTCTGCAAAAGCGGCATTTTCACCGAAGCGGCAAAAGTAGCTGCCGAGCTTGGCCTTAAGGTGATTGCCGACGGCAGCAACCTTGACGACCTCGGGGATTACCGGCCGGGACGCAAGGCGCTCGCAGAGATGGGGGTAAAAAGCCCGCTGGTCGAGGCCGGTCTGACCAAGGCGGAGATTCGCGCCGCCAGCAAAAATCTAGGTCTGCCGACCTGGAACCGTCAGCCACTTGCCTGCCTTGCCAGCCGTTTTCCCTACGGCACCGGGATCACCCGGCAAAGGCTGCAACAGGTGGAGGAGTGCGAGACTTTTCTCCGGGACGAAGGGTTTACTACTTTCAGGGTTCGCTATCATGGTGATATTGCCAGAATTGAGGTGAGCCGTGACGAGCTGACACGACTGGCAGCTGCGCCGCTGCGGCAGAAAGTTACCTCCCGCTTCAAGCTGGCCGGTTTCACCTATGTGACAGTTGACCTTGACGGTTTCAGAAGCGGCAGCATGAATGAAGCGCTGCAGCTTCCGGAGAATTCCTGACCGCAGCAGGCAGTTGCGTTTGATCAAGTGAGTCATAGACCGTAGCGCGCTCTTAACACGTTTGTGTGGATTGATGCTGGCCGGAGCAGGGGGCATCTCTAGGGGAGGCAGCTTGGATCACGTATTACTTGGACTACTCTTCTGCTCACTGGCGGCACTGGCGCTTCTGTCCGCAGGCCATGCCCTTCTCCTCAAGCGAGACCCCCGTTCCGCGCTCGGCTGGATCGTCGTCTGCCTGACGCTACCTCTCTTTGGCCCGTTTCTCTATTGGAGCATGGGGATAAACCGCATCTCCCGCACGGCGCGGCAGTGGCTTGAAAGCGGCAAGCGCCTGGCTGGCTGGGAAAACTTTTCCCGCAGCAATTCCCAGCAGGCTGCAAGCACCCTTCCATCGACGGCGGAACACCTGAACGATTTTCGCTCCCTCTCCGATCGGGTGGTCAGCTCCCTGCTCGTGCCGGGTAACCTGGTTGTGCCGCTGGAAAACGGCGAAAACGCCTATCCTGCCATGCTTGACGCCATAAACAGCGCGACCCGTTCGATAAACCTCAGTACTTACATATTCGACGGTGACGCAACCGGACAGAGATTTGTTGATGCCCTCAAGGCCGCAACCACAAGGGGTGTAGCGGTGCGCGTCATTATCGACAGCCTCGGCGAAAAATATTCCCGCCCTACCGTTCATAAACTCCTCAAAGGTTCAAGTGTCAAGATCGGCCGGTTTCTGCCGTTGCGGCAGGGGGGGTACATAAACCTGCGCAACCATCGCAAGCTGCTCGTCATCGATGGGCTCACCGGTTTTACCGGCGGGATGAATATCGGCGACCGGCACCTGGTCGAGAGAGCCGGCGGACCGCCGGCGGTAAAAGATATGCACTTCCTGATCGCGGGACAGGTAGTGAGCGATCTGCAACGAACTTTTCTCGAAGACTGGTATTTCGTTACCGGTGAACTCATCAAGGACAAAGGGTTTTTTCCCGTTATCCCGCCTGCCGGGAGTGCACTGGTTCGTGCCGTCAGCGACGGTCCGGACAAGGAATTAAGAAAGCTCAACTGGATCATCATGGGGGCGCTTTCCTGTGCGAGGAATCGAGTCCTGATCATGACCCCGTATTTCATTCCCGACCGGTCGCTGATCTCTGCCCTTATTACCGCTGCCCTGCGCGGCGTAGAGATAACCCTGGTATTGCCGGCGAAGAATAACCTCCCCTATGTCCACTGGGCCAGCAGGGGCTACCTCTGGGAACTCCTGCAGCACGATATCAAGGTCTACTACCAGCCACCCCCGTTCGTGCACACCAAGCTGCTTTTGATGGACAACATCTGGAGCCTGATCGGCTCGGCAAACCTCGATCCGCGCAGCCTCAGGCTCAACTTCGAATTTAATCTGGAGGTGTATGACGCTGATTTTTCTGCGCAGCTGACGGAAAAATTCAGCGCCACCGTGGCAGCATCCAGAAGGGTAACCATTGAAGAGTTGGATTTCGGCAGAAGCATCCCGGAAAAGATCCGCGACGGCGTAGCAAAACTCTTTTCCCCCTACCTGTAATAATCGTCTTTGTTCGCCATAAAGGGCGCACGCAGCCATCTGACAGGCTTCTGAACCGCAGCATCTGCCGGCAATCAGGTAAAGCTGTGCGAGCAAGAAGTAATCAGCCGCAAGCGCACGCTGATTACTTGTTTACATCATGGACGACAGTGCTGAATATCTGGCAGATGCGCCGATGGGGATTGGTAACCTCAACAGTTACCGGAACACCGGCAGGCAGTTCCTCGCCTTTGCCGATGATTTTTCCCGGCTGGATCGAGATTTTATGCGCATATGGCGCCATCTTCCTGGTCAATGCCTGGTTCAGGCAATCGCTGACACTTTTAGCCCTCAATTCCGAAAGCCGCTGGTTTAACGCAATCCTTTTGCGGCGATTGCCGCCGTCACTCACAAACCCGGATGAATCGGTAAATCCGTAAACGTCTACCTGGAGCACCATCGACTTGTCGGGGAAAAGCTGCAGATTACTGTCGATATTAGCTAAAATCTTGTCGGCAAATTTTTCCAGCGCAATTTTTCCGTCCTCGGCCAGGTCATACCTGCCCATGGCAAAGGAAATATCCGATTGTAATTTTTCCTGTTGACTGCTTTTAATGTCTTCCTCGTATAGACGCAGGTCGGTGGTGATGCTCGCCGCTTTTACGAGTGATAATTGCTCCAGCCCTTTATTATCGTTCTGCACCTGATTGGCAAACTGCAAGATCTCGTCGAGCTTCGGCAGAATCTTGCTTAGCGGGGTGGCAGGGTTTTCCTCCTGCTTCTTGACGATTTCTTCCTTCATGCTTTTGACTGTGCGGGTAATGCCCTGCAGAATGATGCGCTTGGAAGCGGTGATGCTTTCCTGCGCCGCGGAGATGGCCCGCTGGTACTGATGATCTGCCAGCTGCTGTTCCGCCTCTGTATATTTCTGCTGGGCAGTAGCAACCTCGGGCGAGTTGCTTTCGGTAGCTCCGGTTCGCTTGACAGCGTCCTGGTATTCTTTCGCCTCATTGAGCAGCCGTTTAGTGTCCAGATACTGAAGCACACGCTTTGAGGCGTCGATACTGTCCCTGGCTGCATCGACAGCACGCTGAAACAGCAGGAATTTCATCGATTTCTCGGCGTCGTTAATTCTATTTTGAATGACCGGCACATCAGGCGTGGCGTTTTCTGCAATCCCGGTGCGGGCGACGTTTTCCTGATACTCCCTGGCTTCACTGACGGTGCGCTTGGCATCATGAAGAGTAGGCCCGCAACCGGAAATCACTAATAATGCCAACAGCAGAAATACAGCTTTCAGTTTGCCCGTCACTCTTGTCATAACGCTCCCTTTCTTGCGCAGTGAATTATGTCATCTGGTCGATCTTTCACATAACTCCTCTTCATACTTTTGCCGGGTCCGAGCTGTGTTGGCCTGCATGTTTCTGGCGGATTCGTCACGAGTGGCGACGTAATGCTCATGCAGGGACGCTTCAATTGACCTGAAATCACAGACGATCTTCCTGAGAACGACAAAAAATTCGGGATTATTGTATTCCCCGGCTGTTTTCAGTTTATCGTAGCGCATCAGGCTTTGTTGCGATGCGGGGAGCAGTTCCGCCAAGGTTTTATTGTCAGGTGAACATTCAACAGCACATGGATCTTCTTTCCGGGAAGAGGTAAAATAAAAATCCCCCCTTAATGATGTCGATTCCCAGGGGGTCTGCTTGCTGTCAGTCTCGGTAATAACATTGTTGCGTACTGTTTTGAATACCTGCTCAATGGTCAAACCCGGCTTCATTATCGCCTTTAAGAGATGTTTGGTATAAATGCCGTTCTGCCCTTTGCCATCGGCCGCTACCGACTCCGGAGCAGTTGCATAGGCGACGATGGTGCCCGTAGGCGCATCCATGCGGGCCAAGCCCCCCCGGGAAGAGCGGAAGCTTCTGGCAAATGGATTATCCCGGCAGGCATCAAGGATGACAATGTTTACCGGGTTGCCGGCATCCTCCATCTTGCCCAGTACCCTGGCAATGTCGATTGATTCATGCTCAATATCAGATTCGCTTTCAATGCGAGCATCAACCGGAATCAGATAGTTCCTGCCGCTTACCTGCATGCCGTGCCCGGCATAGTAAAAGAGCCCGACGCCGCCGTTACGGAGCTTCTGGTAGAAGTTTCTGATTGATTCATCCATCTTCCGGCGCGTGGCATCCTCTGCATAGATGACCTGAAAACCGAGTTTCTGCAGTGCCGCGGAGATGTCACGGGCATCATTTACCGGATTCTTCAAAGGGGTCGTCAAGTAATTACTATTGCCGATAACCAGTGCCAGACGGTGATTGTCGGTCGCTTTTATGGAGATGGATCTATCAGCTGCAAAGGCGCTGGAGACAATGAGGCAAAAAACAATAACGGCAGCTAAAGATAGAATTATCCGTTTCAAGCAAGCTCCAGATGCGGTTATGCGAATGGATTAATAGTCAACTCGTCCCGGTCCACCGGGACTGATTATAAAGAATTACTATTTCAGGCCAGGAGTGTAATGAGAAGAATTTCGTGTGTCAAGGGAAGTCAGGCGTATCTATTGGCAAAGTTCAGGAAACATGTTCCAGCGGGCGCTTCTTGATCTCTCATGACAGCCATTAACCGAAACGCTTTCGTCAGCGCAGCCTAGTGCTGTGGGCCAATAAAAAAGAATATGGGGCATCCGGGGAGCCGCCGCGTTACCCGCCGCACAGCGACTGTACCGCACAAGCTCAATGATGGTAACCTTCGCCATGAAGTATGGTGAAGGCGCGGTAAAGCTGTTCGAGGAAAAACGGGCGGATCATCTGGTGGGTAAAGGTCATCTTCGAGAGGGCAAGACTTGTTTCGGCGAGGCTGCGCAGCTCCGGGGAGAAGCCGTAGGCGCCGCCGATGACGAAGCAGAGTTCCTGGGTGCTGTTGTCGCGGTATCTTCCGGCCAGCGCCGCAAACTCGGGAGAGGTCAACTGCTGGCCGGTCTCGTCGAGAAGTATCAGTTTGCTCCCTTTGGGGAGCAGCTTCATAATCCTCTCCCCTTCGCGCTGCCGCATCAGCTCCGGGGCGCCCCCTTTCTCTTCTTTGGCTTCAACGATCTCCAGCGGGGCGTAGCGCCTGATCCTGCCGGCATACTCTTCAATGCCGGCTTTCACCCAGGCTTCCTGGCTTCTACCGACCCAGATGAGACGGAGCTTCACGGCTCTTTATGCTCCCAGAGGTACTCCTGCGGAATCTCGACCAGCGGTGCAATGTTCCAGAGTTCGTCAAGATTATAGTAGGCGCGCGTCTCCGTATAAAAGACATGAACGATGACATCACCGTAATCGATGACCACCCATTTCCCCTCTTTCATCCCTTCGATGTCGAGCACCTTGCCGTACTTCTTCAGCCCGGTGCGGATGGATTCGGCGACTGCTGACACCTGTTTGTCCGAGCTTCCGGTGGCAATCACCAGATAATCGGCAATGGTTGAGATCCCCCTGATGTCGAGTATCTTGACATTGAAAGCTTTTTTCTCAAGCGCCAGTTCTGCGCATTTCATCGCTCTGTCTGCAGTGGCGATAGTCGGTTTAACGGTCATTTAGATAAATCCTTTTTTCAGAAATATAGCGGGCGACAGCATCCGGAACCAGATTGTTTATCGACTGACCGGTGCGGACTAGCCGGCGTATTTCACTGGATGAGATTGCCAAAGGTGTGCCGGGAAGATAATAAACGGAAAAGCCTGACCGGTGAGCCAGGCGCATTTCAGCAGGATAATAGCAGAAATCCCCGCGCATGGCAACAGGAAGAGCTTTGATAAGGTCGGGCAGCGGGGTTTGCGGGCGCTCCAGGACGACAACGTTGCTGAGAAAGAAGATCTCGCTGGCCCGGTACCAGGAGGAAATCTCCAGAAAAGAGTCGCTGCCGATGATGAAAAAGAGCTCGTCATCAGGGTACAGAGCTTGCAGCTCGACGAGGGTGTCGACCGAGTAAGAGCGCCCGCCGCGCCGCTCTTCGATGTCGGAGATGGTAAAAGCGCTCTCGCGCGCAATGGCGAGTTCCACCATTGCTTTGCGGTCGGCATAGGCGATGTCGCCGTCAAGCTCCTTGTGCGGCGGGGTAGCAGCCGGAATGAAGATGACGCGGTCAAGGGCCAGCCGATCGCGCACCTCTGTGGCAATCTTTAAATGAGCATTGTGGATGGGATTGAAAGTGCCGCCGAGAATACCAATCTTCATAAATAAACCCAGGTAAAAGGAGAAAGGAACGAGGCCAAAGGATCGAGGATAAAGGAACGAGGCCAAAGGAATGGCCAAAGGCTTTAATCCTCGAACCTCGAACCTCGTTAGTTTCTTATTTGGCCACTGCCGTAAACTATAAACTTCGTCGTCGTCAGATCCTCAAGCCCCATCGGCCCGAACGAGTGGAGCTTGGTTGTCGAGATGCCGATCTCCGCGCCGAGTCCCAGTTCACCGCCATCGGCAAAGCGGGTGGAGGCGTTGACCAGCACCGTGCTGGAGTTGACCTCGCGGATGAAGCGCTGGGCATTGGCATAGTCACTGGTGATGATCGCTTCGGTATGGAGTGAACCGTAGCGGTTGATATGCGATATCGCCGCATCCATGTCGGCAACAACCCGTATCGCCAGAATCAGCTCCAGATATTCGGCGAACCAGTCCTCTTCGGTTGCGGCAACGGCATCAGCAACAAGGGCGCAGACGGTCTCATCACCACGGATCTCCACCTGCCGGGTTCTGAGGGCCGCAGCAACAAGGGGGAGGAACGATGCGGCGGCGGCGCGGTGCACCAGCAGCGTTTCCAAAGAATTGCAGACGCCCGGTCTTTGCGCCTTGGCGTTGACGACGATCTCGCTGGCCATGGTGAAGTCAGCATTTTCATCGACAAAGATGTGACAGACCCCCTTGTAATGCTTGATTACCGGGATGCGCGAATTTTCGACCACAAAGCGGATCAGGCTCTCGCCGCCGCGGGGGATGATAAGGTCGATCAGCTCCTCCTGCTTCAGCATCTCCAGCACTCCTTCCCGCTCAATAAAAGGGATGAGCGAGAGCGCTGCCGCCGGGACACCGGCGCGGTTCATCTCCTTTTGCAGGATCGCGGCAATCGCCAGATTGGAGTTGATCGCTTCCGAGCCCCCCCGCAGGATCACCGCATTGCCGGCCTTGAGGCAGAGCGCGGCCGCATCTGCGGTTACGTTCGGCCGGGCTTCGTAGATGATGCCGATTACTCCGAGCGGAATCCGCATCTTGCCGACCTGCAGGCCGTTGGGCCTAAGCCACATCCGGTCGACTGCACCGACCGGGTCAGGAAGCGCCGCCACCTGTCGCAGCGCGTCGGCGATGCCGCCTATCCGCTGCTCATCAAGGAGCAGCCGGTCGAGCATGGCAGCGGAAAGCCCCTTGTCCCGGCCGAGGGCAAGGTCTTTGGCATTGGCAACGATCAGCTCCGTGGCGGAAGCAGCAAGGGCATCCGCCATGGCGAGGATGAGCCGGTTCTTCTCTGCCGCAGTGAGCCGCGCCATGGTTATTGACGCCTCACGGGCATTTGTGGCGATATTTTTTACCTGCACTGCTATGGACATAGGTTTCTCCCTGCTGAAAAAGGTAAGGCTCTATCTATTCGTATTTCAATCAAAAATGCAATATGGAATTTGCATGAAATTCCCCGGCAAACATGCTATGTAAAGGCCATGAAGAAGAAACAGAGCCCCTCCCCCAAGCCGAAAGAATTTGTCATAACACCCTTTACCGCTCTTAAAGGGCTGAAAGGGGTGTCAGCAGAGCCCCCTGCGGCACCGCCTCCCCCTCCCAAAGCCGAGCCGGAAATAGCGTCTGACGACATGGCGCTCTTTTTCCAGGCAATGTCACAGGTAGAGCGTCTGGGCGCAAAGCAGCAGAATCCGTTGCCAACAGAACCGGTCTCACCTGTCAAGGCAGTTGTGCGTAAAATCGAAGAGGACGAGCAGAAGCTCTTTCTTGAGACAATTAGCGGGATGAAGCTCGATGTCAGGTTTGATGACAGCATCCCGGACAGTCCCGCAACCGTAAAACCGCTTGGCAGCAGCCGCCTCAGACAGTTAAGGCGTGGCACGATCAGACTGGACTATGAGCTAGACCTGCACGGCCTTACCAGGGATGAGGCGCTGGATGCTCTTGCCATGTTTGTTGGTGGCGCATTCAGGCGCCAGCAGCAGGCGGTGCTGGTTATTACCGGCAGAGGAAACCATTCGCCTGAAGAGCCGGTTCTGAAAAATGCGGTTGAAAAGTGGCTGCGCGAAACCGGTAAAGCAATGATTGCCGAATTTCTGCAGGCTCCCCGGCAGATGGGCGGTGATGGCGCCATAGTGGTCTTTCTGAAAAAAACCCCCTGATTTTCCTGGTCAGGACTTCACTCTTCATACTTTGCCTTTAATCACAGCCTTGACAAAAATTCGAAGAACGCCCGGTTTACCTCTTCCGCCTGTTCCATCATCACCATATGCCCTGCCCCGTGAATCATCCGCAGCTGGCTGCCGGGAATCCCGGCGGCAAGTTTCCGGCTCTCTGCGGCTGGAATAGCCATATCCTCTTCACCTGCGATCACCAGGGCCGGAACCTTGCAGATAGCGAGCCCCCCCTCATAATCTGTCCGTTCACGCATCGCCAGAAGTCCTGCGGCCAGTCCGGCAGGCTTTGACGCCATCATGACCTGCAGGACCTCGGCGACGATTTCCGGCCTTGTTGCAGCGGTGCCCGGGGCAAAAAGCACTTTGCTGAAAGCGGTAGCGGCAACTGCTGCTCCTGATTTAAGAACTTCGTCGGCCAGCAGCTTCCGTCTTGCCTGTCCTTCGGCATCATCCCCGCCGGCTTTTGTCACCATGAAGCAGGCTCCCGAAACTCTTTGCGGGTAACGTTCAAGCAGGTTCAGCAGTATGTATCCACCCATGGACATGCCACAGACAACAGCCTTCTCTACGCCGAGATGATCAAGCAGGGCGATCATGTCATCTGCATAGAGATCCATGGTGCATCCCCCTTCAGGGAGTTCGCTTCTGCCGAAACCCCGCAAATCCGGGGCGATAACCCGGAATTTTCCGGCAAGAACAGCAATCTGGTCTCGCCATATCGCCGCTGACAGCGGAAACCCGTGAATCAGGAGCAGCGGCATGCCAGCGCCGCTGTCTTCGTAATATAATGAAAAACCTTTCAGCCCGGGCTGCATCATGCTCCTCCTGCAAGCATGTAGCACCGCGCTTCATAGCCGTTAACGATTATTTCAAGGTGGCCGTCATTCGGACAGAATATCAAGCCATGGATCGGTACGTCATGGGGGATGAGCGGGTTAGCCCTTATTTTGCCGGCAACATCGGCGACATTTTCATGCGGACAGGCGAATGCACCTATCCACTGGGAAAGATCAGGTACATGTTCTTTGATTGCCGCTTCACTGATCCCTCTGGCGATCATGTCCGTTTTCAGCTGCTCCGGGTCAACCGAAGCCATGCCGCAGTCTTCATGACCGATGACAAATATCTCGTCCACCCCGAGCATGAAAATGGCAGCAACGAGACTGCGGATCACACCTCCGTGCAGCGGGTCTACCAGGGTGTTACCGGCGTTCTTGATCACTTTGGCATCGCCTCGCCTTATCCCCATTGCCGGTTCCAGGAAGTCCACCAGGCGGGTATCCATGCAGGTGAAAATGGCAAACTGCTTTTTCGGGTTTTTCGGCAGCGGTGGGAAAGCGCCCGGGCGGACAAATTTTCTGTTGGCGGTCAGAATGGCATCAAGCAGCGTCATCGTTCAGTCCTTTTCCATATAGAGATCAGTGCGGAAATGCTCAGTCTTTGTCCGCTCTTCAGGAAAGCAGCGGTCGTACTTTTGATAAAGAGTTCATTTATGGCCACAAGCGCATGATTGAGCAGATCAAGATTTATGATCGCCTGTCCGGGCAGCGATTTTGCTCCCTGGAAATTTTCCGGGCAGAAATCTACCTGGTTCTCCCCGTTAACCTTGAGCAGCAGGGGAAGCCCGTGTGTCCTGCAGATGATGGGACGGCTGGCATAAACAAGGCATAAGCCGTCAGAAAGCAAAGGGCAACTACCACCGTTGTCGGTTCCTGAGGTTGCTGCCAGTTTTGCCGTCTCTCCCGCGGGGAGTCTTGCCAGGGCCATCATCATCGCAGCGGCCTCGACCGGGAAGAGGGTTATCTCGCGGCAGCAGCCGCTACAGCCCGCCCGACACTGTATCTGCTCTGCAAACTCGCTGTTTACGGCTGCACAGATATCATCGACCTTGCGCACCAACGAATGGTAGTTTTCCAGCTCTTTATCGCCAAGATCGATGGACATTTTCCAAGGTTAGCCTGAAATGGCGGTGTAAGGCAACAATTTTACTGCCAGAAATGCTTTGACAAACGTCATGACCATTAGCTAGTATTGCCCAAAACGTGCGAGGTTAAAGGAATGGAGTCAGTGATTGCCCTTGTCGGCGATGATCTGAAAAATGTCGAAAGGCAGTTTAAAAAAGATCTTGAATCCAATGTTCCGCTTATTCGGAAAGTAGGAGAGTATGTCCTGTCCAGCGGTGGCAAAAGGATTCGTCCGGCACTCCTGCTCCTGGCGGCAAAACTTCTCGATTATAGCGGCGAGCGCCATGTGCCGTTGGCAAGTGTTGTCGAATTCATTCATACAGCCACACTGCTGCATGACGATGTCGTCGACAGCGCCAATTTACGCCGCGGGCTGGCCTCTGCCAATGCACTCTGGGGGAACGAAGCCTCGGTGCTTGTCGGGGATTTCCTCTTTTCCAAGTCCTTTTCGCTCATGGTTGCTGACGGTGACCTCAATGTCCTGCGTGTTCTTGCCAATGCCACTACCCGCATCGCCGAAGGTGAAGTGATGCAGCTCATCTGCACCAGTGACGTCGAGATAACCGAAGAGCGCTACATAGAAGTGGTTGTCTGCAAAACAGCAGTTCTCCTTGCAGCAGCCTGCCAGGCAGGCGCCATAATAGGCGGGGCGACAGCGGAGCAGGAAGCTGCTCTGGCAGCCTTTGGCATGGATCTGGGCATTGCCTTCCAGCTTATGGATGATATCCTCGACTATGTGGCCAACGAGAAAGAATTCGGGAAAAGCATCGGCCACGATCTGGAAGAGGGGAAGATTACCCTGCCGCTCATCGAGACGCTCAAGAGATGTTCGGCCGAGGAGCGGACGATTGTCGGCATTGTTGTTGACAAGGAAGAGCTTGAAAACGGTGATTTTGAACAGGTATTAGCGTTGGTAACCAGATTCGGCGGGATTGAATATACCGTCAACAGGGCAAAAGAGTACATTGCCGCGGCCAAATCACACCTCGAGATTTTCGAAGATTCACCCGTCCGCAAATCTCTTTTCAGCCTGGCAGACTACGTTGTGACCAGAGGTAAATAGTGAGCTTCATGAAACGGATAATCTTTGCCCTGCTGACAGTTACGGTTGTTGTTGCCATCGGCTGCAACAAGGATGACAGCGCTGCCAAGCGTGCGGCAAAGCCTGCTGCAACTGCGGTAGAAGGGGCTGCTGCTCCTGATTTCGTTGTCAAGGATCTGGCCGGCCAGGAGGTAAGGCTTGCCAGCCTCAAGGGGAAGGTTGTCCTCGTCAATTTCTGGGCTACCTGGTGTCCGCCTTGCAAGGAAGAGATACCTTCCATGATGAAGCTCAATCAGAGCATGGCCGGCAAGCAGTTTCAGATGCTCGCCATTTCGGTAGATGAAGGTGGTAAAGAGGCGGTAGCAAGCTACTTCAAAAAAAGCGGTATGATGCTTCCTGCCTATCTCGACTCTGATGGTGCGGTTTCCCGCAATTATGGCACAACAGGTGTCCCGGAGACATTCATTGTCGACAAGGCCGGCATCATTCAGAAGAAGATCGTCGGCGGTATGGACTGGAGTGCTCCGGAAGTTAGCGCCTATCTGGATGAACTGTTGGAAAAATAAATGGGCTCTGCTCCTGACATATCACTTCTCGGCGCCCTGGTTGCCGGAGTGCTCTCCTTCCTCTCCCCCTGTGTGCTGCCGCTTGTCCCGTCATTCATAACGTATCTTACCGGTCTATCTTTTGCCGATCTTCAGGAAGAGCATCCGACAGAACTGGTGCGCCGCAGAACCATCATTCACTCCCTGCTCTTTATCGCCGGTTTTACCATTGTCTTTGTGCTGCTTGGCGCCTCGGCAACTTTTCTCGGCAGTTTTCTCCGCGAAAACATGGCGCTGATGCGCAAAGCCGGTGGTATTCTGATCATGCTCTTCGGCCTGCATATCTGCGGGTTGCTGCCGATTCGTTTTCTTCTTGGCGAGAAACGGCTGAATATTCAGAACAAACCGGCGGGTTACTTCGGTAGCGTCTTGGTCGGTATTGCCTTTGCCGCCGGCTGGACCCCCTGCATCGGCCCGATTCTCGCATCGATCCTGATGGTTGCTGCTGCTGAAAGCACGGTTTACCGCGGGATTATCCTGCTGCTCGCCTATTCC
The DNA here is from genome assembly GCA_038206285.1 of Geobacterales bacterium. Lineage (GTDB taxonomy): Bacteria > Desulfobacterota > Desulfuromonadia > Geobacterales > DSM-12255 > VEOV01. Next base: position 17,399 of record JBBRBA010000038.1, read on the forward strand.
CTCGGCCTTGCCATCCCCTTTTTCCTCTCCGCGCTTGCTATCCACCGCTTTCTGGTTCTTTTCAACCGCTTCAAAAAGTATATTCGCCTTTTTGAGATTACTACCGGCGTTTTCCTTTTCATTGCCGGCGGCATGATCTTTTTCGACAAGCTGGCAATGGTGCAGCGCTACATCTCCTTCTGACAGTCAGCTGTTGCCATCAACTGTCATGCTGCCGCCAGCAGCAGTTAAAATTTATCACCACCATGGATACACACTTTCCATTGGTGACGGCAAGAAAACGGTCTACGCCACCCTGAAGGACCAGGCCGGCAAGCCATCCAAGCGGCTCAAGGCAAGGATCACCCTGGACACCATCGCTCCAATCGGCACACTGATCATCAATAGTGGCAAAGCGACGACAACAACTGCTCAGGTGCAACTCAAGCTCACAGCGGTCAAAGTCCCCGAAATGCAGCTCTCTCTGGATGGCGGCACAACCTGGGGGCATGGGAGAAATTTGCCGCCAGCAAGAAGGTCACGCTGCCGGGGGTGGCAGGAGTTAAAACAGTAAAAGCCAGGTTCAGGGACCTGGCCGGCAATGTGTCAGCGGAGTGCTCGGATACCATTGATTTGCTGTAGCAGCTTTTCTGCTTCAGTCAAAAGCCCCGGCAGACAGCCTGGGCTTTTTTTATCACCAAATGTCGCATGGCGCAGCTAGCGCTATTCCGTGATCGGGAAAACCTTGACGTGCGCTTACACAAGGCTATAATTGCCACCTGACACAAGCTGCCGTGCGGGCAAAAAAGCCATCCTTGCTCAAAAGTCGGAGGAACATCTTTTGAAAACTTTTACTGCGTACATAGAATGGGATCCTCAATCAAATCTTTATGTCGGCATTGTGCCTGGAGTGACTGGCGCACACACCCAGGCGGCAAGCCTTGATGAACTCCATGTCAACCTCACGGAGGTGCTTCAACTCTGTCTGGAGGAGCATCCGTGCCCTGATGAGTTACTGCCGCATTTTGTCGGGCTCCAACAGATTGAGCTGGCCGCATGACCCGTCTGTTGATGCTTGATTTCAAAACTGTAGACAGGCTTCTCAAGATACTTGGTTTTGAAGCAGTTCGCCAAAAAGGAAGCCAAGTTTTTTTTCGCCACACCAATGGCAGGAAAACTACGGTGCCGAATCATCCCGGCCGTGACATCTCACGCCCTTTATTGCGTGAAATTTTGCGAGAGATCGAACTGTCTCCGACTCAGTTTGAAGAACATTTGAAAATGTTGTAGGCAGGATAAGCGAACGGTGCAGCAGGGAAGCTCTAATCAGACACTGTTTGCCGGCCTTAAAGTAAAAAGCCGCTTCTTGCTGTTAATGGAGGAGCGGCTTTCCCTGTTTACCGGAAAATCAATCGCGTCATTGCGAATAAAGCTCCCCTGTGCTATCTTTGAACTGTTAAAATTAAAAAATTCCATAAGAAAAGAGTGTGTCAGTATGAAATTTACCGACCTTACCCTGCCTGAATCTCTCATGCAGGGAATAGCCGCTGCCGGCTTTACCGAATGCACCGCCATCCAGGAAAAGACCCTGCCGCTTTCGCTTAAAGGAAAGGATATTGCCGGTCAGGCGCAGACAGGAACCGGCAAGACAGCCGCATTTCTCGTTACCCTCTTTGCCAGGCTCCTGCAGCAGAAGAAGCGCGGCGATATCTCCCATCCGCGGGCTCTCATTCTGGCGCCTACCAGGGAACTGGTAGTACAGATCGAAACAGATGCCCAGCTGCTCGGCGGACAGTGCGGTTTTGCGATTCAGGCGATTTACGGCGGTGTTGACTATATGCAGCAGCGCAGCGCACTGCGCGAGGGGTCAGACATCGTTATCGGCACCCCCGGGCGGTTGATAGATTACCTGAAACAGAAGGTTTACTCGCTCAGCCAGATTGAAGTTCTGGTGATAGATGAAGCCGACCGGATGTTTGATATGGGTTTTATCGCCGATCTGCGCTTTATTCTGCGCCGTCTGCCCAACTATGATCTGCGCCAGAACATGATGTTCTCGGCAACGCTCAACCAGAGGGTCATGGAGCTTGCCTACGAATTCATGAACCTGCCGGAAAAAGTATCGGTGACTCCGGAGCAGATGACTGCCGAGAAGGTTGAGCAGGTTCTCTACCATGTTGCCAGAAAGGAAAAGTTTCCCCTTCTCCTCGGGCTTTTGCGCCGGACAGGGACGTTACGTACCATGATCTTCATCAATACCAAGAGAGAGGGGGAGTTTCTTTTCGACCGGCTCAATGCCAACGAGATCGTCTGCCGCCTCATATCGGGTGATGTCGACCAGAAAAAACGTCTCCGCATCCTTGAGGATTTCAAAAGCGGCAAGCTGCCGGTCCTGATAGCGACCGATGTCGCCTCTCGCGGCCTGCATATCGACGAAGTTTCGCACGTTATCAACTACGACCTGCCGCAGGATGCCGAGGATTATGTGCACCGGATCGGCAGGACGGCACGGGCGGGAGCAGAGGGAATTGCGATTTCGCTGGCTGACGAGGATGGCGCCTTTAATATCGAGGCGATCCATGAGTATATCAGGGAGAAGATCCCTGTCGAATGGGCCGATGAAGAGTTGTTCATCCGTAACTACAAAAGGACGAAGCCGAATCTGAAAAAGATGGAGAGCCATCCGCATGGTGCGGCTAAAAAACAGCCAGAGGGGGCAAGCAAGCGGCACAGACCCCGAAAACCGAGTAGCGCCAAAGGAACAGCGCCTGCCCGATAAGTAAGCAGACCTTTTTCACTATTCCCCAGTTAGCTCTTTTTTTTTCGTCAAGCTTATGTTATTTAAGTGGGAATAAAACCCGGGTTTATCGAAAGCCCGGTTTGCCTGCCGGGAATTCAAGCAATTTAAATCTAGCGCGACCTCATCAATCCGTAATCAGGGTTATGCCGTTCGTGAATTTAATCAGGGGAGGATGCGGCAATGAGTTATGAAGTGCATAATAACAAGCAGCTCTTGAAGTGGGTTGAAGAGGTTACAGTGCTCTGTCAGCCGGAGAGAATTCACTGGTGTGACGGCTCGCAGGAAGAATATGACAGCCTTTGCGAGCTTCTTGTGCAGGGCGGAACATTCAAAAAACTCAACCAGCAGAAACGCCCGAACAGTTATCTCGCCTGCTCCGACCCTATTGACGTTGCCCGTGTTGAAGACCGTACCTACATCTGTTCCCTTTCAAAACATGACGCCGGCCCGACCAATAACTGGATGCACCCGAAAGAGATGAAGGAACATCTCAACAAGCTCTTCAAAGGCTGCATGAAGGGTCGTACCATGTATGTTATCCCGTTCAGCATGGGTCCGCTCGGCTCCAACATCGCTAAAATCGGTATTGAAATCTCCGACTCCCCTTATGTTGCAGTCAACATGAAAATAATGACCCGCATGGGTAAGAAGGTTCTCGATGTGCTTGGTGACGGTGAGTTCGTCCCCTGCCTCCACTCGGTCGGCATGCCACTTGAGCCGGGGCAAAAAGATGTAGCGTGGCCATGCAACAAGGAAAAGTACATTGTTCATTTTCCCGAGGAGCGCGCCATCTGGTCATACGGCAGCGGTTACGGCGGCAACGCACTCTTGGGCAAGAAATGCCTTGCGCTCCGTATCGCCTCCAAGATCGGCCTGGACGAGGGTTGGCTGGCAGAGCATATGCTGATTCTCGGCGTTGAGTCGCCGACCGGCGAGAAATCATACATAGGTGCCGCCTTCCCGAGCGCCTGTGGCAAGACCAACTTCGCCATGCTGATTCCACCCAAACCGTTCCAGGAGAAAGGGTGGAAGGTTACCACTATTGGCGACGATATCGCCTGGATCAAGCCGGCCGCCGATGGTCAGGTTTACGCCATCAATCCGGAAAACGGCTATTTCGGCGTTGCTCCGGGCACCAACTACAAAACCAACCCCAACGCCATGATCTCCTGCGAGAAAAACTCCATTTTCACCAACGTGGCTCTGACCGAAGACGGTGATGTCTGGTGGGAAGGGATTGACGGTGAAACCCCGGCCAAGTTGACTGACTGGCAGGGTGGCGAGTGGACCCCCGGATGCGGTCGCGTAGCAGCGCACCCCAACTCCCGCTTTACTGCGCCAGCCTACCAGTGCCCATGCATCGATGCTGAATGGGAAAACCCCAAAGGAGTGCCGATCAGCGCCTTCATCTTCGGCGGCCGCCGCAAAGACACCATTCCGCTGGTCTATCAGGCATTCAACTGGAACTACGGCGTCTACCTTGCTGCAACCCTCGGCTCGGAAACCACCGCAGCTGCTGTCGGCGCTACCGGCAATGTCCGCCGTGACCCGTTCGCCATGCTCCCTTTCTGCGGCTACCACATGGCGGACTACTTTGCTCATTGGCTGCAGTTCGGCCGCTCCGTCCCCCGTCCGCCAAGGATCTTCAGCGTTAACTGGTTCCTGAAGGATGCTGACGGCAAGTTCGCCTGGCCTGGCTACGGCGAGAACATGCGCGTCCTCAAGTGGATCATCGACCGCGTTCAGGGTCACGCCGGAGCCGTTGAAAGCCCGCTCGGCTGGATGCCTCGCTACGAGGATATGGACTGGGAAGGGTTGGACATGAGCCGCGAAAAGTTCAATGACCTCATGTCCGTTGATCGCGATGTCTGGAAGGACGAAATTCTCTCCCACGAAGAGCTGTTCGTCAAAATGTACGACCGGATGCCGAAAGAGTTCCTCCATATCCGCGAACTGATCCTCTCCAGCCTCTGGCGCTCTCCGGAGCACTGGGAACAGATCGGTGACGTCCACCCTGAAGGGTGGAACGAGTAAATATTTAACGGTAGCAGCTGCCAAAAATTGCAGTAAAACATTATTGCGCTATAATTCAAGGGTCTATGCAAATAGACCCTTTTTTTATTCTTAATTATCGAACTTGACATTTGTTTTTGTTGTTGTAAAACAGTGTTTACTAGATGGTTGCCGCTATCAAGCCCTTCGCGCACAGAAATTTAACGCAGTTTAAAGGAGGTAGGGATTCATGGGTGATAAAGCCAAAGATGGTAACTCAGCTTTTTCAGAACATCATTTCGACTTCTCAAGGGAATTAACTGAGCGAGGGGTCTCCCGACGTGATTTCATGAAGTTCTGTTCGGCAATGTCCGCAGCGCTTGCACTGCCGGCAACCTTTGCGCCGAAAATCGCCCAGGCGCTTGACGAGGTAAAGCGGCCGACGCTTGTCTGGCTGGAATACCAGAGCTGCAGCGGTGATACCGAGGCGCTGCTGCGGGCATCAAGCCCTAAAGTGGCGGAGATTATCCTCGATATCCTCTCGGTTGACTATGCCGAAACAATCATGGCGGCAGCCGGCCATCTAGCCGAAGAGAATCTCGACAAGGTGGTCAAAACGGAAAAGGGGAAATATATCGCCGTTGTCGAAGGTTCGATCCCGTTGAAAGATGACGGCATCTACTGCTGCATAGCCGGCAGAACGGCAGTGGACCGGGCAAGGGAGGTATGCGGCGGCGCATTTGCGACGATTGCTGTCGGCACCTGCGCCTCTTACGGCGGCATCCCTGCTGCCGCGCCGAATCCTACCGGCGCGGTAGGTGTCAAAGAGGCGGTTCCCGGGGCAACAGTGCTCAACCTCCCCGGCTGTCCGCTCAATGCCGACAATCTTACGGCAACTATTGTCCACTTTCTTCTCTTCAAGAAACTTCCGGCTGTCGATGGTTTCGGCAGACCGCTCTTTGCCTATGGCAAGCGGATTCACGACAACTGCGAGCGCCGGCCGCACTTCGATGCCGGCCAGTATGTCGAAATGTGGGGTGATGAGGCGCACCGCAAGGGGCACTGTCTCTACAAGATGGGGTGCAAGGGGCCCGAGACCTTCCATAACTGCCCAAGCCAGCGTTACAACGAAAAGACGAGCTGGCCGGTCGCTTCCGGCCATGGCTGCGCCGGTTGTTCGCAGCCGATGTTCTGGGATACCATGACGCCCTTCTACCGGCGGCTTCCGAACGTTCCCGGTTTCGGCATCGAGTCTACGGCCGACAAGATCGGCATAGGCCTGGCAGCAGGTACGGCAGCTCTCTTTGCCGGTCATGCCGTTGTCAGTGCGCTCCGTGGTGAAGAGAAAATGGAAGGCAAAAAGAGGGAGGACATCAAAGATGACAAAGATCGTCGTTGACCCGATTACCAGAATCGAGGGGCATTTAAGAATAGAGGCCGAAGTAAGTAATGGCAAGATTGTGGATGCCTGGAGCGGCAGCACCATGTTTCGCGGCATAGAAAAGATCCTGAAAGGTCGCGATCCGCGGGATGCCTGGTACTTTACCCAGCGGTTCTGCGGCGTCTGCACGACTGTTCACTCCATCGCTTCAATCCGGGCGGTTGAAAACGCACTCAACATCAAGGTGCCGCCCAATGCCGAGCTTATCCGCAACATCATCATGGGAATCCAGAATGTCCAGGATCATGTCATCCACTTCTACCATCTCCACGCGCTTGACTGGGTTGATATCACTTCGGCGCTCAAGGCAGATCCGGCAAAAACCGCTTCGCTGGCCGCCTCCCTCTCCGACTGGCCGCTGAATTCTGCCACCTATTTCAAAGGGGTGCAGGACAAGCTGAAAGCCTTTGTTGCCAAAGGACGGCTCGGCCCGTTTGCCAACGGCTACTGGGGGCACTCTGCCATGAAACTGCCGCCGGAGGCGAATCTGATGGCGACAGCGCACTATCTCGAGGCGCTGGAGTGGCAAAAGGATGTTATCCGCGTGCATGCTATTCTCGGGAGCAAGAATCCGCATCCGCAGACCTTCCTGGTAGGGGGTATGGCGATTCCGATCGATCCGGATTCCCAGAACGCCCTTAATGCCGACAAGCTGGCCGAGATTGACAGCCTCCTCAGGAAAGCAAAGGAGTTCGTCGAAAAGGTCTACATCCCCGACCTCCTGGTGATCGCCTCCTTTTACAAGGATTGGGCAGGAATCGGCGGCGGTGTCGGCAACTATCTCTCCTATGGTGAATTTCCGGATCCGGCCAGCGGCAAGCAGTTCTTTCCGCCGGGCATCATTCTCGGCAAGGACTTGTCAAAGGTTCATCCTGTGGATCAGAAGAAGATTGCCGAATATGTTGATCACTCCTGGTACGAATATTCAGGCGGTCAGGGGAAAGGCGCCCATCCGTGGGAGGGGGAGACGGAAGCCAGGTACACCGGACCGAAACCGCCCTACAAGAATCTTGATACCGACCGGAAATATTCCTGGGTCAAGGCGCCGCGCTACGAAGAACGGCCGATGGAAGTCGGACCGCTGGCAAAACTGCTGGTCGCCTTTGCAGCAGGCCACAAGGAGACCAGGGATGCGGTGACGCTTGTCCTGAAGCATCTTAACGTCGGACCGGAAGCACTCTTCTCCACCCTTGGCAGAACCGGCGCCCGCGGCATCGACTGCCTCATCACGGCGCAGCAGCTGCCAGTCTGGTTGCAACAGCTTGAAGATAATATCGCCAAGGGAGATCTCCGCGTCCATTCCCAGGAGAAGTGGGATCCGTCAACCTGGCCGTCAGAGGCTGCAGGATACGGCCTGCACGAAGCGCCACGCGGCGCGCTCGGCCACTGGATCAAGATAAAGAACAAGGAGATCCTTAATTATCAGGCGGTTGTCCCCTCGACCTGGAATGCTTCGCCCCGAGATCACAAGGGGCAGCGAGGCCCTTACGAGGAAGCGCTGATCGGTACGCCGATAGCAGACCCTAACAGACCGGTGGAGATACTGAGGACGATTCACTCGTTTGACCCGTGCCTCGCCTGTGCAGTGCACGTTCTCGACGCAACCGGCAGCGAAATTATCAGGGTGCAGGTGAAGTAGGTCCCGCATTCGGATTACGGTGGAGGTGCGCATATGTCAAAGCTCTCAATCAAGTACGTCTGGGAAATTCCGGTGCGGGTCACTCACTGGCTTAATGTAGTCGTCATAACGACGCTCTGCATCACCGGGATATTCATCGGCCATCCGCTGTCAATAGGCCAATCGGCTTCTGCCTATACCATGGGGTGGATCCGCTTTGTACACTTCACTGCCGCCTATGTCTTTGCCATCGGGCTGGCAGTAAGAGCCTACTGGTCACTGGTTGGCAACAAATACTGCAACTGGCGGACGTTCTTCCCCTATCTGAACAGGTCTGAGCGGCAGAGGATGGCAGCAACCTTCCGCTACTACTTCTTTCTCGACAAAAAACTTCCCCACGTAATCGGGCATAATGCCGTTGCCGGTGTGGCATATTTTCTGGTCTTTCTCCTCTATCTCGGGATAATCGTCAGCGGCTTCACCCTTTATTCGGAGCATGCGCCGGGCGGAATACTGCACAGACTCCTTGGCTGGGTTACCCATATCTTCAGCAACCAGTCGCTCCGGCTGATTCACCACAGCTTCATGTGGCTGCTGATCGGCTTTGTCATCCAGCATGTCTACAGTTGCTGGCTGATGGATATCAAGGAGCGCGGCGGTATAATGTCCAGCATGTTCAGCGGCTACAAATCGGTAGAAGAGGACTGAGCGGCTGCGAACACTCGTGCTGGGTATAGGCAACGTGCTGATGAATGACGACGCAGCCGGGGTCAGGGTGGTGCAGGCGCTTGCCCGGGAGTTCGTCTTTCCTGATGATGTGACCCTGCTTGACGGCGGCACCCTTGGGCTGGATCTGCTCCCTTACCTGGAGGGTGTTGCCAGGCTGCTGGTTGTTGATGCGGTAGAGACCGGCGAAGCGCCGGGAACGCTCGTCAGGCTTACAGGTGATGATATCCCGCTCACCCTGGCGACCAAGGTATCGCCGCACCAGATGGGGCTGAAGGATCTCCTGCTCGTTGCCGACCTCCAGGGTTATGCCCCGGAGGAGATGGTGCTCTGGGGGGTACAGCCGGGGTCGATCGAAATGGATCTGGAGATGTCAGCGGAGGTGGCAGCAGCTGTGGTTCTGCTGCAGGAGAAAGTTATGGCAGAGCTGGCGGCATGGGGTATTCACCCTCTCCCCTGATTATCCTGGAGAACTCTATATACAAATGCAAAAGGCCCGCTCTTGCGAAAGCGGGCCTTTTGCATTTGCGTTCCCTGCAGTGTGGCATGTCACTTGCTTGTTTCCTAAGGCAAGGCATAAAATAGCTGATATAGTCACCGTCGGGTAACATTCCTAATTATTTGGGGTAAGCCCTGCCGGAAATGAGGTGAAAGATGAGTTATTTTAGGGCAATGATTCTGTTGGTGGGATTTCTTCTCCTCCCGTTGCAAACCTATGCCGCGGTACAGGGGTTTGCAAGGCTTAACCTGACAGAAGGAGACGTACAGGTCAGGGTAGCCGACACCGATGACTGGGTGCCGGCAGCAGTAAACACTCCTCTTTATGAAGGGGACAGTATCTGGGCTCCTGAAGAGAGCAGAACTGAGATTCAACTCCAGGACGGAACCATTATCCGCCTTGATGAAAAAAGTTCGCTCAGCATTCTCAAGGTTGACGATGAATCTCTCCAGTTTTACCTCGGCATGGGCAGAATCTATGTCCGTAGCGGAGAACAGCATCGCTGGGACATCCAGATCGACCTGACCGACAGCACGGTGAAACTTTACGACAAATCCCGCCTGCGCATCGACATTACCGAACAGGGCGAAGAGGTAATCTCCGTTTTCAAGGGGAATGTCTATGTGGAAAGTTACGGCAGCCGGACAAAAGTCCTCAAGGGTGAAATGCTCAGTCTGGAGGACTCACGGTCGGAGATTTCACCGGTTAACGCTCCGGATGCCTGGGACAAATGGAACACGCAGCGTGACAACAAGTTGGCAAGACGTAGCGGCGGTAATTTACCGGGAGAACTTGGTGCCTACGAAGAGGAGCTCTCATCGTCGGGAGAATGGCTCGAAGTTCAGGAGTACGGCCGGGTCTGGAGGCCCGCAGTGGTGGTTGATGCCGACTGGGCTCCCTACCGGTCTGGCCGCTGGATCTGGCGGGGCGGCGATTATGTCTGGATTCCCTCTGAGCCATGGGGATGGGCCCCCTATCATTACGGGCGCTGGTCCATGGTGAGCGGTTTCGGCTGGTGCTGGGTGCCTCCCCTCCCCGGAGATGTTTTCTGGGCTCCGGCTTTTGTGGGCTGGATCACGACTCCTGACTATGTCGGCTGGGTCCCGCTCGCTCCCGGAGAGATCTATTATGGCAGAGGCTATTACGGCAGGCAGAGTGTAAATGTAACCAATATAACCAACGTGACGGTGAACCAGACCACCAACATCTACCGGCTGGCAAATGTCAGAAATGCCGTGACGGGAGTGAACCGGAACTCCTTTGTTTCCGGCAGGGGAAGCTATGCAAAGCTCGCTGCTGGCGCTTTTCCCCGGGGGGAAATGGTTGCCGGAAGACCGGAACCCAGACTCGAAGCAAAAGAGATACTGATGCCGCAGATAAGAAAGGTGCCTGCCTCCAGACGCCCGCCGCCATACGTTGCCGGCCTTCCCGTGCGAGAGCTTAAGGAACGCTTTCCGAAAATTGGTCGTGGAGCAGAGATACCCCCCCGTCCGGAAAAGCAACGTATGGCGGCGGGCGTCTGG